>CAJWHF010000006.1 GCA_913041275.1 uncultured Opitutia bacterium
GTACTCCCCAAAGTCAATTTCTAGAATTGGCGCATTAGATATAAATTGGCCAAACGCTAGATTCTTTGCAGCTACCCTAATGTAAGGCCAGTAACCGTCTTTAAGTATATTTAGCTGTTTGGGATCGAACTCTACAAGTAAGTTATCGGTGATTAAGCCATAGCTAGGCACTTCGAGGTGCTTGGCATTAAGGCGTGCTGTTTTAATTAGTGTAGGCTCTAGCCCGGTAAGCTCTAAACTTCCTAAGAGCTCTATATCTTTAGCAAATATTTCAGGGTGTCTAAGATCACGGCTGCTAATGTGTAGATCGATTTCTTTTTTCTCATGATTAATCGTCCTCGAACTAAAAGTAATAGTCGGCGATTCAAAGTAGTTAATCTGTTCTTTTTGTTGAATTATATTGGCTGCTTGGGTGTAGAATACCTTTAGCTTTTGACTGAGATCGTAGCTCTTGTCAGAGTCGATATGTGTTGGTGTTTCAAATGTTCCACGTAAGCGTATATCTTCGTGTAGTGCTACAAATTGGTTCATTTTTCCCACTACTTCGCCAAGTGAAATACGTAGGGTCATACGTTCTAATAGTGGTTTTTGGTATCCGTCAGGGGAATAAACCGAAGGAATAAATACTGTGCCCTTGGAAATAAGCAGGTCTTTTACTTTAGGTTGCTCGGATAAATTAGGCCAGTCGAGACTGACCACTACTAAATCTGCAACAAGTAGCGATTGCTTAATATTAGCAGCTTTTACATCGACTCCCGTCAGGGCTAAATTGCCTCCTGGAAATAGCTTAAGCTCGTTAATTTTTAGAATTATTTCTGGTAGATACTCTCGTTTTATTACACGTTCAAACCACTCGGACGGTAGTGATAAGTATCCAAATACTATAAAGCACCCGCCGATGTATGCCTGTAGTACAAGGGACGTAAGTAAGGCTGTATTTAAGAAAAACTTCAGCAGATTTCCTAGCCTAAGTTTTTTGCAGTAAGCCATGACTAGATTTTGAAGGATACTTAGCCTACTGAATTAAGCCCAGGCTGTGGAATGTCTATGGGTTCGATATCTGATGGATTAGTTACAGGCTGATCTATTGCCTCTGGTGGTAGAGTCATGTCGTCTGTTATCTCATAAAGCGCATCGATGAGCGCTTGTGAGATTTCAAATACAACATCTTTCTCTTTTGATCCCCCTATTTGTCTAGTTCCTGATATACGCTTACTGAAAAAGTATTCGCGAGTTTCGGTGCGGTTGCTCTCACCCCCTGGTAGCTGGATTGTTGCGATAAGCTGGAAAGCCCACGGGTATGCTTGATCCGTATCTTCGGAATAAATTCCGGTAAAAGAGTCTAGCAAATAATTATTTACTGTGAAGTTGACGGCAGAATTCAACACTTCAAGAATAGCGCTCGAGCGGTTAGATTCCTCCCCATTTAGGTATGTGATCCAGTCAATATTATCAGGCAATTGAAGATTAATTAGTCGTTGGTCATTGCTTAGATCAATCAATTCTATTGAGCTGACGAGTGCAGCTGCTGGTAATTTGTCTAGCGTACGATTACGATAGTGGTGAGCTTCGAGCGGTATCATGCTAAGTGTGAGTTGACGTTCTACCTGATATATAAACTTAGCTTGATTCGTTTTCGCGTAGAGGGTTTCGTTGTCGCCTTCAGGATACGCTAGAGTGAGTGTGACGGGTTCTCCTTCAGCAAAACTCAAGCTCACAGTACGAATAGGTCGATTAAAGCCTAGGCTAACATCTTCAATTGGGGTAGGCGCATCTATTGCGAAGCTGCTTGCACGTAAGTTCGAAAGATCATTCAAGAGCAAATCCATGATGACTGGGTCTGCTCGGTACGGCCTAATTTCTTCATTATCCTTACTCTCTAAAACCTGCCAGTCTTCGTCGCTACTTTCTAGTTTCTGTAGGCGAATTTTCTGTCCGTTTTTCGAGATGTTGATAGCGGAGACTTTGCTGCTATCAAACTTCATAAAATCACGCTCACGTAGCTCTTTTTGTGCTTCTAGAAGGGCATTGAAAGGTTCTGCCATTACGGTGAAGATAGCGGGATTTTTCTCTAGTTTAGCAAAGTATTTAGGGCTGCCTTCGGCTTGCTCATCTAGGTTACCAATGATGAGAGTTTGGCGACGCCTGTTTCCATGTACAGTCACGCGCATGAGAGGAGTCTCTAGCCCTAGTAGGACTGGGTCTTCCGCATCTCCTTCTAAAAAACGTCCTACTTTAGCTGTAGTAAGAATATTTATGGTGTTATCTACCAGTGCGGGATCGGCCTTAGCAATTACAGGTGCTTCAAAGCTCCAATCACCATTATTGCGTGCAAGGCGTACTTTAAGTGAGCTACCATCTGCTGAGCTTTGGGAGCGAATTTGTAGTCCGAGCGCATCCACCTCGAAGACAGGAATATTAAAGATTTCGCGAGCTCGCAGATCATTTAAGTCCATTATTAAGCCATCTATAACTTGACGGTTAACCACGAAGATCCTGCGCTCATTGGGACCTAGTAAGTAAACATTATTTCCTATTTCAGTTAAGGTGCCTACGCTCAGAGAAATACGTTCGTCTTTGTCGACGATGGTCAATTTTAGCAGGGGGTTCTCTAGTCCATAATCAGCGAGTGACTGTCCAGTATTCTCGATTTCATTGACGAGGAAGGAAGCCTCTTCTTCTAAAAACTGGAGTTGATTTAGAATACGATTGATTGCGAAATAGTTGGCAGACCACTTCATGGGCTCGATAAGTTGCCATGTGGATCCTTGGCGCTCGAGTACGCGGGGTAATTCTAGGCCGGATCCGTGGAGTTCAATGCGTTCGGCATCCATGAGCTCACTTCCGAATTGCATCGATAGAGTACTGCTTTCTGTTTTAATTTCCTTACCCTGATTATTTAGGTAAGCAATTAATCCAAAAGCTAATATATTAAGAGCAAGTAAGATTAGTGTGAATTTAAGGCGCATGTTATTAACGGCGGCGTATGATATAGATAAATAGGCCAATTAGCGCTGTAGCGCTCGGGATTAGTGCGTAGTAGTAAAGACTTCTATTTAGGTCGTGCTCGCTCATCACAATTTGGTAGCTTTGCAGTGGCCTTGTTGCTATATTGAGCATACTGTTTCGTGATAGTGCCCAGTTCAAGGAATTATAAAATATACTGCGGTTGCCAAATGCGCGTAGTCGATTGTTGGCAATAAAATCTGAATTTCCAAACACGACAAATCTGCCCCCAGGGATAGTAATACCCAATTCCGTACCTGCACTTCGTGTCGAAACAGCCGCAATACTTATAGGGCCTTTTAAGTCGCGCCCCGTGTCGAATTTAGGTGGATCCTGTGTTCTATAGTCGCGTTCTGCCCAGCTTTGGTCGGAAGTGCCTATTATTTGATCTACTTTTAGCCGAGGATCACGTAGTGCGGCAGGATCTGTACGGACAGGACGAGGCTGTCCGAATAAGGATGTGATTTGATAATCGACAAGTAATTTAGTGATTGGATGCTCTGCAAAGCGGCGTATTATAAGATCTCCGCCTTGAGATCGGTAGTCGGGCCCATCGTCTTGGACCGCCATATCATCGACCAGTATACCCCAGTCGTACAAGAGGTCTTCCATGCCGTGACGGCGTCCAGGATCAATGAATACGACAATACGCCCGTTGCGCTCACTCATATAGCGCCGCAGCTTTTCTACTTCCTCGGGCAGAAGGCTAGCCTGTGGTGCTGGGATGACAATTAGGTCTGCATCCATTGGAACTCTGGCCTCAACAGATAAATCGAGCGTGGCTAGTGAATAGTTGCGCTCACGCAGGAAATTTTCCAGCTCAGAAAGGCCGCGCAAAGGATCTACATCGTCGAGCCTCATCTCTCCGTGACCGACGAGGAAGTAGACCTTATCAGTGCCCATTGAGGATACCTCGATAATTGCTGAAGTGATGGCTTTTTCACCACAAAATCCTGTGATCTTATTATCTTTAACCTCGTATAAATCTACTTGGCGTATTTCGCTCACGCGCTCGCCCATTGCCACAATAATTACGTTTTCTTGGTCGATATTATACTGGCTGGAGAGCTCCTCTGCTCGCTTTCTCTGCCTATAAATATCTACATACTCAACGCGAATATAGGATTGGCCATCAATTGTGCCAGCTGCTAAAAATTCTCTAAAGAGCTTGCGCAGGTGTTGATGGATTTGCTGAGATTCAGGAACTTCTGGATTATCCGGAATAGTAACGATAATATCTACAACATCGCTTAATTCATGAATATATGCCTTAGACTCAGCCGCTAGCGTATAGGTGCCTGACTCGGTAAGATCGATTCTACTAAAATATTTAGCTGCAAGAAAGTTAAGTGCTAGTATAAGAATAATGCCAAATAGGATCTGCAGCAAGCGGTTTGCGATACCCAAACGCCTTATTAGCCTAAATTCGTTGAACCGGTTAATTTGCATTATGCCTTTGCTTCGTTGATAAGACTAGAGAGACCAAGCAAGAGGAGCCCAGTGCTGGAATAATAGAAGAATGGCCTAGTATCGATGATTCCTCTAGAAAAGTCATCTAGATGCTCAAAGATCTGCAGATAATTAACAGTAGCTAGCATTAATGATGAAAGACCACTGCCTGTATCCGCAATATTACTTATTTGTTGTCCACCAATAATGACTACAAAAAGTGTTGTAAAGCTGAGCATGCCGGCGACGACTTGACTGCGCGTTACGCTACTGGAGAAGATACCAATAGAAATGAAAAGAATACCACTTGTCGCTAGAAAAAGGAAACTACCCGCAAGCGGTGCATACTCTAGAAGAGCCCCGCTTTCTGCAGCATGTGGGTATAGCTTTTGAGTAAGAAGCGGAAATCCGAGAGTCAGTATCCAAAGTAGCATATAAAAAACATAAGCGCCTGAGAATTTACTTATTATGACCGCTACGAAAGAAGTCGGAGTTGTCATGAGTGTATCTAAGGTTCCGCTACTACGTTCTCCCGCTATACTACGCATAGTTAATAATGGGACGACAAATAAAACAGGGATCCAGAAGACACTGAAGAACTGAACGGTGGGTAGGGTCTCTGATGGGGTGTTTACCATGCCGCGAAGGATTGCCCAATAAATAAATCCCATTAGACTAAGAAAAAGTACCGCTGCTATGTAAGTAGAAGGACTGATTAAAAGCATGCGGAGCTCGTGTTTAAAAAGTGTAAAAAAGTGGCGCATTGTATTTGGCTAAGGAAAGTAGGATTTAGGCACTGATCTTAGGCTTGTTTTCGAGTGTTTCTTCCCATGAGCGTTTTGTGGCAGCAAGGAAGATTTCTTCGAGGGTTGGCTCAAGGGGAGCGAGGCTATGAAGAGTGAATGTATTATGACCACTCAGTACTTGAATTAGCCTAAGGCTTTGAGCGCCCCCTTTTTCTACCCGTAGAATAAGTTCTAATTTATCATTCGGCAGGCGAGCGCTTTCGAGGATCGCGGCGTCGAAACCACTCTTACTTAGGCAAGAGGACACGCTGGATAATGTACCTTCGATTATTAGGCTAAATCGATTTCCCGGCAGAAACTCTTCGCGAAGATCATGGCTTGAGCCAGCAGCAACAATGCGGCCGCGGTTGATGATAATCACGCGGTCGCATGATCGTTCTATCTCAGGGAGTATGTGACTTGATAGGATAACTGTGTGTTTACCTCGTAAATTATCGATTAGTTTGCGAATTCCTTGAATCTGATGTGGATCAAGCCCGATTGTCGGTTCGTCCATAATAATGATCTCTGGATCACCTAAGAGGGCATCGGCGATACCAACTCGTTGTCGAAAGCCTTTAGAAAGAGTGCCGATTATTTTGCGGCGGGCTGTACGAGCAAGGTCACATGTCTCCATCGCCTCCTGCACGCAGTCGTTTAGCTTACTTCTAGGAACTTCCTTAAGGCGGGCTCGAAAGCGTAGGTATTCGACAACTCGCATATCTACAGGAAGTGGGTTATTTTCCGGCATATAGCCGACCTTTCGTTTTACTTCATGAGGATTTTGTGCTACACATATTCCTCCTACCCAAGCTGATCCTGATGTAGCTGACATAATCCCAGAAAGTATCCGCATGGTCGTGCTTTTACCAGCACCGTTAGGACCTAAAAAGCCTACTACCTCGCCAAATTTGACGGAGAAATTGACTTTATTTATAGCAGTCAGCGCACCGTATTGGCGAGTAAGGTCTTTGACGCATATGCTAGGTGAGGTTTCCTTTTTTTTTGAAGTCATCGATCAGGGAAAGTAAGCGTAAGCGAAGTGCTACGGTGTGTGGATACATCTTCTCTTAATGAAATATAAGTTTTTAAGGACTAGGACATTTTTGAGATCACGGTGAAAGTTCATAAAGAATCTATATTTATGAACTAGAAGACAAGCGGCATCAAGCGACATCAAGACCTAATTCTAGGAGTTCTAGTGTTGCGCAGCTATAGTTCGAAATATAATCTTAAGTGATGGAGATTTCTATGACGACCCCTGCAATACTTTTTCCCGCTGTTAGTTTGCTCATGCTAGCTTATACAAACCGCTTTCTAGCTATCTCTAGCATCACAAGATCGCTTCACAGTCGTTACAAATCAGAAGGCGGTGTAGCTGTTCGCAGGCAGATTGAAAACTTACGCTCTCGACTAAAGTTGATTCGAAGAATGCAGTCGTTTGGAATCTTGAGCCTTTTTGCCTGTATTTTGTCTGTGGTAGGCCTATTTTTGGGTCAGAGAGTGACGGGTGAATTCCTTTTTGGGCTCAGCCTTTTGCTTATGCTAGGATCACTGTTATTTTGCCTTTTTGAAATCCAACTCTCTGGGCGTGCGTTAGAAATAGAGCTCGCGGATATGGAAGAATAATCTGCGTCTGGATCTGTTTTAAAAGAATCGGACTGTTTTAGAACGCATCGCCTCGTGTTCTTCGTCGGTGCAAGGCGCGTTAGTAGGGACTTCTGTTTTTTCTGCGGTCGTTGTTACTAAACCGTTGCTAAGCATGTAATTCTCCACTTCTTCCCCACTTACATCTGCAAGCATAGAACCGTCTATCTCAACACAAGGTGACAGCGGTTGCCCTGATTTTTCTACCATTTCGGCGTATTGATCCGGATTATTTATAATATCTCGATCCTCGTAATTGAGGTCATACTTTTTCATTATTGCGCGAACTCCCATGCTCCAGCCGCAGGTAGGTTTTAGATATGCGATGATGTTCATAATGTAATATTAACTATTTCATTCTTATATCTTGTCAACTATTGCGATTTTTGAGCGATGACCCAGTCTACCAACTTTGATTCATCCTTTTCGTATGCCCAGGCAACCCGGAGGAAATCTGCTGGGTGTATGTTGTACTCCTTAAAGAAGGATCGGTCGCCGCTGCAGCCATACATAGTCTCAGGGGGTAGCGCGCCGCGTAGTTTTGCCCAAGCTTTGTGCATAATACGTGGCAACCAGACGATTCCGTTGACTTTCGCGTCTTTTCCAGGAAGCGCGGCGCCATCGATTAATTTTGTGATCCTATTTCCTTCCTGCGCTAAAAATAGGTAGTCTTTTCGTGCCGAGCTTACTAATAAAAAAGTTTCAAAGTCTGGTTCTCCATAGGACACGTAGTCCTCCACATAGTCATACACATCCATTGTATTTAGCCCGATAGCGCCCAATTCTGCCAGCGTGGCTAGTGAGAAATAATTATTAGGATCGCGATCGCCTGCTTCATATTTGGCAAGAGCTACCTCCCAAATCCTCTTAAGTTTCTTTTGGTAGTTAAAATTTTCCACATGTACAACTTAACACAAACCCTGTAAAAAACAACTTTCTAAAGCCTCACTACTTTATAATTTAACGGAAACCATCTCTTTAATAAGCTTAAACTAATGCGCATAGATTCACACATGCATACACCTTTATGCGGACACGCTGTAGGCGAGCCAATCGAATATGTTATGGCTGCCGCGGAGCAGGGCATCGACTTAATTACTATTACCTGTCACATTCCAATGAGCTGGGAGGCTTTTGGGCAGGAGGGTATTCGTATGAAGCGGGATGAGTTGGAAAACTATATTGCGCTAGTGAGAGCTACTGCAATCAAGGCTAAGCCTCTTGGGGTGGAAGTATTATGCGGGATTGAAGCTGAGGTCTTCCCTGATCAGTCAGAGCTTGAATTAATGGATACAATTCTTTCCCAATATAATTTCGACTTCGTCCTCGGCTCTCTTCATGCGCAGTGTTTGAGTTACTTGCAATGGTTCGAAAAGAACAATGTGGATGATGATGCAAAGCGCATAGAAAGTTACTTTCGACATTTGAAGGATGGTGCCCAATCAGGTCGATACGATAGCATGTCGCATCCTGATGTAATTCGAACCTATGGGGTAGTCGAAAATTTTAATCCGAACGAACACGAGAGCGTAATCCGCGGTTTTCTACAAGCTGTAGTGGATGAGGATATGTGTATGGAGGTTAATACAAGTGGACTTACAAAAGGTGACTATGAGGTGCACCCTGATCCCGTAATTCTAGACTGGGCAAATGAGATGGGGGTCAAGCTGACCATCGGCTCGGATGCACATAGTCCAGAATCTGTGGGTCAATTTTTTGATGTTATACAGCCCATGCTCCGTAGTAAGGGCTTTATGGACCTTTATTATTTTCGCGGTCGCCAGCGCCATAAAATAGATATGCCAGATGGAATTCATTAATCATACTAGACCAATAAGCGCTTTGCCTTTTTCAAGCTTGAAAGCCAGCGTGTTGGCTTCACTTTCCTAACTTTTAAATTTTTATAATGTCAGAGATCGCCAAAGCCTACGAACCGAAAGAAGTCGAACAAAATTGGTATGCCAAATGGCTCGAGGCTGGGTGCTTTAAGGGATCGGCAGATACCGAGCGTGAGCCCTACGCGATCATGATACCTCCGCCAAATGTTACTGGTATGCTACACATGGGGCACGTACTGGACAACACTATCCAAGATATTTTTGTTCGCCGTGCGCGGCTTGAAGGTAAGGCTGTTCTTTGGCAACCTGGTACCGATCACGCGGGGATTGCAACTCAGACTAAAGTCGAGAAGCAGCTCCGCGAAGCGACTGGACAAAGTAAACACGACCTTGGGCGGGACGGCTTTTTGGAAAAAGTTTGGCAGTTCCGCGAGCAATCAGGGGGTGTTATCCTGAATCAACTTAAGAGACTCGGCGCGTCATGCGACTGGAGTCGTACTAGCTTCACGCTAGATACAGAGTATTCTGGGGCAGTACTCGAAGCATTCGTAAAATTCTACCAACGCGGCTATATTTACCGTGGTAAGCGCATGGTTAATTGGTGTCCCGATACCCATACCGCTCTTTCCGAGGAGGAGGTCAATATGAAGCCACAAAATGGCTTCCTCTATAAGATGCGTTACGAGTTAGTAGAAGCATGTGGCGAGATCACTCACCTAGAAATTTCCACTACCCGTCCTGAAACCCTAATGGGTGATTCTGCGGTGGCGGTTCATCCAGAAGACCAACGATATATGCATTTGATCGGTAAGAGCGTCAGACGACCTTTTCCCGAAGCTGAGATTCCTATAATTGGTGATACCTATGTGGATCGTGAATTTGGGACTGGTTGCCTGAAGGTTACACCTGCGCACGACAAGAATGACTTTGAAATTGGTCTGCGCCACAGATTAGAAATAATCGAAGTAATCGATTCTAAAGGTAAGCTTAACTCACTGGCTGGTGAGGAATTTGACGGGATGGACCGATTCAAGGCTCGTAAAGTAGCCGCTCAGAAGCTCGAGGATATGGGTCTACTCATCGATCGCGAGCCCTACGAAAATACTGTAGGCTTTTCGGAGCGAGGTAATGTACCTATTGAACCGCGCCTTTCCGAGCAATGGTTCCTTAAATACCCGAAAGTTGAAGAGGCTAAACGAGCGGTTGAGAACGGAACTATTAAGTTTCACCCGGACCGTTGGAAGAAAACTTACCTACATTGGTTAAATGGTATCCAAGATTGGTGCATTAGTCGCCAGCTTTGGTGGGGGCATCGTATTCCTGTATGGTACAAAAAAGGCATACAGCGCAGCCGTATCGATTTCAAAAATCCCGAGCACATTCACGTCTCCGTTGAAGGCCCCGCAGACTCAGAAAACTGGGAGCAAGAAGAAGATGTTCTTGATACTTGGGCATCCTCTTACCTATGGCCAATGGCAAATCTTGGTTGGCCCGAGCCTTCGCAAGCGCAGCAGAAAGAATTAGATTTTTGGTATCCGACCAGCACGCTGGTAACCGGTTTTGATATTATCTTTTTCTGGGTAGCCCGCATGATTATGGCAGGCCTTGAGCTCTATGGCGATGATACAAAGAATCTTTCCGACGAAGAAATTGCTAAGCGTATACCCTTCAAGAATGTTTTTATTCACGGGCTAATTCGAGACGAGAAGGGGCGAAAAATGTCTAAGTCTTTAGGGAATTCGCCAGATCCGATCGACTTAATGGAGAAATACGGTGCAGACGGATTACGCTTTGGTATCTGTGACATCGCCCCTTCGGGTTCCGACATTCTTTTCAGTGAAGAGCGCATCCAAATTGGCCGCAACTTCTGTAATAAGCTTTGGAACGCTGCTCGTTTCCGCCAGATGTCAGGTCCTATGTTTGATAACTCAAGTTTTGAGGCTATCATCTGCCGGATTCATACGGATCTTTTCGACGACTATGACCACTGGATTATCGGGCGTTTAGAAGAAGTCACTTCCGATCTTGAAAAATGCTTTAGGAACTTTGAGATCGCTCCTCTTACCCACACAATATATGCTTTTTTCTGGGGTGACTTCTGTGACTGGTATGTGGAGGCATCAAAAGGTAAACTCAAGGGCGAGGAATGCCTACGGGATAATTGCCTAGCGATTCAAGACCTCGTGATTAGACAAGTCTTACAATTGTCCAATCCAATCATTCCTCACATAACAGAAGAGCTTTGGCATGGTCTCGGTTACGATGAAGTCATATCCTATATTCAGTTTACACCTATTATTCTAGCGAGGACCATCGAAGAGCGCGTTCCTGTCGATCCAGACGCTATTGAACGTGCCGCGCAGTTGCAGGAATTAATTACTCAAGCTCGTTCACTAAAAGCACAATATAATCTAGCGAGTAAACGCGATGTTGCCATCTTCTATGCTTCTGAGAAGATAGCCGCGTCGGTAATCGAAGAAAATTCCAACCTCATTCGGACGCTCGTGGGTCTAGGCAGTCTAGACGCAGTGGGCAACCGATCCGTCGAAGGCTCACCAGCGGCTGTTACGCCGCTTGGTTCGATCTATTTAGATTTAAGTAAGAGCCTTGATATCGAGTCTGAGAAGGCTCGGCTGAGAAAGGAAATAGAAAAATTAAATAAGCTTGTTTCTACTGTTGAGGGTAAACTGAGAAATCCAAAATTTGTGCAGAGCGCTCCAGAAAAAGTAGTGGAAGGTGCTCGTAAGCAACTCTCTGAGACTACACAGAAGCGCGATGAGACTCAGCGTATTTTTGAGGGCTTGTAAAAAATAGCTCCTAGAGAAGGATCACATCGCGTGATTGACTGTATAACCTAAATTATACTTTTAATGCGGAATTGCATCGGACATGCTTGTAATAAAGAGCATAAGAAGACTGAAGGCATTAAATAGGGCGTGGAACCATATGGAGACTCTCAGATTGCCTGTTTTTTCGTAAATACGTGCGAGTAGAATTCCAACAAGTATGAGCGGTACGAATGAAAGCAAGTTAGCGTGCATGATCGAAAAGACACAGCCACTTATTATTTGTGCGGCCATCAGGGAGGTCTGGCTCTTAAGAAAACGGTAGATACAACCTCTAAATATGATTTCTTCAACTATTGGTGCCATTACAATTGCGAGGGCGACAAGTAATAGCATAGCCACCGGGTGACCGCCAGCTTGCAAAAGGGAAACTAGCTCTTGTTGCTCTATCTCCTCAACCCAGCCTGCTGCTTGAAAGACACTGAGAACATTGGCCCATATAATTGAGGTAATCCAAATCAAGGGGAGAAACATTAAGAAAAGAGGTACGGCTTTGCGCAAAGCATTGCTATGCGTCAGATCGACTCCGTTTAGTCCGCTGGCGTAATGCCCCGGGTAGAATCGGCGGGCAGCGTAGAATACTGCTAGCATTGGTAGTTGAAGAAAGAGTACTGCGAAGATAGCAAGCGAGGGCGTGAGTGTTATTGGGTCACTTGATTCGGAAGGCGGTTGCAAAAATATGGATGAAGCAATGCTTTGTACTGCGAATACGGCGGTGACCACAGCGCAAATAAAAATACCGAAATTAACCCATCCTATATTCCATGCCGGTACGCAGTTTTCAGTCGTCATTTCTCGGACGATATTCTTCGGCCGTCGAATGTGCTGGATCCATAGCACAAAACTGGCTACCAGAATACCAAAGAAAACTAGTGATGCTACAACAAGCGGCGGATCAATCGTAGGCTCCATCAAGCTAATTTACGCGGTGATTGAAGTGCCGTCAAAAACCTGCTTTCCTCCTACGTAAGTACTTTTTAATGAACCTTTTAAAGTTTTTCCATGCCACGGGCAGTTCTGAGATTTACTGAAGAATTTAGTTGCATCGACAGTCCATTGCTGATCGGGATCAAACAGGCATATGTCGGCAGGTGCTCCTACACTCAAAGTACCAGCATCGAGCTTACAAAGATCAGCACCCTTGTGCGTCATCAAGCCGATCACTTTGCTTAAGCTTAGACCTCTATTGTGATAGAGGGTGGTCAAGCAGCTAGCTAGTGAATTTTCCAATCCGATGATGCCGAAAGGTGCTGCATCAAACTCTTGATCCTTTTCGGTAGGAGAGTGGGGTGCGTGGTCAGTTGCTATACAACAAAGTGTTCCGTCGATCAGTCCCTCAATGAGAGCTTCTCGATCCTCCTGCGTGCGCAGCGGAGGATTCATTTTGTAAACACTGTTGTAGTCGTAGATATCTGCGTCTATAAATTCAATATGATGGGGACTGGCTTCTCCACTTACGGGTGCACCCCTGTCTAATGCGCGGCGAAGGATGTCCACCGACGTAGCCGAACTGACATGTTGCATGTGAATGTGAGCGCCAGTTAATTCGGCTAGGATGACGTTGCGCGCTACTATTATGTCTTCAGCTGCTTTTGGCCAGCCACGTAGCCCTAGCCTGAGTGACCATTCCCCCTCATTCATTACAGCACCCTTTGTAAGACTTGCGTCTTGGCAGTGATCCATAATAGGCAGGTCAAACATTTTAGCGTACTCAACTGCTCGGCGCATCAGCTCGTTACTCTGTACACATTTACCGTCGTCGGTGACAGCGACAACACCTGCGCTCTTCAATTGCCCCGTCGGCGCAAGCTGCTCGCCATTCATACCAAGAGTCAAACAACCAGTTGGGTAGACGCGAATTACCGCCTCGCGCTCTACCTTATCCATGATGCGCTGAATTGTACCGGCGTTATCACATACTGGGGAGGTGTTGGGCATGCAGACAACCGAAGTGAAACCTCCCGCTGCAGCTGCTTGAGTACCGCTTCGAATATCTTCTTTGTGCGTTTGTCCAGGGTCGCGCAGGTGCACATGTATGTCGACCAACCCAGGTGCTACAACTAAACCACTGGCATCGACAACCGTAGCATCGGATTTTTGTGATTCGCTCAAGCTGTCGACAATATTTCCATCGACTGCGTAAATATCTCCGGCTGCATCGCGTTGGTTTGCTGGGTCAATAACCCGGCCATTTTTTATCCAAAGTAGGTTCATTTATTTAGAATTTGAAATTCAGGTGGGCAATTGAATGGTCTCATTATTGTGCGCGCTAGAGCAGAGGTGTAGAATCGCCATACGGACCACGATTCCATTTGTTACTTGCTCAAGGATCACTGAATGTTCTGAGTCGGCTAATTCTGAATCAATCTCTACGCCACGGTTGATTGGTCCTGGATGCATGATAATCGCTCCCGGCTTGAGCCATTTTGCTCGTGCTTTATTTAGGCCAAAAGAGCTGGTGTACTCGCCAATTGAGGGGAAATGGGTCGCGCTCTGTCGCTCGTGTTGGATTCGTAAGAGCATGACGGCATCGGCTCCTTCCAGAGCATTCCTCAAGTCGTGACTTACCGTCACTCCCATGGCTTCAAAGGCCTTTGGTACTAAAGTACTGGGGCCGGCGATTGTGACTTGGGCCCCAAGTTTTTGTAAGCAAATAATATTTGAACGTGCCACGCGGCTAAAAAGAATATCGCCTAGAATGGTGACCTTCTTGCCTTCGAGTGTCCCAAATTTCTCTAGAAGCGTGAAAGCATCTAACAGCGCCTGAGTAGGGTGAGCGTGAGAACCGTCGCCAGCATTAATCACAGGAATATTGACTGCTTTGCTAAGATAGTTAGGTGCACCTGATGCGCAGTGACGCATGATAATAATATCTGCTTTTAGCGCCTCCATATTACGAGCTGTATCACGAAGGGTTTCTCCTTTACTAAGGCTGCTTGCATCACCGGTTACGGTGATCGTATCTGCGCTGAGGCGACTGGCTGCAACCTCAAAGGCGAGTCTAGTTCTTGTGCTCGGCTCAAGGAAAAGATTTACGATAGTTCTTCCCTTTAAATAGGGTAGTTTCTTGTTGTTTACTGCCATCGCTTTTTTAAATGCGGTGGCAGTGGTAAAAATCGTTTCAATTTCGGCGCGGGATAAAAACTCCACGTCGATCAAGTCTTTCCGGTTCCAGGCTAGGCTTTGGCTCATACTTTATAATTAGGCTCCGAAGATGATATATTACTCTCGATTCGTAAAAGAGCAATGAGAAATTTTGATCTACGTAAGCCGAAGACCAATCTCTGAGTCAGCTAGAATATCGAAGGCCTTTTGGCTGTGATCAATGAGTTTACCAAGATTGCGAATTGTAAGGAGCTGAAATGTAATCTGTGACTCGTAGACCTCGATTAACAAATCTAGTTTTGGTAGCCTTAATTCAAATGAACCGCAATCTGGTCTGTAAGTTAGGGCATCGGATAATCCCTCAAGGTCTTCAATAGCATCAATTTTATCTTCGATCTGAATCGGATGAGCTAACTCTACTATTAACTGGTCACACTGGTGTGTGAAGCAGTCGTGAAAACGTTCGTCAGCTAATATACTATCTTTGTGTACAGCCGTAATTTCTGTGGACAGGGAATAATTCTTCACTTCGTCCGTACAGTGGTCGACTCGGATCTGAAGATTAAAGTCGGGAGTTTTAATGCATGCGCAACCATCCTCACAAGTGTATTCAAATTCTCTCCTTTTATATCCAAAAAGCCTACGAATATCCGCATATAAGCTATCAGCAGCCTTCTTTACGTCTAAATGCCCTGACTTACGGACAAAGTTTTGCGTAGCGTCGCTATGCAAATCTGGCACGTGATGGTGCTTCTGATACCCGCTTAGTTTGCGTATGCGGCCTAAAGTCGATCCAACGATACGACTTTGGTTTACTGGGGAATGATCTTCTGTATAGTTGTCGATGAGGTTAAAGCTGTTGAATTGCTGTAATAAGTTCAACCTCGTATCATCGTTTTTACTATATGAAAGATCTTAAGAATCTAAGGATAGAGCTAAGTATTAGTATGTGAACCTAGATTCAATATAGAGATTTATCGCTTTTCCCCTTTACAAGCGTGGTGGAAAACTATGTCTTCCAAAACTTTCCTCATTTCTCATGCAGAAAACACGCAAATCCATCGCTAAACGCTTTAAGAAGACCGGAACAGGCAAGTTGCTTCGCCGCACGCCGGGTCACCGCCATCTTCTGCGCAATAAAAGTGTCAAGCAACGTCGCCGTGCAGGTAGCAGTAAACTCGTCGCAGACGGGCAACGTGCTAATCTAATCCGTGGCTTGCCTTTCGCATAAATCGAATCGACTGACACACCTTATCTACAAAGTAGTTTAAACAACCACAACTCAGCTCACCGGGTAACATGAAAATGGGCGACCCGGCAGCTACTAAAAAAGAGAAACCTTAACATGCCTAGATCCACTAATGGTCCCGCGACGCTCGCTCGTCGCAAGAAAGTTCTGAAAAAAGCCAAGGGTTATTTCGGAAATAAATCCCGCCTTTTTCGCTATGCGAAAGATGCTGTTGATCGCGCGGAAGTTTATGCTTATCGCGATCGTCGAAAAAAGAAATCTGAATTTCGTCAACTTTGGATCGTCCGTATTAACGCGATTTGCCGTAACAACGGAATAAATTATAGTCGTTTTATTCGTGGTATTAAAGCTGCAGGAATTGATATGGATCGAAAGCAGCTCTCAGAACTTGCTATCCATGACGAGGCCGCCTTTTTGCAATTGATCGAGAAAGCCAAAGAAAGCAACGCCACCTAGTTGGCGAAGTAATAAATTTTTAAAGGCCGGTACCCGATTAGGTATTGGCCTTTTGTTTTAGTATTTACTTGAAGTTCTCTCCGGTCGTAGCCGCAGTAATTAGAGCCTAAAAATCGTTCTATTCCTTTTCATCGCTGGGCCTACGTACTTGACAGTCTATTACATACTTTGAATATTCAAAGTATGTACTTTTATAAGTCTTTTTTTAGTATTGTCTCTATTTGTCTTACTGGACTTTTCGTTATTGGATGCTCTGAACAAGAGAATGATTCAGCAAATGTCTCCAGTAACCGATATCAAATAGTCTGTACGGTGGGTATGATCACGGACATTGCGAAAAATGTAGCAGGAGAGTATGCACAGGTTGAGAGTGTGATTGGTGAGGGTGTAGATCCGCACGTCTACAAGCCGACGCGTGGAGATGTAGTTAGACTTACTCAGGCAGATGTCGTCTTTTATAATGGACTCTTACTAGAAGGTAAGATGACCGATATACTTGAGAGCGTCGCGACGAGTGGGAAGAAGGTTAAAGCAGTCACAGAGGCTATCTTGGAAGACACTGATTATCTTGTGGATAAGCCTGATGGTTCTGGGCGAACGGATCCTCATGTCTGGATGGATGTTTCTGGTTGGCAGCGTGCGGTGTTAGTAGTATTAGCGACTTTGATTGATTTTGATCCAAGTAATGCAGAAATTTACAAATCCAATGCATCTGCTTATATCGAGAAATTAAGCGCTCTCGATGGGTACGTTAAGGCCGCGATGTCTACCATACCTGAGTCGCAGCGGGTGCTTGTTACCGCTCATGATGCTTTCCAGTATATGGGCAAAGCTTACAGTATCGAGGTGAGGGGAGTCCAAGGGGTTAGCACGGAGTCGGAGTCAGGAGTGCACGACTTGGAGGAATTGGTCGATTTTATTGTAGGTCGAAAAATTCCTGCCATATTTTTTGAGACCTCGGTAGCTGACAAAAATGTACGAGCTCTAGTTGAAGGTGCTCGTGCACGAGGCCATGATGTGCTTATAGGTGGGTCGCTTTATTCGGATGCAATGGGCCAACCTGGCAGCTACGAAGGTACTTATATTGGAATGATTGATCACAACGTTACGACTATTGTGAATGCTTTGGGCGGAGTCGCCGAGGGCTTTCGTTAGGAAAGATTTTTTTGGTATCTTCTCCCTCGAAATGAACACAAGGAATAAGGTTATTATAAAAGAAAAAGATTTGGAATTAGACCTATCACTCCAGCCGTTGACCATAAGGGACTTAACGGTATCCTACAACCGTAAACCAGTAATATGGGACATTGATCTGTCTATACCTAAAGGGTATTTGGTCGGCATTGTCGGACCTAACGGTGCAGGAAAAAGCACATTGATTAAGGCCTGCTTAGATCTTGTTCCGAGGACATCGGGCGAGGTAATGATCTATGGAAAAACCTACCATAAAGAGCGCAGGCGTGTGGGATATGTACCGCAACGCGAGAGTGTAGACTGGGATTTTCCTGTCAGTGTACTCGATGTGGTAGCCATGGGAACTTACGGGCGACTCGGTTGGATGCGCCGCGTTAGTAAGCGTTCGAAGGCTCTATCAATGGAGGCGCTCGATCGAGTAGGTCTAGTCGATTATGCGAATCGCCAAATCAGTCAGCTTTCTGGTGGGCAACAGCAGCGCACCTTTCTAGCTCGTGCACTGGTACAGGATGCGGATATTTATTTCATGGACGAACCCTTTTCTTCTGTCGACGCTGCGACTGAGCGTGCCATCGTTCAGTTGCTTAAAGATCTAAAGAAACTTGGGAAGACAGTTATTGTGGTTCATCACGATCTATCTACGGTTTCTCAGTATTTTGATTGGACTGTCCTACTTAACATGCGTGTTGTGTCTGCTGGCCCCACAGAAGAAGTCTTTAATCAAGATAACTTGCGACGAACTTATGGAGGTAAACTGACTCTCCTCACTCAAGCGGCTAATGAAATAGCCAGGAATTAATCAAGTAATCCATATGCCTGAACTCGCCGACATATGGAATGTATTATTTTTGCATGATTATAATACACGACTGGTTGTTCTCTCAACTATGCTCTTGGGTTGCGCCTGTGGTTTGATGGGTGGCTTTCTTCTTTTACGCAAACGTTCATTAATGGGCGACACGCTCTCACATGCTACCTTGCCGGGAGTGGCTTTAGCTTTTATGTTAGCCGTAGCGCTAGGAGGTGATGGTAAGTCACTACATTTTCTCCTTAGTGGGGCAGCGATTACTGGCTTACTTGGTTGTTGGGCAGTTCTTTTTATTCGTAATAACACGCGAATCAAAGACGACGCAGCTATGGGAATCGTGCTCAGTGTATCTTTTGGCACAGGCGTAGCCTTACTTGGATTGATACAAAATATGCCCGAAGGCAGTTCAGCCGGCTTAGAATCATTCATTTATGGTAAGACAGCGTCGATGGTTCTGAGCGATTTTCGGATCCTCTTGTTAGTCACGCTCTGTGTGCTTGTCTGCACGCTTCTTTTATTTAAAGAGTTCCGTCTACTTTGTTTTGACGAGGGTTTTGCTGGGGCGCTTGGGTGGCGAGTTAGATATCTTGATGTACTACTGCTTGCCCTTGTCACAGCTGTGACAGTTACTGGATTGCAAGCGGTTGGATTAATACTTATTATCTCATTTCTTATATCGCCCGCTGCTGCCGCGCGTTTTTGGACTAATCAACTCGACCGACTGTTATTACTATCGGCTCTAATTGGTGGGGTCAGTGCTTGGCTGGGAGCTAGCCTAAGCGCATTCTTTCCGCGGCTTCCAGCGGGCGCGGTTATTGTACTAGTCGCGACGACTTTCTTTATCGTAAGTATGTTAGTTGGAAGTGAACGCGGTTTGTTGATTCGTCACCTCAGGTTGAAGCAGTTAAAGATTCGTATGGGGCGACAGCATTTATTACGCGCACTTTACGAGATATTAGAAGGCATCCGCCCGGAGGGTGACTTTGTCCTGCGTGCCGTTCCTCTAATACAGATACGAGGGCGCCGTACGTGGACGGATTCCCATTTACGAGCCTATATTCGTCGTGCCTGTAAGGAGGGATTGATCGAGACACCCACTTTTGATGGGTCAATTCGGTTAACTAAAATTGGTTTAGAAGAAGCCGCCTTAATGACTAGAAATCACCGACTCTGGGAGCTTTACTTAATTGAATATGCAGATGTTGCGACTAGTCGTGTGGATCGTGATGCTGACAGAGTCGAACATGTACTCGGTGAAGAGATAGTAAAGAGCCTTGAGAGCAAACTGCAGACTTACCAGAGCGCTGGTAGCCTTGTTCCTAATAGCCCGCACCCGATTGTATTAGGTGATTGATACTATGAGCTGGTATACAATAGACACATGGATTGTGGTGATTGGGGCCTTGGCCGCAACATCCTGTGCTTTACTGGGGAACTTTCTGGTACTGCGCAAAATGAGCATGATGGGCGATGCGATTAGCCATGCCGTGCTGCCGGGGTTAGCTCTTGCTTTCTTAGTTACTAGTGCCCGTACCAGTTTAGCGATGTTCATCGGCGCGGCATTAGTCGGCGTAATTACAGCGGTTTTCACTCAGTGGATAAGCCGCTTCGGTAAGGTAGATGAGGGCGCATCGATGGGAATCGTATTTACATCGCTCTTTGCCATCGGACTATTATTGATCGTACAGGCTGCTGACCATGTCGACCTCGACCCTAGCTGTGTACTTTATGGAGCGATCGAGTTAACTCCTCTCGATGTGATTTGGCGGCCGACACTTTTCGGATTAGAGTTTCATGTGCCTAGAGCTGCCTTAGTGCTGGGTGCAATAGTTGTGCTTAATTTAGGCTTTTTGATATCGTTTTTTAAAGAGCTTCGGATCTCTTCTTTTGACCCTGAACTTGCTACGACTATGGGCATTAATTCCAACTTGGTTCACTACTTATTGATGAGCCTAGTCGCGGTCACGACAGTCGCTGCCTTTGAGGCAGTTGGAAGTATTATTGTAATTGCGATGCTTATTGTGCCTCCTGCGACGGCACTCTTACTGACAGATCGCCTCTGGATTATGGTGGTGCTAAGCGTGGTTTTCGCCTGCGCCTCTGCGCTATTCGGCCACATCAGTGCATTGGTCGTACCTAGTTGGTTCGGCTTTGATGATACCTCAACTTCTGGTATGATGGCAGTAGTTTCTGGACTACTATTTGCCCTTATTATGTTTGTAGCGCCTCGCCATGGATTATTAAGCAAGTGGTTTTATAACAAGTTTTTATAAATTATATTATCACTACTGAATTAAGCGCAGTAAGTAGATGTTGGAAGACCTTTAACTCCTAGCCCGTCGATAACGAATACCTTTCCGGCGTCGGCTTCTACCAAATTAGGCTTAATGCCAGTGGTTACAAAGAGTCGATCCAGCTTATCCCCACCGAATGTACAGGACGTGGTCTCGATGCAGGGTAGGTCGATTCGTTGCAGTTCTTTATTCTCTAGCGGATCGAAACGCACTACGCAACCACCGTGGCAGAAAGCAACCCAAAGCATTCCTTCAGAATCGATTGTCATGCCATCAGGTGAGCTTTCGTAACCATGCTTTTTAGTGTCGATGGCTAAGTGTGGATTACAGATCTCTGCCTTGGTAATGTCATAGTCGTAGGAATATATGGCTAGCTTTGGAGTATCAATATGATACATAATTTTACTATCGGGGCTCCAGCAAAGACCATTGGAATTTGTTAGTTTGGATAGCTTAAGGTCACAGCTTCCATTCGTTTCTAAACAGTAGAGATTAGCCGTACCCTCCTCTTTGCTCATACTAATTGTGCCTGCCCAGAAGCGTCCTGCTGGATCGCATTTCCCATCGTTAAAACGGTTTGTTTTCCGTAAATCAAACTCGGGATCCGCGAGCCTAGTCTTCTCTCTAGTTTCCAAGTTAAATCGAACGTATCCGCTAGAGCCAGCATAGATGACTTCGTTATCTCTGTGTGTGGGCGCAACGGTGCCTATTTGTTCGCCTACATCCCATTGCTCTTCGATGCCACTATCTGGATCTATACGTATGAGTTTATGGCCTTTTATATCAACGTAGTATAGGCGTGATCCTGCCCATATTGGTCCTTCGCCCCATTCAGAAATATTACGACCTAAAGCTTTAATAGTAGGAGTGGGCATAAATTTTTTGTTACTTTTATATAAGTCAGAGCTTACGATCTATACTCTAAATTAAACCCATCTTTCTCGTCATTTACTACCCATCCTTTTTCTATTAGTTCTTCACGAAGGGCGTCGGATTTATTGAAGTCCTTTGATTGTTTCGCCGCCCATCTAGCATTAGCTAAGGCGATGATATCGGCTGGGGCGTCTATTATTTTATCTTCGGTTTTGTAAAGCTCTAGCCCAAGTGCGTACAGAAGGCTACCAAAAGCTCGTAGCATGGAACGAGCACCTTCAGCGTCCAGTGAGGCTGCCGGGTTAGAGCCTATTACTCCAAATATGGCGCCAAGACTAGCGGCCGTATTAAGGTTCTGGCGCAGTGCATCCCAAGCCTTAGCTAGGAGACCAAAATCTTTGATTGTCTCTGCTGTGACGTAAGTCGCATTGAAGTCTTTGGATGCTTCACCTGTTTTATCTAAGAGTGATTGAGCAAAACGTTCTAGCTTAGACAGTGCACTCTGCGAGGCATGAAGCCCATCGAATGTGAAATTAAGCTGTTGGCGATAGCTACTTGAAATTAGAGTATAGCGTATTGCCATCGGGCTAAATCCTTTAGCGCACAAGTCATCTAAGGTGTAAAGGTTTCCCAGACTCTTTGACATTTTCTCACCTTCGACCATGAGGTGGGCAGTGTGGAACCAGTGTTTACAAAATTCTTTTCCATGTGCGCATTCCGACTGCGCAATTTCATTTTCATGATGAGGAAAGCAGAGGTCTATGCCACCGCCGTGGAGGTCAATAGTTTCGCCGTCGAAGGAGCTGTGGACCATAGCGGAGCACTCTAAGTGCCAACCGGGCCGTCCTTCGCCCCATGGACTAGGCCAGTAATTATCCCCGTCTTCTGGTTTGCGAGATTTCCAGAGAGCGAAATCGGTCACCGATTCACGGTCATACTCATCCGCGTCGTTTACCTGCCCAGCAGAGTTGCTGGATTGAGTCTTAAGTTCGCGCTGATTGAGTCGGGAGAGGCGACCATAATCCTTGTAAGAACTAACACGAAAGTAGACGGAACCGTCGTCTGTAGCATAGGCGTGTTTTTTCTCAATTAATTTTTCAACAAGGTTAATCATTTGAGGAATGTGTGCTACGGCACTTGGTTCGGCACTTGGCGCCAACATGTTGAGCGCGGCGCAGTCTGAGTGAAATTTCTCACTCCAGTAGGTAGTAAATTCGCTCAGGTTTTTACCCTCAGCCTGTGATTGAAAAATCGTCTTATCATCAAGGTCGGTAATGTTCCGCACGTGCTGTACGCAGGTACCATCGACCTTCAAAACGCGGCAGAGAGTATCTTGTATCAAAAAAGTACGAAAGTTGCCAATATGTGCAGGTCCATAGACTGTCGGCCCACAGCAATAAAAGCGCAGTTTATCTCCACTCCATGGAGAGAGTGTTTGCACAGAGCGGCTAAATGTATCGTAGAGTTCTACTGACATATTAGTAATCAAGGTCAGACTTGATAGTTACTGCAAGTAAACTCTCCCTAGCGCTTGGCAGTGTATTACTTTATTCCATTCTTAGTAAGGCCTGTTTGTATGAATAAAGCGCAGCCTAATTTCAACTTCACATTCGCTCATTTCCTGTCTTTATACATTTATGTCTGACATATTTAAATTGGAACTCAACCGCCGCCCGAGACGCACGCGTAGGACAAGTTCTTTACGTGCTTTGGTTCGTGAGACGGAGATATCGCCTAGGCATTTGATTCAACCACTCTTTGTTGTAGACGGTGAGTCTTCACCGGAAGCTATAGATTCGATGCCAGGAATTTTCCGCCTTTCTATCACAGACCTTATAAAAGAATGTCGTGAGTTGGTCGACTTAGGCATCTCGGCAGTAGCGCTCTTTCCTAAGATAGAGGATAATCTAAAATCTGATGATGCAAGGGAAGCACTAAAGCCCGACACCCTTGTATTGCGGGCAATTCGTGCGATTAAGACAGAGGTTCCAGAGATTTCAGTAGTTGCTGATTTAGCGCTCGATCCGTACACCCTGAATGGACATGACGGACTCTGGGATTCTGGTGCACAGGATCTGGCTAATGACGCGACAGTTGAAGTGCTTACTGATATGGCAGTACTCGCCGCTGAAGCAGGCGTCGATCTAGTAGCTCCTTCCGATATGATGGATGGCCGCGTCGGTGCAATTCGTTCTGCGCTCGACGGAAATGGTTTTGAGCGGACCGCAATAATGGCCTACTCTGCGAAATTTGCCTCTGCCTATTACGGACCCTTTCGAGACGCGGTGGGTAGTTCAGGAGCTGCGTGCACGCATGACTTAGACAAGCGGACATATCAATTGGACCCAGCTAACCGCCGCGAGGCTTTAATGGAAATCGCTCTAGATGAAGAAGAAGGCGCCGATATTTTAATGGTAAAACCAGCCGGCTCCTATCTCGACATCATCCGTGAAGTCAGAGAAGAGACGGAGCTACCTTTAGCAGCGTATCAGGTTTCGGGTGAATATGCTCAAATTCACGCCGCAGCGCAAAGGGGATGGCTGGATTTAGAACGTTGCCGAGACGAGTCACTTTTAGCCATTCGACGTGCGGGCGCCGATATAATACTGACCTATTTTGCTAAGGAATATGCGAAGGCCTATGCGAAGGTTTAGGCGTGGATGCCTCTACTTTAAAAATGCTACTAAGCGCTCGGCCGTAAGTTTTCCAATACCATCTATTTGAGTGAGTTTTGTAATATTTGCTTTTTTTAGTTTCTCGATGGAGCCAAAATGTAGAAGCAGTTGTTGTTTTCTTTTCGTACCTAGACCCTTAAAATCGTCGAGAATCGATTCACGAAGGCGTTTACTACGTAGTTCTGCGTTAAAGCTATTTGCGTATTGGTGGGCTTCGTCCCGGATATGTTGAAGTAGTCGAAGAGCGGGGTCGTGATGGGGTAGGTTGAGCGAATCACGCCCGTCACTAAAGATTACAGTTTCATTTTTCTTGGCGAGGCCGATTATTTCGGGTGGCTCTAGATTCTGCCCAAGAAATGCCTTGAGTGCTGATGTGACTTGTCCTGCACCTCCATCAATTATAACTAGGTCTGGGAAGAGCTTATGTTCTTCAAAAAGTCGCCGGTAGCGACGTCCTACTACCTCTTCCATCGCCCTAAAATCATCGTTACCAATAAAGCTCTTAATTTTGAAGCGGCGATAGCTTTTGCGGTCGGGATGCCCGTCTTCAAAGGCAACCATTGAAGCGACGCAAAAACTACCTGAGATATGGGAGATATCGAAGCATTCCATTCGGCGGGGCTCTTGCGCTAATCCAAGTTTAACTTGGAGGCTCTTTACTACCTCTCTATGGTTGTAAGTACCTACCAAGTTACGCTCGAATTTCCGCGTTCGGCTGGCAGTACGCTCAAGAGCGTCGATTCGGTCTCGTAAGGTAGCTGCCTGCTCATAATTACGGTTCTTAGCTGCCGTCTTCATATCAACTTTTAGTTCAGCTAGCCATTGAAGGGCTTTACCTTCGAGAAACTCGCAGGCTGCATCGAGTCGATCCTTGTATTGCTCTGTAGTTAATTCGTTGGCCTGTCCGTAAATCTCGGCTCTTGCGTCATCATAGAGGCGCCAGCGTCCGTCTTCTAACTCTATCGGTGAAGCGTCGCTGAGTAGTATTCCGAAGCGGCGGCGTAGTTCTGATAGTGTCTTGCGTAAGTGTCCGGAGTGAGCAAAAGGGCCATAATAGCGTGAATTTCTATCCGTTCGATTGCGCGTCAGTCGAAAGCGCGGGAGTGCTTCTCTAGGGTTGACGCGTACTAGCAAAAAACGTTTGTCGTCGGTAAAGTCTGTGTTGTAACGCGGCTTATATTTCTTAATTAACTGCCCCTCCAATAGAAGTGCTTCCGCCTCAGATTTAACAATTATAATATCAAAGTCGTAGATCAAATCTAACATAGCTCGTACCTTGGGCTGCGCTATTGCCATCTTGCGCGATGCTTGGAAATAGGTGCTAACTCGCTTTTTTAGATCCTTAGCTTTGCCTACGTAAATTGTCTGACCGAGACGATCCTTCATTTGGTATACTCCAGGCTTGTGCGGCAGGCGGCGCACTTTTTCTTTCAGCTGTGGCTTCTCGTTTGGGGACATTGTTTGAAATAGCTATAGAGTTTGCACTTAGTATAAAGTTCTGTTTAATCCTGCCAACTATTATGTCTAAAAATCCAATTGTCGAAGTAATCAACTTTGGAGACGAATTACTCGTCGGTATACGTGACAACTCCCACTTAACGTACTTAGGTGCCCAGTTATCTCGTTGCGGCCTTCCTATATTGCGTAGTCGAGTTATTACCGATTCGGCTAGCGAAATTCGAAAAGCGTTCCTAGATGCTTGGGAGCATTCAGATGTCGTCATCACAACCGGCGGATTGGGCCCGACTTCAGACGATATGACGCGCGAGAATGTTGCTGAAGCATTAGGGGCAACACTCGTATTTGAGCCTGAAATAGAAGCTTCTATTAAGGCACGTTTCGAGCTAATTGGACGTACCATGGCAGAACATCACCGTAAACAGTGTTACCGATTTGCAGATGGAGAAGTGCTCCATAACGAGCGCGGCACTGCTCCAGGAATGGCGTTTCAGCGTGATGGAAAGTTGCTCATCATGTTGCCAGGGCCAAGTCATGAGCTTAAGCCAATGTTTGAAAAGCAGGTCATTCCATGGTTGAAATCACTTGGCATGCTTTGCAAGGAAGATGCCTATTTGCAAATACGAACTTGTGGCGCTGGCGAGTCTGCAGTCGAAGAAACAATGCAGCCTATTATTGAGGCTCATCCTAGCCTTAATCTGGCTTTTTGTGTGCACTATGGGATCGTAGATATACGTTTAAGCTCGCGCGATAATTTACTTGGGATGGAGCAGATTGAGGCCATTGGACAGGAAGCACGGGAGTTATTGGGAGAGGACTTTGTCTGCTTTGGGAGATGTTCCCTAGCCAAGGTCGTATTACATGAGCTTCGTGCCCTTGACCGCAGTCTGGCCATTGCCGAGTCCTGCACAGGCGGATTACTCTGCGATTCGTTTACTAATTTAGCAGGTGCTTCTAAAGTGTTTGTCGGCGGAGTCGTCTGCTACTCAAATGATGTTAAAGTCTCTCAAGTTGGTGTACCTGAATCGATTCTCGAACAGCATGGAGCGGTCAGCCCTGAGTGTGCTATTGCTATGGCGTCTGGTATATCCGAGGGGCTATCATCTGACTATGGACTTAGTGTGACTGGTTTCGCAGGCCCTGATGGCGGCGATGAGAAAAACCCTGTTGGTACAATTCACCTAGGTTATCACTCGCCAGTTGGTGTGTGGTGTAAGAGCGTACGCTACACAGGTGGCCGACTAGATGTTAAAGCTCGCGCTGTTCATGCAGCGCTCGATTGGATGCGGCGTAAACTGCGTGAGAACAAAGTTGAAGAATTCCTTAGTTGTGGGGAGCGCGATTAGTAAACGGGTACTAAAAGCCGTTAAGCTTACGCCTTGCCCCGAAAGGAATAGCTTTAGAGACTAAGAAATTATATGTCAGCCAAGCCTTTTACATTTATTTGCGGAGACGACGACTACCTAGTCTCAGAGAAGGGTAAAGCTTGGTTCGCCGAACATACGGAAAAGCTCAGCGACGAGCTTTCTAAAGAGGTATTAGACGCACGCGCGGGTAACGTCTCCGAGGTCGATGATACGATCAACCGATTCTCTAGCGCCGTGCAGACACTCTCACTTTTTGGAGAGTCCAAGGTAGTTTGGCTAAAAGATGTTAATTTTTTAGCAGACAGTCCAACTGGTCGGGCGCAGGGCACTCTTGAATTACTCGATAATCTTAAGTCAGTACTCGAAGGCTTAGATGCCAATTCAGTCAGCGTACTTATAACTGCGCAGCCGGTTGATAAGCGCCGAAGTTTTTTTAAATGGTGTCAAAAGACGGCTGATTTTACCGCATTAACTGGAGGTAAAGATGTGGCTGAAACGTGCACAACTTTGATTAAGGAAGTTTGCGACAACGCGGGAGTGAGTATGACACGCGATGCGGCCGAGTTGTTAATAGGTAAAGTTAACTGCAACACACGCTTAATCGTAGAGGAGACACGCAAATTAGTTACCTTCGCTGGTGAAGGTAGTGAGCCGATAAATGATCGCTTAGTGGCAGACCTCGTCCCGAATTTTGGTGATACTGATTTTTTTGAAGCTGCGGATGCTTTTTACTCTCTCAAACTAGGGTGGACACTGGAAGCCCTGCGCCGGCACTTTTTCACTAACAGTGAGTCGCGCCCTCTATTGGCTAGTTTACAGTCTAGAAACCGACTTTTGATTCAACTACGGGTGCTCTTGGATGCGAGAGCGATCCGATTAAACGCCCGGGGTATTTCAAAGAGTGACCTGGAGGCTGCTGCGCGGATCTATGGTCACCATTTCGGTGATAGCAGCGAAAAGAGTAATCTAAATGTTTTTACCCAAAATGCTTGGTATTTAGGACGATTGGCCGAAACAGCATCCAGGCTTCCGCTGAAAAAGTTAGTCGACTTTCAATTGGCTTTTTCGGAGGCGTTCGAGTCCATTATCGAACGTCCTAATGAGCAGGAGGAAGTATGTCGAGAGCTAGCTGTACGATGCCTAAGCTAGCAGGTAGTTGAGTCAAATACACTCTGCTTTTGATCCGAGTGTAATTCCTATCTACTTTAGTTGCGATCTGTTGAATGCACTGATAAGCGCATGCAAGCCAGCTAGTTCAATGTTGGGATTGATGCCACATCCAAAAAATGAGGTGCCGTTATCGTGCTGGATCTGAATATAGGCTGCTGCTTTTGTTTTAGAGCCGGCACCAATGGAATGCTGGCGATAATCGATTAATTGAAAGTTTTTCCATCCCTCCAAATGAAGTGCATCAACAAAAGCACTGATTGGACCGTTACCCTTTCCAGCGATTACCATATTCTCGCCGGATAAGCAGATCTCGGCTTCAAGCTTTATGTCGGCAGATCCTGCAGAATCCTCCCGCTTAATCGAGATTAGCTCCAATGGGCTATTTAAATTAACATATTCTCGGGTGTAGATAGCATAAACCTCCTTGGGAGGTAGTTCACGGCTGCCGTGATCAGCAACCGCATTGATAACAAGTCCCACATCTGGATGCATTGCCTTCGGTAAATCTAGACCAAACTCTCGTTCCAATAAATAAGCTACGCCACCTTTGCCACTCTGACTGTTGATTCGGATGATGGCTTCGTAGTCACGCCCGATGTCTTCGGGATCGATCGCGAGATAAGGTACTTCCCAGCGCACATCCGTACTTTTTTCTTTAACTCGCAGATCCATTCCCTTTTTGATCGCATCTTGATGCGATCCAGAAAACGCGGTGAAGACCAAATCACCTGCGTAGGGATGGCGTTCGTGTATATTCATGCGCGTAACTCGCTCGTATACCGAGCGGATCTGTTCCAAGTGACTGAAGTCTAGGCCGGTATCAACACCTTGAGTGTAAAGGTTCAAGGCAACTGTCACGATATCTACGTTACCTGTGCGTTCTCCGTTACCGAAGAGAGTGCCTTCGACTCGATCAGCGCCCGCGAGCAGTCCGAGTTCTGTCGCGGCTACACCAGTGCCGCGATCGTTGTGGGTATGTAGGCTGATATAAGCCTTATTTCGGTCCTTTAAATGACGACAAAACCATTCAATCTGGTCGGCATATAAATTTGGCGTAGCTACTTCAACTGTAGCGGGTAGATTCAGAATGATCCTACGCGCTTCGCTCGGCCCCCACTCAGACATCACTGCCTCACATACCTCCAAGGCGTAATCAACCTCAGTATCCGAAAAACTCTCCGGCGAATATTCAAAACGCACATCTGTGTCTGGTATTGTAGAGAGTAGGCTCTTCACTAAACCTGTACCTTCGACCGCGATCTGTTTAATTTCTTCTTTGGTCTTGTTGAAGGTCACCCGGCGTTGGACTGGAGAAGTTGAGTTATATAGATGTACAATTGCCTTCGAAACACCCTCCAAACTTTCAAATGTACGTCGTATCAAGTGTTCACGAGCTTGGACTAGAACTTGTACTGTAACATCTTCTGGAATACGACTTTCCTCCACTAAACGACGTATGAATTGAAATTCTGTATCGCTAGCCGAAGGAAACCCGACCTCAATTTCTTTAAAACCTATACCAACAAGAAGTTCAAACATATCGAGCTTTTCGTCCACGTCCATTGGTATGGATAGTGCTTGATTGCCATCTCGAAGATCCACACTTGTCCAAATAGGGGCGCGAGTCATCGTCCGGCCCGGCCATTGGCGGTCTGGAAGATCAATCTGATCAAAAGGGGTGTATTTAGTAATTTTGCCAGTTTGCATAGGCACCTTCTCTATAATGACTTGAGTCTTGTTTGTCTAGGTAATAAGCTTCAATTATAATTCAATGAAAGATAAAGCAACCATTCTTAAAGGCCGAACTATACTTCTGGGGGTGACCGGCTCGATCGCCGCCTATAAGGCGGCAGATATTATCAGCCGTCTGACCGAGTTGGGGGCGGATGTGTTTCCTATTATGACAGCTGGGGCTTGTAATTTCGTGCAGCCGCTTACTTTACAGACACTTTCTCGTAATCCTGTATATTCAGACCTTTGGAAGGAGGGTGAGGCTTGGCAACCTGGGCATATTGATCTAGCTGATCGAGCAGACCTGCTTCTGGTCGCTCCAGCGACCGCGCATTGTATCGCTCAGTTTGCTCACGGTTTCGCTCCAGACTTGCTCGCATCGATTCATCTTGCTACTCCAGCTCCCGTTATGATTGCCCCCGCCATGAATGGTAAGATGCTTAAGCATCCTGCTACTGAAGCGAATATGAAAACTTTAATTGAGCGTGGCTGCTATTTTATTGAGCCGGATACGGGTACACTCGCCTGCGGCTATGATGGGCCGGGAAAACTAGCAACTGTGGAAACTATTGTTAGTTCTGTGGAAGATTTTTTTAAGACAGAATAGACTCCAGTACGCTTTAGATTAATCCCAGTACCATTTTACCCTCTTCGGTAATCATATCTTGGTTCCAAGGTGGGTCCCATACGATGTTGACCTCCGCCTCATTCACTCCAGGCACCCGTTCTAGCTGTCCTTGAGCATCCTCTGCGATAGCTGGCCCCATTCCACAACCAGGGGCAGTCAGGGTCATGTCCATATTAATCTTGTAGCCCTCATCGCCACTTTTGCTAGATTCTAGGGAATAAACTAGTCCGAGGTCTACAATGTTTACTGGAATCTCAGGGTCAAAAACTTTTCTTAGTGCTTCCCAAAGCGCGTCTTGCTCAGGCGGACCTTCGTGACTGTGCTTCTCAGGAGTAGTTTCAGTTACCTCTTCGCCCAAGCTATCTGCATCACTACCTTTAATGCGAAACATTCCATTGTGTGTCATCACAGTAAAGTTTCCGCCGAGGCGATGAGTGATAGTAACAGTTTCGCCTTCAGGTAAACTCATGGGAGTTCCCTGAGGAATGAGGGTGGCTTCGACTTCGCGAGTAAGGGTTCGGGTATCGTCCATATTAATTATTTTTCTAAATGGTAGAGAGGGCAGTGCTAAGATAGCTTTGCATCGAATTTATGGTGAATTAGCTTACGCACGTTTTCGGCTAATTCTTCGTTATCTATCAGGTCAATAATTTCCTCGAAGAAGCCGAAAACCATAAGTTGCATGGCAACTCTGCGGGAAATACCACGCTGCATTATATAAAAGAGCTCTTCTTCGTCCACGTTACCAGTAGTAGCACCGTGGGAGCATCGCACGTCATTAGCTAGAATTTCCAAGCCAGGTAGGGCGTTGGCTTCAGCTCTAGGGTCGAGTAGTAAATTACGGTTGGTTTGATAGGCATCGGTTTGTTGGGCACCCTCTGCTACTTTAATTAAGCCAGAGAAAATACTACGGCTTTTATCCAGCAGTGCATTTTTATAAAGTAGATCTGATACTGCATTGTTTGCATTATGCGTTTGAAAGGTGCGCTGGTCAAATTCTTGGTTTTTTTCGGCAACTGTAAGGGAATACATTTTTACATCCGCACCCGCACCTTCAATCCGAGTTTGACTCTCGAAGCGGGCGCGATTGGCCCCAATATTAACCGCGATATTTTTTACCTGCGCATCGCGTTCGGCTACTGTTGTATCGAGTTGGAAAGATACGGTCTCTTGATTCCAATTCTGTACGATTTTACGAAAGACTTTAGCGCCTGGACCAGCGTGGATATTAGATGCGGAGATATTGAGTGCTTCATTACTTACATTTTCGGAGAAAAATAGATCCACAACTGATACCTTAGCGTTGTCTTCAGCGATGATTAAGGTGTGGGGAAAGACCGCTACGCACTCGCCACTAGTCCAGTAATAGTTGACGATTGGATCGATGACTTCGACTCCTTTAGGCACATAAATAACGGAGCCAGCTTTGACACTGGCTGCATGTAGCCCGAAGAACTTTTGAGATCCGAGTTCGGTTGATTCTTGGAGGAAGTATTTCTCCATTAAATCAGAATGCTGTGTTATGGCTTCTAGGATTGGCAGGAAGATCACACCCTGTTGCGCAAGTTTAGTACCTACACCCTCAAAAATGGACGTAGCATCATCGACAAACACACTGCGCCCAGCGCGCTGCGATATTAGATTGGAGCGCTCATTGAGTAGATCAAATCTGCTTGTATCTGCTTCCTCTAATTGATTGTAACCGTCGGTGCGCATTTTCCCGACTCTGGAGAAACGCCAGTTTTCATCGCGAACCGTAGGCGTAGCCAATTTTTCGAATTGTTCTAGTCCTTTGCTACGCCTCTCAATGAGCCAGTTAGGATCATTTTTGGTTAGGAGATTACTTGGTGTTTCCAAAGTGCTGTTCATGCTATTTAAGTCTTATTTAGTATAGGATTATCTACGTTATCCTTTATGGGCTAGCTAGTGGTTAACCTACTGAACCTTCCATTTCCATATCGATAAGGCGCTTGAGTTCAACGGAGTACTCCATGGGAAAAGCTTTCATTAGCTCATTAACAAACCCATTTACTGCTAAGCTCATCGCTTCGCCTTGGGAGAGTCCACGCTGCATCATATAAAAGATTTGTTCGGCACTCACTTTAGAGACACTAGCCTCGTGTTGTACTGTATTATTCTGTCCACGGGTGGTGATGGCGGGGTAGGTGTCTGTGCGACTGTTAGTGTTAATTAACAGCGCGTCGCACTCTGTGTTATTCTTGCAGTTTTTAAGATGCTTTGGCATATGTACCTGCCCGCGATAGGTAGAACGCCCTTCGCCTATAGATATTGACTTGGAAATAATGTTGCTCGTCGTATTGTCAGCGAGATGCATCATTTTTGCGCCGGTGTCTTGGTGTTGACCGTCGTTAGCTAGAGCGATAGAGAGTACTTCACCGCGCGCACCTTGGCCTTTTAGTACAACGCCGGGATATTTCATGGTAAGGCGAGAACCTATATTGCAGTCAATCCACTTTACCTCGGCCCCTTCGTCAGCCATGCCGCGCTTAGTGACGAGGTTGAAGACGTTAGAAGACCAATTTTGCACGGTAATGTATTGAATCTTGGCATTTTTTAGTGCTACTAATTCTACCACAGCGCTGTGCAAAGTGGCAGTCTCAAACTTTGGCGCAGTGCAACCTTCCATATAGGTGATTTCAGAGCCTTCGTCTGCTATAATAAGGGTACGCTCAAACTGGCCGAAGTTCTCTGCATTTATTCGGAAGTAGGCCTGCAGCGGCTGCTTCAGCTTCACGCCCTTGGGTACATATATAAAACTGCCACCCGAGAATGTAGCACTATTTAGCGCAGAGAATTTGTTGTCTGATGTGGGGATAACTTTCCCGAAGTAGGGTCGAAAAATTTCAGGATATTTAGCTAGGCCTTCACTCGAGCCGACAAAGATTACCCCCTCTTTTTCTAGGTCATCTTTCATCCTAGAATAGGAGGCCTCTGAATCGAACTGAGCTTCTACACCAGCCAGGAACTTGCGCTCTTGCTCAGGGATGCCAAGTCGCTCGAATGTTTCTTTAACGTCATCTGGCACATCATCCCACGAGCGGGCGGGCACTTGACCTTTAGAGAGGTAATAGCGTATTTCGTCGAAGTGTATATTCTCTAGATCTTCGTCTGCCCAATTAGTGGGCATCGCCTTTTTCTTGAAGATCTCAAGCGCTTTTAGGCGAAAATCACGCACCCAATCGTCGTCATCTTTGACGTCGCTTATATATTTAATCGTTTCTTCTGTCAGACCGATACCGGCATCAAACTGGTAATCTTCAGGGTAACTAAAATTACCCTTCTCGGTGTCGACTCTGATAGCTTCGTCTTGTAAGTTTGAATTACTCATAATTTTAGGTTTTCATTCTTTATCATCCTATAGAGACGTTATGCACCTACGATTGCATCGGTGAACTCTTCTTTCACCCAGTCGTAGCCTTTGACTTCTAATTCCTTGGCCAGGTCTTTGTCACCACTGTGAACGATACGACCATCATACATGACGTGTACTACATCTGGTACAATGTAGTCGAGTAGTCGCTGATAGTGGGTGATAACAAGGAAGGCACGCGCCTGGTTACGCATCAGGTTAACACCGTCTGCAACGACTCGTAGTGCATCGATATCCAGTCCTGAGTCAGTCTCATCCATCACGCAATATTTCGGATCTAGCATCGACATCTGTAGGACTTCGCAGCGTTTCTTCTCACCACCAGAAAAACCTTCGTTTAGCGAGCGAGCCGTAAAGCTGCGATCGATTTTAAGCGCATCCATCTTAGCATACAGGTCTTTATAGTATTCGACCGCTTTAATTTGCTCTCCTTCTGGTAAACGCGATTGGCGCGCAGCACGAATAAAGTTGGCGATACTCACACCAGGAATCTCCATCGGATATTGAAAAGCAAGAAATAGCCCTGCGTGAGAGATTACGTCTGGCTCTTGGCCCAGTATACTATCTCCGTCTAGAAGAATATCTCCGCTTTCTACTGTGTAATCCTCGTGGCCGGCCATCACTTTAGCTAATGTGCTCTTGCCTGTTCCGTTGGGTCCCATCAAAGCGTGAACTTCTCCTTTCGGGATCGAAAGACTGAAGTCTTTAAGAATGGCTTGGCCATCGATAGAGACATTAAGATTTTTAATTTCTAGTGTATTATTCATTATCGGATTCTAAGAAAATAGTCGATTGCTTCCTTTAATTAACAGCATCATGGCAGTCGTTGCACTTGCCGTCGTACGCGATTTCAATGTGTTGCGCCGAAAAGCCTTTCGGTAAAACCTGCATTAGCTCACTTAGCACTTTCTCGGGCAGTTCAATATCTACTATGTCTCCGCTTTCGCGGCAGTAAAAGTGGGCGTGTTGTGTTAGGTTAGGGCAGTAGCGGGTAGGCTCTCGCTCGAAGTTGACTTGCCGAATTAGCTTGGTCTCGACTAAAGTTTCTAGGCAATTGTAGACAGTAGCTAACGAAATAGTTGACATCCCTGAGCGGGCACGCGCGAAGATTTCGTCTGCTGTTGGGTGATCACGCTTTTCTAGTAGAAGCGCAAAAATGTGTTCTCGCTGCTTGGTAGAGCGTTGACCACCAGCCTCTAAAGCGTTGTTTAACAGTTTCTTATATTTTGATTTGAGGTGCATGATATTAGATTATTAAGTAGTAGGATACATTATATATAATGAGAATAATTCTAAATAAGCAGATATTTGAGAGTATCTCAAGTATTAATTAGAATAATTCTAAATATTTCGATAAACCGCTTACCCACACGGTAGACCTCAATACGGTCCGCTAATTGCCAATAACATCTGATGCTCTAGTGCGATTCGAGACGGTTGCGATTTTTGCTGATGTCCTGAATCATTTCGTGAAGTATTTGTCGATGCCTAGTAGCTACTTTTGATTGGCTTGTCGCTAGGTTCTCCCACTCATGAGGGTCTGTACGATGATCATAAAGTTCTTCTTTGCCGTTATTATAGCGAATATAACGATAATTTTTACTACGTATTGAGTAGTGATGTGCCCCTTGCTTATTCGAAGCTTTTGGATCATGTATGAGTGTCAGAGCTGCATTTGGCCCTTCCCAGACTCTGGATTCTGGATTTTCAAGCAGGGTTCGCAGGCTATAACCGTCGAGAAATGCACCCTTTGAATCCATTCGGTTATCTGTTGGTAGACCACAAAGATCAACAAGTGTGGGATATAAGTCTATAAGTGACACTGGTATATTGGAAACCTTAGAGCCGGGAACAGATAAGGATGGAGCGCGAATAAGTAGAGGAACACGGCAGGATTCTTCCCAGGGTGATGCCTTGAAGAGCCATTCTTTTTCGCCGACATTAAAGCCATGATCGCTAGTGATGATAACAATAGTATTTTCGGCCAGGGTACTATTTTCTAGCGCATCAATAACAGTGCCAATGGAATCATCAACAGCTGCAACACAGGCTAGGTAGGCTTGTGTATAGACACGCAAAGCATGCAACTTATCTTGGTCGTAAGACTCTAAGAGTGTCTGGTAGTAGCGTGGTCCTTTGTTACGGTCTTTATTTCTCGCAGGAACCAAGTCATGCATGTGGGTATCAGTTATATCATTTTCTACTAATTGCGTAATTAAGACTTGATCAATGATACCGCCTTTTTCGAGAGGAAATAAATCAAAGTACTTTTGTGGGGCGTGCAGCGGAGTATGTGGCCGCACAAAACCTACAGCTAAGAAAAATGGTTCTTCTGAGATTTCGAGTTCTTTGATTTGATTGACAGTCCAAGAGGCATTACGCTCATCGGGCGTAGGATCCCGGTCATCCTTGCTCACGTAGCGGAAGGGAGCGCCCCAATAGGGAATACCTCCGCAGAAGAACCGCTCGCCATTTTTTCGCTTGGGGGAATTCCATGCGCTTTCTAAAGAGCCGTAGGAACCATCTATATTTCCAATTTCCCTAAAAGGGTATGGCACGTCCGGAAGGGCACCGAGAGTTTTGCCTGATGTTCCCCAGTAGGGTCCGTAATCGGTCAAGTGTTCGTAGTGCGACCACTCACGAGCGCGGTTTTCCGCAGATTTTGGGCTATTATTATTTCGGTAGCCAGCCCACATGTGATGGCTTACTTTTCCACTACCGATTGTTTTATAGCCGTTTTCTTTGAAGAAACGATTGAGAGTGAAGCTCTTTTTAGCCACTTCACTACGCTCGTACCATTCTTCCCAAAAGTAACACTCGCTGGTTTGATGGTACAGACCATACATCATGCTTGAGCGCGAGGGAGCGCAGACGGGATTGTTGCTATACGCTAGAGGAAAGGTCGTGGCCGACTTTGCAAAACGGGCGATATTAGGTGTCACCGTTTGCGGATGCCCCTCTTGTCCTCCTATGTCACAGACCCAGTCATTTAAATCGTCACATATGATAAGCAGTACATTCGGTCTTTCCGCTGCGGTTGAAAAGCTACCTAGCAGGCAAATAGAACAAAAAATGTAAGCATAAACGGGAAGTCGGGATATTCGTAAGACACTAAACATATATACTCTAAGTCGTGTAGGATTAATAATAAATAATTAACTGGGACTTTGGTGTTACTTAAATCTATTTTATTATCTAAACTCTGCCGCGTCTAGATTCGAGTTCTTCACGAATGCTTTGCATACGCTCTTTGCTTAGTGGGTAGGTAGTGCTTAATAAGAGTGCAAACCCTAGGCAGGTTACCGGGAGAAAAACAAGTGCGAGGCGCATATTAGTAAGTGTTGCCTGTGTCTGGGCGCCCTCTAACTCGGCATTAAAGCCTGTCTTCTGAAGAACTACACCAGCCACGATAAGGGCAACTGATGCACCTGCTTTCATCATCCATCCACTGATCGCGCTGAAGACGCCTTCGCGCCGTTTTCCATTTTTATATTCATCGTAATCACAGTAATCAGAGAGCATCGACAAAAAGATCGCCCAAAATGTTGTATAGGCAGGAGCGAAGAAAAATGGATCGAGGAAAACAAGTTGCGGGATTTCTTGGCTGTAAGTGAACCAACGCGCTATCGATCCTATCATAGCGAAGCCTAGTGCCATTGAAAGCAGAACCTTTTTTTCCATCTTAGCTAGGAACGTCGAGATCACAAAAAGCATTAGGTAGCCCAAAATTTGAAGAATATTTTGAACGAAGGCTTGGTAAGTGGAGCCAGTAGCAGTGTCTCCCTGCCATATGTAATACATGTTCACATAAAGGCCTAGAGCACCTACGAGTAGAATACTAGAAAGTAGGCCGATACCTATTCCGTGAAGCATGAGAAAAGGCTTATCGGTAATCAGGGAAAGGAAACTCGGGAGGAAGGGGACTCTTTCTTGCTTTGCCGCAATTTTATTATACCTCTCTTTAGGGAATATCGAACAGACGATACCCGCGAGTAAAATAGTGGCGCTCGCAATACCCATCAAAAAGCGGATTCCACTTACAGGATCCGCCCAAGGTAATTCAAAATTAACTAAATTTCCGATCTGGATACGTTCCATTTGCGTGAGTGGGAAAATCCACGGAATAAAGAGGAGGGTAGTTTGGCTGAAAAATGCAGAATAAACCCTTATGGTAGTTCGCTCGCTGTAGTCGGGGGTCATTTCTGTAGCAAGAGCCCGAAAAGGAACTGAGTAGATCGTGTAGGTCGTAAAGAAGATAATCGCGAAGCAAAAGAGGTAGATTGTTTTGGCGTTCGCCGTCCAGTCAGGAGAAGCAAACCAAATTAGTGGGTAAGTTATCGCCATTAGGATGGCTCCGAGTAATATAAAGGGTTTCCTGCGACCAAATTTACCTTTCCAGTTATCGGATATATATCCCATGACTGGGTCCGTTATGGCGTCCCATAGGCGCATTAGTCCGAGTACCCAACCAATAGTGTCTGGGGGAAGCTTTAGGATTGTATTATAAATTGGGGTGGCTAGGTCGTTAATGCCATTTTCACCGTAACGATTGGCAACTTCACCGGCACCGAAGGCTAATTTTTCCCCAAATTTTAGACTCTTATCTTCCGCTGTAGACTCGCCTTCGCTAGGTGAATTTTTTTCTGAATTATTCATTACTGCTATATTTTCTCTAAAGCGTTGGTTTTTGCAACTGCGCTGTCAGCGGAGTTCGCATTCGTTTGGACTGTGTTTACCTCGAAACCATAGTGAACCATGTTAGATAGGATACGAGATGCAACAGGGTCACTTGATACTTTGCTGCGAAGAATTAGGGTACTTAGTATAATCCTGCCTTGCCCATGCACTTTGACGGCAAGATTTGTGCCATGCCATAGTTCTTCACCTCCTAGATAAGTGCGCTTTTTTAGCTTCGTAGCAATCACTTCAGGTCTATACCATGTTATCGAATGGGATAGAGCCTCGGACGCTTCTAATTCGTAGAGGCTTTCCACAGGGGCAACTTCTTGGTAAGGTTCATCCATGAGGCAATCACTTGGTAAACCATCGAAAATTGGATGTGATTTAGCAATATGAGCGGTGCCTTCCCAAAAAGAGAAAGACGGACGCGCCGTTAATTTAAAGGGGAAGATACCCGATTGTAAGAGTAGGTTCTCCGATGCTTCGGCAACGGGGCAGGCGTCATACTCTCGGATCATGAAAGCGGCCTCGTGTGTCGAAGGTGGTTCGAGAAAAATAGCATTCGCAGTTCCATTGTGCACTTCCTTGAGTGCACAATCAATTAGAGGGATGTCTTCGGCTCGTGAAACATCTTCACCAGAGAAAACATAAAGACAATTTTGGCTTTTGAATGCCCAATCCTTTAGATCTACAGTTTCACATTTTTGTTCTTTTCTCCAAGATACAAGGTCGCCCGCAGGATCATAAATTACCACCGGATAGGGAGCTCGTTTATTGTTAGGATTGACCACAAAGAGCTCAACATTAGTCGAACGAATCAAGGTATTATCTAAGGCGTAAGCATCTACTATAATTTCGTTAGCACCAGGGCGTAATAGATCAGATGGGATCATTGAGTAGCACTCTGATAGGCCCCTGTCGTGAGTCCAATTTAGTGAAGTATCACTATGCGATTTTTCCGTGCTACTTAATTCAATGCGCGCAGGTATTGCACCAGAGGAGTCACGAAATACTATGCGCATAGTTACATTATCTAGGATGCTTAAATTTCGCTTATTTACGAAGCAAAGAAGGCGTGGATTTTTGTTGGCCTCTGCAATGGCATGGTAGGCGGCTTTCGGTCGTTGCCAGTTATCAATTAGTCCCGCCCCAAGAATCCAATCACCATCTGTGAAGGCGTGGATGCAATAGCCCGAAACGACTGGATTTGCTAAGAGTGCTTCTAATTGACGTTTATTTCCGCGAGCTTGGACTTCTTGTGTAGCGCGGCAGATCGAGTCTACATCTGCAAAGACGGAACTCAATTCACACTCTAGGAGTGCCTTATCGATGGCTTTAGTTAATTGAGCATGGTGCCGGTAGGCGGGCAGAAGCGGATTACCCTCCTTCTGAAATTTTTCGTAATTCGTTTCGATTTCTGGCCAACCACCAAAACCGAACTCAGACATAAAAAGAGGGCTTCCAGCTTTAATATTAGAGTTTCCTTCAATGGTGTCTTCCTTACCAATGTTTTGATAAAGCTCCCAATGTTTCTGGTCTACTGGCGCGCGAACATAGCTATGTAGTTCGGATAGTTTCTGGCGTTCCTGCGTATGGGGTAGATAAAAATGTGCGCCATCTGCCCAACCTCCAGACTCGTCGAGTATGAGGCGGGTAGGATCTAGCGATCGGGCCAAAAGTGACATTTTAGGAATAAGCTCTGCTATCTCCTCTCGAGTAACTTCATTAAACATTTCCCACCAAATAATACTCGCATGATTGCGATCTCGTAAGACCAGCTCCCTTATTTCGTTTTGTATGCGTTTGGGCGTTTCAGCAGTCAGGGCAGGCCAGCAGCTCATACATTCTACTGCGGGCGAGGCTATAATTAAAATGCCAGCCGCATCAGCTTCCTCTAAAATAATCGGAGGGACAGGACGTCGCCAAGGTCGTAATAGATTCAAACCTGCAGCTTTTGCCAGTGCGATTTCTTTGCGAACAACCTCACGGTCTTCAGGATAAGATTGGTGTTTCGCGTAAACGCCTTCCCAGAATCCTCCCTGAAGAAATACGGGCAAATCATTTAAGTAGAAGCGTCCCTCTTTAAGTGTAAATTCTTTAAGACCTACAGAGTCTGATTGGAAAGCTATCGTTTGGCCATTTACAATTAAACTTAATTGAGCTGTATAAAGATGTGGATTTTCGCAGTCCCAAAGCTTAGGTTCACAAAGTCGAACTATTGTATGCACAGAGTTAGTCCCCGGTCGAAGATGAATCTGCTCAGTACTTTCAAAGCTTTTTTTAGCTGCAGCGTCGGTAAGAGAGATTTTAAGCTTAGCATCTAGTTCTTGTGTAGCCTTCGACAGAATGTTAGCCTGTAATCGAAAGCCGGAGTCTGTGATAGAGCTTTGATAGAAGACTTGCTCGAACCAATAATCTTGATGGAATTCGAGTCTAACGGACTGCCAAATTCCAGCGGTTAAACCACCACGCCAATGGGGCATTTGATTAGGTCCTAGGCCATTTACAGTTATGTCTTTAGTGACGATCGGACCTACAACACGAACCACTATTAAATTACGAGCACCAAAGGTGAGGAAGTCTTGAACCTGGAAGAAAAAAGGAGTGTATCCACCTTCATGTGAATCAACTTCTTTTCCATTTACCCAAACAGTAGTGCAGTAATTAGATGCTTCAAATATAAGTCGACATACCTGCCCCTGGTTGGAAGCCTCAATCTCTACCTCTTTGGCGTACCAAGCGACGCCCTCGTAATCCTGTTCAAATTCTTCCCAACATGAAGGCACAGGAATTGATTTTTCTGACTCGATAAGTCGGTAGGCGGGAACAAACCAACCCTCGCTAGATCCTTGGTTATCGGGGTCTAGCCTAAAGCTCCATTCGCCATCTAAATTTATTTTTTGCACGGATTATATAATAATTAAATATTGGTTTTCCGATGCATTGAAGCGTGTAAATATGTTTTTCAATCCGTCATATATTTATCTTTTACCCATGAATGGAGGGATTCATAAGCGCGACTTTTGAGCGAAGATAGAAAGTAAAAATTACTGCGAATTAACTTCTTTTTATTAAATCTAAGAGGGCTTCTAGGCTCGCTACTCGCTCGGGTTCTTTTTCTGCCAGGTTTTCTCTCTGGCCGATATCGGCATCGAGATCGTAAAGCTGAGGCTCAGGGCTACAGCCAGTTTCGATATCTTTTCCTGCAAATAGTGCGGGACCCTCAGTTGGAGGCAGGTAAACCCAGTTATTTTGGCGCATAACAGTTTTGGCGCCTATGCCTTCGGTCACGAGATTTTCGCGCCCTACGTTATCTTTACCAAAAAGTACCTCACTCATATCTAGACTATCTGCTCGTTCACTAGTAGGTATATTTACACCAGCAATTTGAGCAAAGCTTGTTAGGAAATCGGCGTGGCTAAAAAGAGCGGGACTCTCACCGGGTTTGATACGCCCTGGAGCCCAAGCTATCATCGGCACGCGAGAGCCTCCATCGAACATACTGTATTTGCCACCGCGAAGTGGACCTGCTGGCTTGTGCGCACCGCAGCGACTATTAGATACATCCTCATATCCATCATCTAGGACGGGGCCGTTATCACTGGAAAAAATGACGATGGTATTGTCATCAATTCCCTGCGCCTTGAGGTGGTCCAAAATCTCACCAACGCACCAGTCTAGTTCCGCGATTACATCACCTCTAGGTCCTTTTTCGGTTGATCCGGCAAAGCGTGGACTGGGCACACGCGGCACATGTGGCTGGTGGAGAGAATAATAGAGAAAGAAGGGCTGATCAACCTTGTCGGTGATAAAGTCTTTAGCTTTATTCAGAAAAACTTCAGTCATTGTTTCGTCATCCCAGGTGGCAGTCTTCCCACCTTTAGAAAACCCGATACGACCGATGCCATTGACGATTGTATCGTGGTGCTGCTGGTCGCTGTGTTTCATTGTAAGTAGCGCAGGATTAGCTTTACCAGTTGGTACTTCAGGGAATGGATTGTCTTCTGCATAAACTACTTGCAGTGGATCTTTAGGGTCTAAGTTATCTACCTTACAGCCATCTAAATAAACGCAGGGCACACGATCGTTCGTCGCTGCCATGACATAGCTCTGATCGAAGCCTGCATCAAGTGGGCAAGGCTGGATAGAGCTATTCCAGTCGAGTTTCCCGTTACCAATCCCTAAGTGCCATTTCCCAATTACCGCAGTGACATATCCAGCTTTACCTAATGTTCTAGGAAGTGTCCGCTGCTCCTTACTGATTAACGCTGGGTCATCTGCTTGAAGTATCTTAGCAGCAGGGTTTCGCCATGGGTAAGACCCAGTCAGCAGGCTATAGCGTGAAGGCGTGCAGGTTGCTGCGGTTGCGTAGCTCTGAGTAAAACGTAAGCCATCCGCCGCCATACGGTCTAAGCGAGGGGTGGGGATGCCTTTAGCACCGTAACAAGCGATATCCCCAAATCCGAGATCGTCCGCATAAATAATAATAAAGTTAGTTTTTTTTATGGGTATTTAGCGTTGAGGATAAATCTTGGTGGATGGAATAAAAAGATACTCGGTAGTTTATTAAAAAACGAATTATTTTGAATCACTATAATAGGCAATGTCTTACTGGCTACTAAGAGATAGGCTTCGCTTATTTATTTTCGAAGGGTATTGGACTCTAAAAAAACGTTGTACGCTAGTGGAATCGTAGTCTTCCGTGCGGGTGCTTCCTGCTTCGATTTCAAAGTCTGATAGGGCATTCCAGGAACTACCTAGGTTATCGCTAGTTTCTGTGGCGTAGTTGAGACCCATTTCTAGATTGCTGTATTCTAATTTTGACAAAGAGCTATTGACCTCGAGAACAGCATCGCGAGTGGGTACAGAGAGCATAGTTTTATAGTTATTGGTAATTACAGTATCTTGTCCAAGTCCATATATCTGAATACCGCCAATGGCTACTGAACCCCCACTAATTTTTGTGAGTATCAGACTGATACTATCAGTCGTCAGTAAATTGCTAATATCGCCAAATACAGCAAATTGCGCTTCGGGTGTTGGGTCACTTGAAATAGTATCTGTGGTTTGCTGTAGATCTATTGGCGCGGCTGGGTTGGCCATTGTTTGAAAATAATATGTATTACTCCCGTCAGATATAGATGCCTTTGAATTACCTAAATAACCAGTAAGATAAACAACAACGATATAGCCACTAGGAAAGGTCGTATTTAAATTGCTGAGCGTAATTGTAGCCGTATTAGCCGGATTAGTGACTAGGCCATGCCGCAGAGGCGTATCAGTATAAGCTATATTAAAATATTCAAAGTCTCCAGATAAAGAAAGATCCACGGTAGTGACCGTCCCAGAATTAGAAGTAAGATTATCCTTACTCATCGAGAGGTTCTCCCAGTTGCCGGTTAACGTTCCTAAGGTTGTGATGCCGTAGCTCTCGTCATTATTAATTTGTGTGTCGTCATATGGTAAGC
>CAJWHF010000007.1 GCA_913041275.1 uncultured Opitutia bacterium
CTGAAGAGGCCGCCGATTGCGATTATCTTTGGGAGTTCCTTGAGAATCCATCCCGTGTAGTAGTCGAAAAATGGATTGACCACATCGGCGAATTTTCTGTGATCTGTGCGCGCAAGGCCGACGCAAGCAAGTCCACTTTTCCTATGGCGGAAAATATACATGTTAACCACATACTGCACGCTTCTATAGTACCCGCTAGGGTAACCGAGGCCACTCAAGCCTCTGGTGCTGAGCTAGCTTGCAAAATCGCAGATCTACTTGATGTGGTAGGTCTGATCGCGGTAGAACTTTTTCTGCAAGAAGATGGAAGTCTGGTCATCAACGAGATGGCTCCTCGCCCACACAACTCAGGGCACTACTCTATAGATGGGTGTGTGACTAGCCAGTTCGAGCAACATGTCCGCGCGGTGACCAATTTACCCTTTGGCTCAACTAAACTTCTAAATAATACGGTAATGATCAACCTTTTGGGCGATGTATGGAAAAATGGCGAGCCCGACTGGGAGGGATTACTATGCGACCCACGAGCCAAAATTCACCTCTACGATAAGGGTGAAGCACGCGCTGGTCGAAAGATGGGGCACTTCACCTTACTGGGCGACGATGTAGATGAAACCCTAGAGTTGGCGCAAGCGTACTTCAATAAATTGTCTACTCAGTAATGCTAGGATCAAGGGCGCTGACCCGAACTGCAAGTCGATGGCTAAGTAGATGGGTTAAGTCTTAAAATCCTATTTTATCCATTACTTCTTAGCTAAAATAAATTCTATTAGGAGTGGATTGGTCACAAAAATTTATTCGACCTTCACTTCTCAATCTCTGATGGTCATTAATTTATATAATGAATATCCAGCCCTCTAGGTCAGAATTTGAGCAGCTCTCCCAAGAAGGGAAGACGATTCCCGTCTACCTAGAGCTCACAGCCGACTGCGAGACTCCACTGGGAGCCTACTCCAAGATACGCCAAGAGGGACCTTCCTTTCTCTTTGAGTCAATCGTTGGAGGAGAACGAATCAACCGCTTTTCGTTTCTGGGCGCAAACCCACGAAAGGTTTTTCGCATTTTTGCCGAAGAAACAAAGATCCACCACAACTCGGGCGAGATCGAAACTGTGGCAACTCCAGAAGATCCATTGGAATTGATAGAATCCGAGATGGCACAGTATAAGCCAGTTGATTTACCAAACATGCCCCCCTTCTCTGGCGGAGCCGTGGGCTTCGTTGGGCACGAGTTTATACACAGTATCGAACCGTCCGTACCAAAACCTCTAGAAAATCCCTTAAATACCCCAATTCTTTACTATTTAATTACTGACTCTGTGTTGATATTTGACCACGTGCGTCAAATACTGCGCATCTGCGTACATGCCCACATAACGCAGTGTACTTCTAGCGATGCTTACGATAAAGCGGTTGCAGAAATCAAGCGAATCTATGGCCTTCTAGAGCAGCAAAGCTCGGTCAGTCATCGTTGTATTAGCGAGCCTAGTGAAGTGGTCGTTCCAGCCGGTAATTACAGCCAAGAAAGCTTTGAATCCGCAGTCGATACAGTCAAGGACTACGTACGTTCAGGAGACGTCATACAAACTGTTCTATCTCAACGTTTTAATAAAGAATTTAAACCCTCTCCAATAGACCTCTACCGTGCCCTTCGTACGGTTAATCCTTCCCCTTATATGTTCTTGGTAGAAGACGCTGATTTTTCCGTCGTTGGAGCCTCGCCAGAAGTCCATGTGCGCCTCAGCGCAGACAAGGTAGAAATACGCCCCATCGCTGGCACTCGCAAGCGGGGTAAAAACGAGGCGGAAGATATTGCACTAGAAAACGATCTACTCGCAGATAAGAAGGAAAAGGCAGAACACCTCATGCTCGTAGACTTAGCTCGTAATGATATTGGACGTGTATGCCAATATGGCACAATTAAAGTGCCTGATTACATGAGAATTGAGCGTTATTCACACGTTATGCACATTGTTTCTCAAGTCGAAGGCACATTGCGCCCAGAGTGTAACGCTTACGATTTACTGCGCGCAACTTTTCCTGCCGGCACTCTTAGTGGCGCGCCTAAAGTACGCGCATTGCAGATTATTTCAGAACTAGAACGAAGCCAACGAGGCATTTACGGAGGGGCGCTAGGGTATTTCGGCTTCGATGGGAACCATGACTCTTGCATATGCATACGCACTGCAGTTATAAAGGATGGTCAGATTTATATTCAATCAGGTGCCGGCATCGTGGCCGATTCTGTGCCAGAGAACGAATTTATGGAGACAGTCAATAAAGCTAAAGGTATGCTAAAAGCTGTCTCTCTAGCAGAAAAAATGTCTGCCGGCTAAGCTTTTTAGGCTTTTTTGTAAGGCTAACGCGTGTGCTTCGATGGTTATTAGGGCAAAGGTACTATCTTTTGCCCAAAAGTAACAGTCACATCTTAAAATTTGGTCCTTACAAAGCTATGGCACGATCAGTCAAAATTAATCGAAGTCGCATAAATTCTCCAACCTCGCACGTACCAAGGTCTAGAATTGAAGAATCCGAAGCTAGTTCTGACGTGCGAGAGCTACCTACTCCGGATCGCAACGCAATGCGAACCTATATGCAAGAGATAGGGAAGACGCCTTTGTTGAGCAAACAAGAGGAGATTGAGCTGGCCGCTCGTATACAAGCTGGAGATAAAGCTGCTCGCGACCACATGATTTCTGCGAATCTACGGCTTGTAGTAAAAATTGCATATGATTATAACAATTTTGGACTCCCTTTATTAGACCTAATCAGCGAGGGTAATATAGGCCTTATCAAGGCAGTCGAACGCTTTGACCCATCCAAAGGGGGTAAACTCAGTACATATGCAGCATGGTGGATTAAGCAGTCTATCAAGCGTGCACTAGCTAATCAAAGTAAGACCATTCGGATGCCTGTCCACCTTGTTGACCGCATTGCCAAAATGCGTAAAGTTACCGCTCAACTTGCAGATGAGCTAGACCGGGAACCATCAGACGAAGAAATTGGTTACGTGATGGATATGCCAGTCAATAAAGTAGCTCACCTAAAATCAGTCAGTATCCGCCCAGCATCTCTCGACGCTCCTATTGGCGAAGACGGGGAGACTACTTTTGGGGAGCTAGTGCACAATGAAGATGAATCCACTCCACGAGACAATTTAGAGGAGAAGTCAATTAATCAAGACATCACGTCCGTGATTGGACAGCTTGAAGATCGTGAAGCTGAGATTATTCAGCTGCGCTTTGGTCTTGATGGAAATCGCCCGCTCACCTTAGAGGAGGTTGGCGAACGTTTCGATGTCACTCGCGAGCGTGTGCGACAAATCCAAAATATTGCTATCCATAAAATGCGCCGCTTAATGACTGAAAATGAGCGTCAGCGCACTAAGGAAGACATCCATAAAGAGCGTATCGAGCAGAAAAAAATGGAAGTCATCCAAGAATTCTTCTCCGGCCAAGTCACCTCATAGCTTTCAACGCAGGGATTTATGCGAGTAGGAAAACCAAATTGCTGACATACGATTAGATAGGCAATCTAACTACTTACCTCATAATCTCGTAGTAGTAGAACAACTGGCTAGCTCAGGAAAACTACTTGCTGGGTATTAATCGCTATTTGGGAACTCCTTATGGAGCCTGCCTTCTAACTCTGTGACGCGAGCTGCGAGAACATCATACTGATCCTTTGTGACGACGTTAGCACGATGCAACATATGGTTGAAAAGTTTACTTGCTTCAACTTTTGCGTTTTCAGTTTCGTTCTTTCCCTCTTCGATAATTTTGTCGGACATCGCAACTGCCTCGTCTTTGGTTATTTCACCCTTTTGCACCCATTCGTCGAGTGTTTCTAGGATTTTATCTTTCGTCACGACGACCACACCGATTCCGGCCAACATTCCTTTTTTTACTAGATCTATCATAATAATTTGAGCTTACACCTGGCCTGAGAAAAAAACAAGAGTACAAAGTACTCGCTTAATAGAGTGGGTCCGGAAGCGATATTGCACCTTTAAGCAGCATCAGCAGAGGACGTAGGAGGATCCGATTTCTTATTATTTTCTGACTTCTTTACGCTATCGCGAATTTCCGATGGCTTATAAAAGTGTAGCTTAGGCTTGGCGTGCCCCTCTACCGCGCTGCGATTGACCACGACTTTCTTCACATTCTTAGCCTGTGGTAACTCATACATAAGATCCAGCATGATACGCTCCATGATTGATCGCAGTGCGCGGGCTCCAGTCTTAAGCTCGATTGCTTTTTCTGCGATTGCGCCCACTGCATCGCGTGTAAAATGCAAGTCAACCCCTTCCATAGAAAAGAGCTTACCGTATTGTTTTACTAGCGAGTTCTTAGTGTTTTGCAAAATATGCTCTAAGTCGCTTCGAGTTAGCTCATCGAGTACAGCTACCATAGGCAGACGGCCGATAAACTCTGGGATCATACCGAAATGAACCAAATCTTCCGGCTGCACTTCACAAAGCAATTCGCTTAGAGCCACATCACTTTGATGGCGGTTGCGCTCGGTATCGAAGCCCATCGCCTTAGAACCTATCCGGTTTTGGACGATTTTTTCGAGGCCTACGAAAGCCCCACCGCAGATAAACAGTATATTCGAGGTGTCTAGTTGAATGTACTCTTGATTTGGATGCTTTCTACCACCCTGCGGCGGCACGTTACATACAGTACCCTCAAGAATCTTCAAAAGGGCTTGCTGTACTCCTTCGCCAGAAACATCGCGAGTAATTGAGACATTGTCAGTCTTGCGTCCAATCTTATCAATCTCATCAACATATATAATTCCACATTCGGCTTTTTTGACGTCATATTCAGCAGACTGAAGAAGGCGGAGTATTATATTCTCTACATCATCGCCTACATAACCAGCTTCGGTTAATGTGGTAGCGTCAGCTATAGCGAACGGAACGTCTAGAAGCTTAGCCATTGTACGCGCAAGGAGTGTTTTTCCACTACCTGTTGGCCCAAGCAGTAGAATGTTACTCTTCTCAATCTGCACGTCGTCGTACTTGCTATCTATATCCGAAAAGTCAGAGGAAGACTCGACTCCAGACTCTGCTCGCAGACGTTTGTAGTGGTTATAAACTGCAACTGCTAAGGCTCGCTTCGCATAGTCCTGACTAATAATATGTTCGTCTAGCGCGGCGGTTATCTTAGCGGGCCTGATTAGATTAAAAGTTCCACCGCTCGCAGCTTCCTCGGATTTTGGAGTAGAGTCGACAGCAGAAACATCGGCTAATTCACGGTCAATAATTGTCTTACAGACAGTAACACAGGAGTCACAAATATGCACACTCGCAGGACCTGCGATCATTTTACGAACTTCATTTTGTGCCTTTCCGCAAAAGGAGCAGAAAGTCATCCGTGTGGACTTTGCCATAGATTAGGTCTGTATGCGTGCGATACTTAGTCGATTGGCTTAGCTTCAATCACTTTATCGACGATGCCATAAGCCAAGGCATCCTGAGCGGTTAGATAAAAATCGCGATCTGAGTCTGATGCAATTTCTTCGGCAGTTTTATTGGTATGACTAGCAATCAAACCGTTCATACGTTCACGCCAGCGAAGAATCTCGCGAGCAGCGATAGAGATATCTGAAGTCTGCCCAGTAGCACCGCCGGTCGGTTGGTGCATCATAACACGACTGTTCGGGAGTGCGTAGCGCTTTCCCTTTGTACCCGCTGCAAGAAGTAGCGTCGCCATGCTCGCGGCTTGGCCCACACAATAGGTCACTGTATCACACTGAAGAAAATTCATGGTGTCATAGATGGCCATGCCATCGGTCACACTACCACCGGGGGAATTAATATAGAGGCTGATGTCTTTTTTAGCATCTTCCATCTGGAGAAAGAGCATCTGCGCAATGACGGCGTTAGCCACAAAGTCGTTAATAGGTGTCCCGATAAAGATGATTCGATCACGCAAGAGACGGCTGTAAATGTCCCAAGCGCGCTCGGTACGTCCTTCTCGTTCATAGACAGTAGGTAGTGGTACGTAGCTCACGATTTATATATTGGTTGCGTTATAATATTTAGTGAAGTGAGGAACTTACTCGCATAAGCTTGAATATCAAATGCCTTTTACGCAATCTAAGAAGCTTCTGTCTTCTAATCGGCTAGTCCGATTCTTTTACAGGCTCTACAGGTTCACGTTCTGCCTTTTCGAGCAATAGATCCATGGTTTTGCCGAGGATGATTTCGCGGCGCATATTATTGATGCGGTTTTGGTCTTTACGAAGTTCTTTCACCAGTTTCTCAGGATTTTGACCGGATTGTTGAGCTTCCATCATTATCATGCGACTGAAGTCTTCGTTCTCAACTTGTATTTTCTCTTTTTCGGCAATCTTGGTAAGGATCAGTCGCGACTTAATGCGATCATGCGCCGCCTTACTTGCTCCATCATGCAATGACTCCTTATGCTTCTCTAGGTCATCCTTTGATACGCCTTGTTGCATGTTACGCTGCATAAAATCGCGAAGGACGGAATCGGTCTCACTATCGATCCCGCTCTGAGGAACCGGGAAATCTACGCAGTTGAGTAATTCCTCAGTGATCTGCTGACGCTCGGCGTTGGCATTTTGCTGTTTTTTTTGGTTAGTAATATTTTCTGCTAAACGCTCAAGAAGCTCAGCCTTATCTTTGACTTGTAGGCTTGTGAAAAAGGCTTCGTCCATTTCGGGCATCACTTTTTCTCTGACTTCCTTTGCCTCGAGGCTGTAAACAGCCGTCTTACCGGCCAATACCTCAGGCTTAAAGTCTTCCGGGTACTCCATGGTAACTTCCTTGGTGTCGCCCGCCTTCATCCCTACTAGACCATCGATAATCGCTCGAACACCTGGCGCATCTTCGGACCCAGCTTCTTCCCAGGTTGTTTCCTGTGATCCATACATTGTAGCATCTGGTACAAGATCCGCCACTAATTCTTCTCCAATTTTACCCTCATATCCGCACTGCACATAATCGCCTTTCTCAGCAGCCTTATCGGCAACATTAAATTCGGCTCTTTGACCGAGCAACTGATCTAGAGTCTTGGTAACTTCTTCTTCAGATGCTTCTGAGGAAGCCTCTTTAACTTTGAGACCTTCATAGGCGGGTAATTCAAAATCAGGAACGACGTCTACTGTAAAGGTAATGGTAGCCTCCTGTCCCGAAACGATTTCTCCATCATCCATATCGACTATATTAAAAACCTCAAAATCGGCGACAGCCACGCCTTCTTGGTGAGCTTGGGATACGACGCGTTGTTTAAGCTCTTGCTTCATGTCTTTAGCGAAACGACTACGCACCATACTATCGGGTGCTTTTCCCGCCCGGAATCCAGGGATTTTAGCTTGTTGCTTAAATTCTTTTAGTAATTTCTCCTCATGCACAGAGACCTCTTCAGGAGTTACTGTAACAGTGATTGCTTTGCGAGTGGCGCTGATATCTTTAAGGTCTGTTTTCACGATAGGTAAGTATGATAAATTGTAGTAACGCCAGAAAATGGCTGCCTAACAAAAAGCGGCAGAATAAAGGGCATAGTCATTTTACGGTCAATGTCTATTATGAGAAGAGTTCAGCCCCATATTAAAATGCCCTATTGCAGTTTCCTAGGAGCCAGCCCCATGTAAACCAGTAGAAGCAGATTAATCCCAGGGACAAACATCAGTAGTGACCAGTAGGCGGGCTTACCCATGTCTCGTAAACGCTTAAGAAACTGCATAAGGCCAATCAATAGGCAAAGTATCGCCACTACTATGCCAACAAACGGGCCAAGCGGACTATAATTTCCATGGTGCCAATGATCGAAATAATTAATCGCAACTCTAGTGATGCCAAAAGTGACTAGTGCTAGCACAATGATGCGGACTGTAAATGCAATTCGGCCAATACAGCCTTCGGAACTTATAAATATATCTTTCATAGTGTAGTTAGGGTCTTTATTTAAACACATGTTTGCGGAAGAAATTTGGATCGCAACAAAAACCTTTGACGACGTCGCGGGTAGATTGAAATGCTGTTAAAATCTAGCCTTCTGTAAACGAGTAACTGCTGAGTCTTTCCATAATTTTCTAATAAATACCACTTTTCGTTGATACCGATTAGTTTTTGTGAGAGTATTAAACTCTATGGATAGAAATACACCGCCACCAATGCAAAGGAACCCTCTCGATGATGTTGATTGGGATGCTGTGCGACGTCTACGCAAACTAATTTACATCGTACCGCTCTTACTGCTTATCGCCAGTGGCGCTTTGAGTAGCTACTATATAGTTCAACCCGAAGAAGAAGCAGTAGTGAAGCGATTTGGCCGAGTTATCGCCCAGAAAGAGCCAGGCCTACACTTTAAATTACCTTATGGTATTGATAGCGCGCAAATGGTGCCTACTGCCCGGGTCTTAAAAGAGGAGTTTGGCTTTCGCACTCAGGGAATCCAAGGGCGCACTAGTTACCGCAAAGATAGAGAGCACCGCGATGAATCACTCATGTTAACCGGCGACCTAAAGGTCATTGATGTAGAATGGGTCGTTCAATACCGTGTTAGCGATCCTGATAAGTTCTTACACAGAGTACGTAGTCCTGAGAAAACTCTGCGGGATGTTTCCGAGTCCGTCATGCGCCGCATCGTAGGCAACAGTCTGGGTAGTGATGTTTTAACCGAGAAGCGGGTACAGGTTGCCACTTCCTCTCGCCTTGAACTGCAAAAAGCCCTAGATAACTTTGATCTAGGCATACAGATCAGTACGATTGAACTCCAAGACGTGACGCCACCTGAACCCGTCAAACCCGCTTTTAACGAGGTAAACCAAGCCGAGCAAGAGCGCGAGCGTTTTATAAACGAGGCTGAAAAAAGGCGTAATCAAGTAATCCCACGGGCAGAGGGTGAAGCACTACAACTTATTGCAGAAGCCAGAGGCTATGCAGCAAAAAGAATTAACGATGCCAAAGGTGAAGCTGAGCGCTTTACAGCAGTCTACGAAGCTTATCAAGACGCCCCAGATGTAACCCGCCAGCGAATGTACCTCGAGATGGTTGACAAAGTTCTCCCTGTTGCAGGAAAAATTTTTATTATGGATGAGAACCAGAGTGCTCCTCTTCCCCTTCTAAACCTGAGTGATACTCCAACCACATTTCCTCCGACCCGCTAGATATGAACATAAGACAAATCTTTTCGCTAGGCCTGCTCATTTTACTAGTAGCGGCTGCTATTTGCCTCAAAGGCTCCATCTATATATTAGACGAAGTTGAACAGGCTGTAGTCGTACAACTTGGCGCACCTGTGGGTGAACCAGTAACAAGTCCTGGAATGCACTTTAAACTTCCTTTTATTCAAGAAGTACGCCGGTTCGATAAGCGTGTCATCTCCTGGGATGGCGACCCTAATCAAATCCCCACGCGTGGCGAACAATTTATCTCTGTAGACACCACCGCTCGCTGGCGAATTGCTGACCCACTTGTATTCATGCAACGAGTACAAAACGAGCGCGGTGCGACTATGCGCCTAAATGATATTCTTGACTCCGTAGTCCGGGACAAGATCTCAGCTACAGATCTCGTTGAAATTGTTCGGTCCAAAGATTGGAAAATTAGTGAAGAAGATTTAGCTCGCGTCCAAACAAGCGGGGAAGGCGATGAGGAGATACTCCTACAAGAAGTTAAAACAGGTCGCCAAGAACTAGTCCAATCAATCTTCGACCAAGCGGCTAGTCAAATGCCACAACTTGGCATCGAACTAGTCGATATTAGGATTAAACGTATCGACTATGTCGAAGATGTCGAACAACGAGTCTTTGATCGAATGATAGCCGAAAGACAAAGAATCGCCGAACAATTTCGATCTGAGGGCCAAGGGCGAGCAGCAGAAATCGACGGCGATACTAGGCAGTCACTGGCTGAAATCCAGTCTGAGGCTAATCGAAAAGCTGAAATTATTCGAGGAGGAGCAGATGCCGAAGCTTCGCGCATTTACAGTGAAGCCTTCGGTGCAAATCCAGAATTTTACGCATTCCTTCGCACTCTAGAGAGCTATCCTAAGACCATCGGCGAGAGTTCTACTCTAATTTTAGGTACGGATTCGGAATACTTCCGCTACCTTCGCAATGTAAGTGCTCAAAAAGAGCTCTCTGACTAGGCTAATTACTAATCAGGCGAATCCTAATCGCCGAAACAGTCAAAAAAAGAAATGATTTTTTCTAAACTCATTTTTCTAGCTGGAGTTGCATATCGGTAGTATTTAAAATATAGAACTGATTCTATTTTAAGTCGAGACTTCCACTCACACTACTCATGCCCGCCGATTATACCGAAGATTCAATCAAGTCCCTCGACTGGAAACAGCATATCCGCCTACGACCGGGAATGTACATTGGAAAGCTAGGTGATGGATCTTCCCCTGATGACGGTATTTATATTCTCTTAAAAGAGGTGATCGACAATTCAATTGATGAGTTTGTCATGGGCAACGGACGCATAATTGAAGTCAATATCGACGGAACCCACGTCACTGTGCGCGACTACGGTCGTGGTATCCCATTGGGTAAGCTAAAGGACTGTGCTTCAAAAATTAATACAGGGGCAAAGTACGACTCGGAGGCATTCAAAAAATCAGTCGGTTTGAACGGAGTTGGTATCAAGGCGGTTAATGCCCTAGCTTCTGAGTTCGAAATTCAAGCCTTTAGAGAAGGGAAGACTCGTAGTGTCGCTTTCTGCCGGGGCGAGGTAACAGCAGAGGATAAAAAAGATCGTGCCGAAAAGAGCGAGAAAGACGGCACAACCCTGCGCTTCGACCCTGACCCTGAGATCTTTGGTAGTGTCCGCTTTCGTGACGACTATGTAGAGGATATGATTTGGAATTACGCCTACTTAAATAGCGGACTGACAATAATTTATAACGGGAAAAAGTTCAAGTCAGACAAAGGGCTGCACGATTTGCTTGAGAACAAACTAGATGGCGATCCAATCTACCCAATTATTCATCTCAAGGACAACGATATTGAGGTCGCTTTCACACACAACGAGTCCTACGGCGAAGATTACTACTCTTTTGTTAATGGCCAGCACACAACCATGGGTGGCACACACTTAGCCGCCTTCCGTGAGGCGCTGGCAAAAACTATTAAAGAATTTTATAAAAAAGACTTTGACGCTGTCGACATCCGCACCTCGATCTGTGCTGCGGTCAGTGTAAAGGTCGAAGAACCCGTATTCGAATCTCAGACTAAGACGAAGCTTGGCTCGCAAGAAATGGGACCTGACGGGCCAACAGTCCGGACTTTCATGATGAATTTCATGAAGCAGGCCCTAGACAACTACCTACACCGCCATTCAGAGACAGCCGAAATCTTGGGTAAAAAAATACAAGACTCCGAGCGCAATCGTAAAGAGCTAAAAGGCATTCAAAAGCTTGCACGTGAGCGAGCTCGTAAGGCAAAAGTCCACAATAAGAAGCTCCGAGATTGCCGCATTCACCTCGACACAAAGAAAAATGGGCGGCTCGAATCTACTCTATTTATAACTGAAGGTGACTCTGCTTCTGGCTCTATCACCAAAGCGCGTGATGTGAATAGCCAGGCTGTATTCTCACTCAAAGGTAAGCCACTTAACTCCTTTGGATTAACTAAAAAAGTCGTTTACGAGAACGAAGAGTTTAATCTTTTACAGGATGCTCTGAATATAGAGGATGGCCTCGACGACCTACGCTATAACAACGTCGTCATCGCAACTGACGCAGATGTAGATGGTATGCATATACGACTTCTTTTAATTACCTTTTTTCTTCAATTTTTTCCCGAGTTAATCAAACAAGGACACTTACATATTCTACAGACACCCCTCTTTCGAGTACGCAATAAGAAGATTACTCGATACTGTTATAGCGAAGAAGAGCGCCATGCCGCGATCGCTGAGTGCCAACCAAAGCCAGAGATTACTCGGTTTAAAGGTCTTGGCGAGATCTCCCCCGACGAGTTCCAGCACTTCATAGGAAAAAATATCCGCCTCGACCCTGTCATTCTCTCCAGGGGCATGACAATCAAAGACGTGCTCACCTTTTATATGGGTAAGAATACGCCCGAGCGACAAGAGTTCATTATCGAGAACCTGAAAGTAGAAAAAGACGAAGCCGTGGCAGTGGCTTAAAAAAGCACTACAATCCTATACCTGCGAGACATGCTTGCGCATAAACGCTTTGATCGCTTCTGGAGTAGGTTCAACGCTGTATTTAACGATCTCACGGGACTTAAGAACCTCAAGCGAATGGTGGGTAGATTCCTGCCCAATAGCTGAATCAATCGTATCGGGAAATTTTGCCGGGTGAGCGGTGGCTAATACGATTTCTTTACCGCTAAATTGGGAATGATTCGACGGGTTTAAGACGGGCGCAAACCCGCAAGCAGTATGCGGATCAACGATATATCCATACTTTAAGTAAACTTCTTTAATAATACGAGAAATCTCATCGTCATCTGTACGCGAACTACTAAAGCCGGCGCGATCAAGACTCTCGAAAACGTATTTTCCGGTCTTCTTAAAAGTCTGGATAATCTCACGCACCTTATCAGCGTCACTATCTTCTGCGTAGTAGATGAAACGCTCAAAATTAGAAGCAACTTGAATATCCATGGAAGGAGCAACACTTGGGGCGACCTCTTCGAGTTCATAAATACCAGTCTCAAAGAGGCGGTGCAGAATGTCATTCTGGTTGGTCGCCACACGAAATCCCTTGATAGGCACACCCATGCGCTGGACTAACCAACCGGCGAGGACATTACCGAAATTACCCGTGGGAACTACGAAAGTAATGTCTTCACGCTCATTTTCTGGCAGGCGGAAAAAAGCTGAAATATAATAAACGCACTGAGCAAGGATACGGGCAAGATTGATCGAATTAACAGCCGAAAGCCCAATCTCACTAGCGAACTCTCGGTCTTCAAAGACGGTCTTCATCGCAGTTTGGGCATCATCAAAACTACCCTTTATGGATAAAGGGAAAACATTATCTGCTCCAGTACAGGTCATTTGGCGCTCTTGGAGCGGGGAAATCCGACCATCAGGATAGAGGATAAAAGTAGTGACTCCTTCCTTGCCAAGTAAGCCATGAATAGCGGCAGCACCGGTATCGCCCGAAGTCGCACCGAGCACGGCTATAGGGCTGTTCTTGCGAGTAATCTGAGCCTCATAGAAATTACCGAGTAACTGAAGGGCGAAGTCCTTAAAGGCCAGTGTGGGACCGTGGAAAAGCTCTAGCACAAAAAGATCGTCACTTAGTTTCACGATCGGAGCGATGTCCGCGTGGTCGAACTTAGTGTAACTTTGAGCGACTACATTTTTCAGCTCTATTGGGTCGATGTCAGTGGCGAAAATGCCAAAAAATGCCTCACAAAGTGATGCAAAATCGAGTTTAGACCAGTCTGATAAATGAGGTTTTAGATCCGGTAACTCTTCAGGCAAATAAAGCCCCCCATCAGGTGCAAGCCCTTCTGCCACCGCTGTGGAGAAAGAGACAGCGGGCACCTGCCCTCTTGTACTGATGTATTGCATCTATTGTTACCTACTTATTCAACTTGAAAGCACTGTGTATAACTCGGGCGGCTTTGTCGGCATCGTCCGGTTCGATCCCAACCGAGATTTTAATCTCAGAAGTACTGACTAGCTGAATATTAACACTGTCTTCGGCTAGAGCCTGAAATAGCCTAGCCGCCACACCGGAGTGCGAACGCATACCGACTCCAACAACAGAGACCTTTGCGATATCGCTTGCCTCAAAGAGTTTTCCAGCGGCCTCATCTGGGAATGATTCGGTAACTGCCTTTTGAGCGCGCGATATATCCTCCCGGGCGACGGTGAAAGTAAGATTTGCTTTACCCTCGCGGCCTATGTTTTGAACGATCATGTCGACACTGATACCAGCAGCACCTAGGGCCTGGAAGAGCTTGGCGGCTGTACCAGGACGGTCAGGCAGATCACTAATTACAATCTTAGCCTGATTTTTATCGATTGCGACGCCGCTGACAACGACATCTTCCATGGAGGCGGCTTCTTCTTTCACAATTGTTCCTGGGTTATTATTAAAACTAGAGCGAACTTCAAATATAACATTGTACTTTTGAGCAAACTCAACCGCTCGGTTTTGCATTACTTTGGACCCAGCGCTTGCAAGCTCAAGCATCTCTTCGTAGGAAATCGAGTCGAGCTTTATAGCATCCGCAACAACACGAGGATCCGCGGTGTAAACGCCGTCAACATCTGTGTAAATTTGGCACAGGTCGGCCTCTACCGCAGCAGCAATAGCGATTGCGCTGAGATCCGAACCACCACGGCCTAATGTGGTGATCTGGCCATCGTTCGAGTGCCCCTGAAATCCGGCTAGAATGACGACCTTGCCAGCATCGAGCTGTTCTTTAAGGTCACCGCCGGATATCTCAGTAATGCGAGCACGGGTGTGCGCCGGGTCAGTCATAATACCCGCTTGCATGCCAGTACGAGAGACTGCGGGCACTCCAATGGCGTGCAGGGCCATCGCGGTAAGGGCAATAGTTTCCTGCTCTCCGACCGACAGAAGCATATCCATCTCGCGCTCATCAGGATTCGGATCGAGCTCCCTCGCCCGTGCAACCAGCTCATTAGTCACACCCGAGCGTGCTGATACAACCACAATTAACTGATTCCCAGCTTCGTAGGTTTCTTTAACTCGCTGGGCTACATTTTTTATACGGTCAATATCTCCGACCGAAGTGCCACCGTACTTTTGAACAATTAGAGACATATTAGTGTGCTGAACGACTAGGTAACTGAAAAAATTAGAGTTTTTGTAAGGTAAGACTTATTAAGCAACACTAGCAGACATAAGTTTCAAGGAAAGATTCTCTTTGATAAAGTCATTGGTTGACGACGAAGGGAAAAGAATGTTTAAAAAACCTTTAATGGCAGCTTCAGACCAATCGGGCCCTCAACCGAAACATCGACGCATTATCCTAAAGATTAGCGGAGAAGTGTTAAGAAACACTCAAGGGGGCGAACCTATCGACCCTCATACACTCAAGTCTATCTGTGAGGAAGTTAAAAAGGTCTACGACATCGGTGTGCAAATTGGACTTGTAATTGGCGGGGGTAATATTTTCAGAGGTCTAAGCGGAGCAGAAATGAAGGGAGTCGACAGAACGACTGGCGACTACATGGGCATGCTAGCTACTGTGATTAATGGACTCGCCCTGATGGATTGCCTCGAAAAGCTAGGCGTCACCGTACGACTCCAAAGCGCTATTCCGATGGATAAACTAGCCGAGCCCTTTATCCTTCGCAGAGCAACTCGACATTTGGAAAGAGGACGGGTAGTCATATTTGCAGGTGGCACCGGAAACCCATATTTCTCGACCGACACTACTGCGGCCTTACGCGCGAACGAAATAGGCGCTGATATGCTGATGAAGGCGACAAAAGTTGATGGTATCTACGACAAAGATCCAGAAAAGCACGCCGATGCGCTCAAGTTCGAGCACATACCTTATATTGATGCCCTGCGTGATCGCTTGAAGGTGATGGATTCCACCGCTTTTTCTCTTTGTATGGAGAACGAACTACCTCTTTTAGTATTTAGTATGCGCGAGCCAAACTCAATCTACCGAGCAGTAATGGGGGAGAAAATTGGCACATTGGTAGACTAGTTTTCGTCGCTTTTTCGCCGCTCTATTTTTTAACAAAAATATTCTCCTGATCAGTATATATAAATATCATGGAACCTAAAGACATCCTCAAATCAATGCACGCCGAAATGAAACAGGCGGTCGATCACACTCTTCATGAGTTCAGCAGTTTGCATACAGGCAAGGCTACTCCAGCGATGCTCGATGGTGTGCGTGTACAGGCTTATGGTAGCACGGTGACTCTAAAAGAGGTCGCTGCAGTGACCACGCCTGATGCCCGCACAATTATGGTACAGCCATGGGATAAGTCTGTGATTGTTGACGTAGAAAAAGGCATCCAAGAGGCAAATTTAGGCTTAAATCCAATCATAGACGGCGGGATTCTCCGCGTTCCAGTCCCCGAATTAACAGGGCAACGCCGCCTAGAATTAGCTAAGACCGCTGGAAATATGTCCGAAGACGGTCGCGTCCGTATTCGTCAAGGGCGCCGTGATGCACTCGACCTATTAAAATCCGCTAAGGCAGACGGACTACCCGAAGACGATTTCAAGCGCCACGAAAAAGAAGTACAAAAAGCTCACGACGACTATATCGCCGAAGTCAACGAGCACCTCAGTAAAAAAGAAACTGACCTAAAAAAGGTGTAGTCTAATAAGTTGGAATTTAGCCGCCATAAGCGAGTAAAGCAGCTTACTAAAACGCCCCAACCTCTCCATACTAACGACTAACTCCAAGAAAAGTGCTTCCTCTATCACAGGCTAAGCGTGTCGTTATTAAAGTAGGAACTGGCGTGCTCACATCAGGTATCGGAGACCTAGATACTACTCGTATTTCAGCGCTCTGCAAACAGATCAAAATGCTCCGAGATAAGGGTATTGATGTAATTCTAGTTAGCTCAGGAGCAATTGGACTGGGCATGGGGAAACTTAAACTAGATAAGCGGCCAAAGGACTTAGCGACCCTTCAAGCCTGCGCGGCTGTCGGTCAAAGCATGCTAATGAATCATTGGCAACGAGGATTCGATCCACACGAGCAAACCGTAGCGCAAATTCTACTGACTAGAGATGACCTTCGCTTTAAGCACCGCCACAACGCAGTTCTTAATACAATCGATAACTTATTGTCCAACGACGCTCTACCAATAGTTAATGAGAACGACACCGTGAGCGCAGCCGAAATAAAATTCGGCGATAATGATACTCTCTCCGCCCTAGTCGCCAGTGTGGTGAATGCGGATATGCTCTTCATCTTGTCAAATATCTCTGGTTTGATCGACATGCAAGGCAGTGGGGAAGTAGTTTCCGTTGTCGAGACCATAACTCCCGAGATAGAGGCAATGGCCCAAGATACAAAGCAAGCGACTTCTGTAGGTGGCATGATTAGTAAGATCTCTGCAGCTAAAATCGCGCATAGGGTCAACTGCGGTGTAGTCATAGGTAGCGGAAACGACAGTGAACTCTTTAATAAATTACTTCGCGGCGAAAGCGTGGGTACATATTTCACACCAAGTAACATTCCGGTGAAATCGCACAAGCGGTGGATCGCTATCCAAGATCACACACACGGGACTATCGCAATCAATTCAGCGGCGACCGACGCACTTACAAACCATGGGAAAAGCTTGCTCCTTGCAGGAGTCACCGACTGCGATGGTGACTTTGAGAGCGGCGATGTGGTTCAAATTTTTTCACATGAAGGCGTGGCTATCGCCCAGGGTATTGTTAATTTTGAAATAGAATATCTTAAAGGCGCAGGTACAGAAACTACCGGCGAGGTGCTTGTTCACCGCGACCACTTAGTACTCTTGTAGGATCTCTACCAACTCACCCGTAAGCCATCGTAGGCTAGGTGAACATTCTCAGGGAGCACCGATTCGGTACTTTCATGATCCACTTTGAAAGTCATATGTGTTAGATACGATAGTGGGGCGCCCATTGACTGCGCAGTTTCGGAGGCCTCGCCGATACTCATGTGAGAAGGATGAGGATTCTGGCGTAGGCCATCTAGAATGACGACATCTGAACCTTCTGCGAGAAAGCGTGCTTCTTCACCCACTTCTTTGCAGTCGGTGTAGTAAGTGCATTGCTTTCCTGTATTAGCCTCCGTGAAGACAAGTCCTAACACATCCATATTACCATGGGGTAATAAGACGGACTCAACTGTTCCGCCAGGAAGTTCGAGAGTCTGCGGCATCCGTTCTAATCGAAAAGCTGGATAGCCCTGAACTATGGGTTTATCGAGGATGGCATAAGGAAAGATCTGTTCGACTCGGCGTAAGCCTTCCTCGCTGCTGTACACTGGGAGCGCTTCTCCCCCGTTGAGATCACAAAAGCGGCGCAAATCATCCATCCCTAGGATATGATCCGCATGCCCGTGGGTCAGTATAAAAGTATCAACTTGCTCAATACCATTTTGTATACACTGCATGCGAAACTCTGGCGCAGCATCCACTTGAATATGATGGCCGCCCATTTCTACATGAATCGAAGTACGCATGCGCCAGTTTTTAGGATTACTCATATCGCAACCTTCACCTTCGGGTTGTGCAATCATAGGGACACCTTGTGAAGTACCGGTTCCTAAAAATATAATCTCCATAGTATGGGCTATGGCGTGAAGTCATCGCTCTTGCAACCTATCTTGTAAATAATTTAGGTAATTATAACTAGTTATTTAACTGCCATACCCTTGATTAAAAGCCTCTGGATTTAAGATCAATAACTGTCTTCTTAAGCGCGTAATCCATTGGAGTCTCAGGAGAATAATTCAGATCCCGCTGCGCTGGTTCGGGATCAAAGTAGTGGTCCTTTGCCAATTCGACCGCGACAAATCGCGTAATTGGTGGCTCTCCTTTTTTTGAGAATAATTTCCAAATTCCCTCCGCTACGCCTCCTAAAGCATAGGCCAACGGTAGAGCAATGCGTCCTGTAAGAGGTGGGTGTCCGAGGCCCTCTAAAATTTGATTAAGCCAAGGCCATAGCTGGACCGGCTCCCCTTGGGCGATAAAATAGGCTTGTCCTGCGCACCGGCGCTTTTCAAGTGCATCAAAGGCATTTAAGTGAGCTGCCGCTACATCCTCCACGTAGGCGACATCGACTAGGTTACGCCCATTACCAACAATTTTTAAACGACCTTCCAGGACACTGCCAACCACACGCGGTAAGAGATGGGGGTCTCCCGGACCGAAAATCAAATGTGGGCGCAGAGCCACAACTCTGAACGAATCAGTATTAGCACTGAGGGCCTCCTGCTCAGCGATGGCCTTTGTCTGTGCATAGTGGCAGAGCCAATTACGCCCATAGGGCATATCCTGACCACCACCACGGATTGCTTTACCGCTGAAGACCACACTAGGAGTGCTGGTGTAGACTAAACGCCCAATGCCTTCAGATCGGCATGAATCGACCACATGACGAGTGCCGATAACATTAGCATTGTAATAACTCTCCCAACTGCCCCAAACACCCGCTTTTGCCGCCACATGAAACACTGCATCCACGCCCCGACAGGCCATGCGCACATTCTCCGCATTAGAGAGATCACCTCGCACTACCTCAACGCCTTGAGCTTCTAGTTGTGGTTGTGGTGAGCGCCCGAATGAGCGCACTGCATAGCCCCTCTTTAGTAATCGATGAATAATATATCCACCGACAAATCCACCGCCACCTGTCACTAAGATCCGCATATGAAAAAGCTACTTATGAGCAAATTTTCTGGCAAGCGACAAGCGGTGTATCTTTGCATTATGTCGCGAGTCGACCGGAAAGCTCCTTTCAAAAAAGAAATTCTCAATTTTTTCAGTCAAGGTATAGTTCATTGCCAATTTCCTAAGTAGTTTGATAAATTCTAATCGTGCCTTTTTCGTCTTAGGGTAGGCACCATCCTCTGGTTCGATAACTATGGCGGGGATTCCACCGCCCATATCAATCAGAGCCGAGCGAAAAACATCTGCGTGATTATTAAAGATTGCCTCGCAGCAATCCGTGTACAAAGCCCCTTCTGGTAGTATGACACGCTCGACTTTACGGCCGCAAAACCAAAGTCTGCCAGAATCATCAATCCACCCCATATCTCCCATACGGTGCCAATATTCGGAAGTGCCAAAAATCTTAGAACTGGAATCTGCCTGCGGCAGACGATCATAACCTCTGGTCACCGAGGGCCCTTGAACAATAATTTCACCAATCTTTCCAAGGGGTAGATCGACCGTGTCTTGGATCGATTCCACTGTTTCATCGGAAGGCTCAATGACGCGTACAGACACGCCAGGGAGTGGTCTTCCCACGCACGTTCCTTCACCTGCTTGAGTGCGTTGAGCTGTCTGTTCTAAGACTTCAGTCGAAGAAATTGATGTAACGGGCAATGCTTCGGTCGCTCCGTATGGCGTGTGAATCTCGCCATTAGGCGTAATCATCCGCATCTGAGCCATCAATACAGGGGGCACTGGTGCACCCGCCATGAGAATACGACGTACACTGGGTAATGTGATCGATTCCCGTTCGCAATATCGCGCGATCTTCGTCCAAAGGGCTGGCGAACCAAAACTATTCGATACCGCATTCTGTTTAATCGCTTGGACAATCTTAATGGGATCGACCGCCACCGGACGACTCGGATCCATCTCCGGTACCACAGTGCACATACCTAATGCTGGGTTAAATAAGGCGAAGACTGGCAACATCGGCAAATCGACCTCTCCAGCCTCAATCTTATATTCCTGACGAATCGCCTCTACCTGCGCTAAAAAAGTACCGTGTGCGTAGCACACTCCTTTAGCGGGCCCGGTCGAGCCCGAAGTAAATAAGACAGCGGCAAGTTCGTCCGGCGCGGAATCAACCGCTAGGAATGCACCTCGAGCAGCAAAGTGGGCAATCTTTTTGCTAAATTTTGGGCAGATAGGTATCTTAATAGATACAGTACGGAAGCTTGAGCGAAATAAACGGCCAATCCAAATTGCAGTATTAACCCCTACTATAGCATCTGGTTGTGAATGGCGAACGCATCGAAGGAACTTTCTCAGACCCATACCTGGATCAATAACGACGGGTACAGCCCCCATCTTAAAAAGTGCAAAAACAATACGAATTAAGTCCATCCCAGGCCGCACCATAAGTAACACCCGTGATCCGCGCCCGATTCCATTAGCAGCAAAATAATAGGCTGTGGCTGAAGCCTCACGCTCTAGCTCCGAAAACGATCGTTCTTTATATTGGATCCACCCATCCGCTCGGCGCCCGATTGGCGCTCGCACTGCGACAGCCTCCGCTTGGGTGGCGGCTTGTTCCGCAAGAAAATGAGCGACATTGTAGGACATAGATTGTAGTCTAAGATCAGTAGCGTATTCGAGCCGTAGGGCTAGCTTTTTTAAGATGCTATCAGTCTAGGCATCCGTCGAAGGGGAAAACCCCTTTACGTTAAATATTTAGGGACAAAGGAACCCATAAAGATACCGCTTCCTATCTTGACGCCACTGTTGCGACATTGTGCCCTGTATTTATGCCAGAGACAGTCGCAGTTATCGATGTAGGCAGTAACTCAATCAAGTTGCTAGTAGCCTCATTAGATAAATCGGGCAAGTCCATCAAAACTGCCTGCAGTAAAACAATCGAAACCAGAATTAGTGAGGGAATTAATCATGATTTACCCACCCTAACTCAGGCAGCTATTACCCGTGGAACTGCTACGATCCTAGAATTGTACCATTTGTCACTCGAGCACAAACCCAACAAAATTGCTATAGTCGCAACCAGCGCAGTACGCGATGCAAAAAATAGCGCGACTTTCCTTAGGGCTGTAACCGAAGCTACAGACCTGCATATGCGCGTTCTCAGTGGCACAGAAGAGGCCCGCTATATTGGCCTGGGTTTAAGTTGTGATCCTGCCATCAGAGAAATGCGCCGCTATATTCAAATCGACATCGGTGGCGGCAGTCTGGAATTAATCCGTTTCGAAGGGGGATCAATTAAAAATGCAATTTCGCTTCCACTAGGAGCTGTACGCCTGACAGAGCGTTTCGTAGCAGACAAAACCGCATCCTTGCCACTTAAATCCGAGAGTGCTTTACGGCAATATGTGAGAACCCAAATAATAAAAAGTGGCTTCGACTTTTCCCCGATAGACCTACCACTAATCGCGACAGGCGGTGCTTTCAGCATAAGTCGCGCGGTACTCGCCGCACAAGAAGGCAATACTCTAGCCAAGTCTTCCCCGCGCATAGAAAGAGGAGCTTTAAACTCTCTGAAGCAAAAGTTAGCGACTTCTACACTAGAAGAACGACTAAAGATAGCTCAGTTGCCTCCCGCACGTGCTGACATTTTACCAGTAGCATTAATTACGATCGATGCCCTACTTGAGTACGCTAGCCGAAATCATATCACTCATTCTTTTTACAATCTCCGCTATGGCATTGCCGCCGATGTACTATTTGCTCTAGAGTAATAGTTTCGTCTATTAAAATATCATCCATCCTAATATGGCTAAACTCTATTTTTATTACTCTGCAATGAACGCCGGCAAAAGTACCGTGCTTCTGCAATCCAGTCATAACTATAAAGAGCGCGGGATGAATACCCTACTCCTTACGCCAGAAGTCGATCAGCGTGCAGGTCATGGAAAGATCGCCTCGCGTATCGGACTAAGTGCCCAAGCCCGTGTTTTTAGCCCTCAAGCTCAACTTTTCGAACTCATAGAGTCTAGGCATCAAGAAGAACCTCTTGCTTGTGTGCTCATCGACGAAGCACAATTTTTAACACAGACTCAAGTACATCAACTTGCTTCAGTCGCCGACCTAATTAACATACCGGTATTATGTTATGGCCTGCGCACTGACTTCCAAGGGCAACTCTTCCCTGGGAGTGCTGCACTTCTTGGATGGGCGGACAACTTAATTGAACTCAAAACTATATGTCACTGCGGTCGTAAAGCGACCATGAATCTACGCATCGACTCGAATGGAGCCCCTATTAAAGAAGGGGATCAAGTTGAGATTGGTGGTAACGAAAGCTACGTTGCTATGTGTCGAAGATGTTTTATTGAAGCTAGGAACTCTGCCTAATGCTATTAAAAATCAGCGCTTAGTAATGTTTAGTTTTTTACTCTCATATATAATTACTCTCGAAACATTCCATGAACACATACGAGCTTATCGACAGCGGTAACGGACGTAAATTGGAGCGCTTCGGTTCAATTACGCTCGACCGACCCTGCTCTCAAGCGGTCTGGAGTCCTGCTAATCCAACACTGTGGAAGCAAGCGAACGCCTCTTTTACACGCAAAGAAGGTCTCAAATGGATCGGACGCGATAAACTACCAGATTCATGGATAGCCGAGATCAACGGGGTGCAAATGAAACTCTCTACCACAGACTTTGGCCACCTCGGCGTATTTCCTGAAACACGAGCTATATGGGACTGGATAAGGAGCAGAGTCAGCGCAGAATCAAAAGTTCGCCGCGAACCGCTCCGATTCCTCAACCTATTCGCCTATTCTGGTGGTGCCACAATGGCTGCTGCACAGGGCGGCGCGCACTGCTGCCATGTGGACGCCTCCAAAGGTATGGTGCAATGGGCTCGGCAAAATGCAGAGATAAATCAATTAAAAGAGCACCCAATCCGTTGGATTGTCGATGATGTGAACAAATTCCTCACTCGTGAAATTAAGCGCGGAAGGCAGTACGACGCTGTTTTACTCGATCCACCCTCATTCGGTAGAGGTAAAAGTGGCGAATTATACAAAATTGAAAACGCCCTTCTGCAAACGCTACAACTGGTCCATAAAGTACTCAGTACGAGCCCTTCCTTCGTCTATCTTACGAGCCATACACCAGGATTTAGTCCCATTGTACTAAAAAATTTAATCGCACAAATGCTCAGCCAAGGACAGTTCCAATGCGGTGAAATGCTCCTTACAGGCGATGATCATGGCTTTTCTCTACCTAGCGGCACGTGGGCAAGATGGCAAAGTGAGAATTAATCTTGACATCAAGATATAAGGTATTACTACTTACTTAGCATTTGGACACGTTTGCCGAATTTGGTGATCAGCTTTTCAAATTGAACGCGCTCTTCTTCGGAGAATTCTATAAATAAGTCCTCGAGGTTATCCGCGTGTTGTGACGAGTTGCTCTCGATCAGATCCTGTCCGGCGCTAGTTAATCGTACGAGAACTACCCGGGCGTCTAGCCTGCTTCGCTCCCTTTGCAACAGACCCTTTTTTTCTAAGCGTTGAACCGCGGTAGTGATTGATCCACTAGTTAATAGTACTCTTTCTCCTATGGCACTAACTGGTAGTGCGCCCATATGAAGCAGTACCTCTAGCACTGCAAAGTCAGACAAGGATGCAAAGCCTTGTTCACTAACACTCCTTTCATGGTAACGCATCACAACTCTAGAAGCTTTCCAGAAAATCAGGTATAGATGAGAGCCGGAGTGCTTATATATCTTAGGCATGATAGTAAAGTAGATCTATTTACCTTTACGTCAAGGTATTTATCCCGTTTAGGGCGATTACTTCTTAATCTAGCATGCGAAAAGTTAGGGAATACTGATATCCCTGTCCTGTCGGGGTTGGTCCAACCGTATTAGCCAATTTAAATGCTAAAATGATAGATTGGTCAAAGGCGGCATTACCTGAGCTTTTAGTAAGGCGCGGATTGCTAAGACGACCAGAGCTAGAGACATTAAAGACGACCCGAGCAACCAAGTTAATCCCTGCTAGCTGCGCAGGCTTAGTCCAAGCTGTATCGATTTTTGCCCGCAAGCGCTTAATGTATTGAGATAAAGCCGAATTCTGCTGATCTGTTAGTTGTTTCTGACGATCGCTTGGGGTATTAGGTTCAAAAACCAAATCAGGCACTACTATTTGCTCCAGTACTATATTAACGTCGCGTTTTAGATCGCGTGGCTTTGGGTCAGGCTTAGGGTTTTTTTTAGAAAATTCCTCATGCGATACCAAAGGCTGCGGCTTAGGAACTGGCTTAGAGACGGCAACCTCCGGTAAATTAGGAGCCTTTATGGCAGGCAAGTCAGTTTTTTGCGTAGAGTTATCCGTGTTCGGCAAATCGATGACCTCAAAAACATGAATCTTCTCTTTTGGCCAGAAGGCTTGTACAATAGTAAAAAGCAAAAATCCCCCCAGTACTACTAAGTGGAGGCCTAGTGACGTCAAAAGAGGCCGGTCTTTGGGTAATTTCATTTTACCTTGGTGTCTAAACTGATTTTAGAGAGCTTTCGCTGCTTAATCATATCCACCAGAGTAATGACATGTTGATAAGGCAACTGGGCATCAGCGCGGACGCTAAGAACCGGTGGCTCAGGATTCATAGACAAGGTGTCTAATAGATCGCTGATTTGCTCGCCGGTGACTTTCTCCTTACCCCAGTAGTAATTCCCTGCTTGGTCGATCGAGATAGACTGAAAATCCTCTCTATCTTCGAGTTGTGGCTTGGACGTCTCCACTGGTAGATTCAAATCTACAGTCTGCTCTAGGAGCGGAGTAGTGATCATGAAGATAATCAGTAGAGCAAAGGCGAGATCAATCAGCGGCGTTACGTTGATCTCGGTTAGGGCGGAGAGCCTATCTTTGCGCTGAAATTTACGAGCCATCCCTATGAATATAATTTTGAATGGTTTATTCTCCGCAGGATTGAGCTTCTAGCTCAATGCGATCGGCCGCAGTGCTAGCAAAATTCTCCAACTCAACCACAGCGATCTTGGTCTGTTGCAAGAGGTAATTATAACCAAATACAGAGGGGATCGCTACTACGAGCCCAGCGACTGTAGTCAGGAGCGCCCCGGAGACGCCTGGTGCAAGATTTTGTAAACTAGCGGATCCTACACCAGCCATACTACCAAAAGCATCCATCACTCCCCATACCGTGCCAAGTAACCCAAGAAAAGGTGCGCCAGTTACGATCGATCCTAGAACCACCATCTTCGATTCGTAGCGGATTATCTGTTCTGCCACACTGCGTTGTAATGCATTTTCCACATGGCCCATGCGCAAAGTGGCGCGGTGTGTGTCTGCAGAGTCGGCACCCCCATACCGGTGGAAAGCCTCAAGTGCCTCTCGCACTATGTTATAATAAGGGCCACTACCTTTGCCAGGGCGCTCTGCTTCGAGCTTAATTAAATGCGACTCTTTAGTCAGCAAACGCTCGTAGCGTTGATTTTGCGAGCGCAGCTTCGAAAGATCCAAGTATTTGCCGAGCATAACTGTCCATGCCACAATACTACAGAGAACTAGGATGAAAATGACTACCTTTCCCGCAAAATTAGACTGAGCGAAATAAGTAAATATATTCGGCCCTGAAGCTGCTTGGATCAATAGAGAATCAAAAACAAAAGAAAGGCTCATAATTATTAATTATATTCGTTAGGTCTTAAGACTCCAGTAAATCATGGACGTTCAGCAAGCCGCCAGCACAAAAAGTTAATAGACAAAATAAGTGCATATTATTGACAAGGTATATTGATACTAGCAACCATTGAGTAATTTATATACGGAAGTATTTATAAGAGTATTGTCCAAGAATAAACGCTAATTAAATTTAATAATCTACCTACGCTAAGTCGATATGGATATTCCGAGAGTCCTCATCCTGTGCACAGGAAATTCTTGCCGCAGCCACATTGCAGAAGGAATCTTACGTGCCTGCGCGGGCGACTTATTTGAAGTCTTCAGCGCTGGCTCAAAGCCAAAGGGTGAAGTGCACCCGCTTGCCTTAAAAGTGCTAGAAGAAATTGGCATTGATGCGAGTGACCATACCTCCGACCACTTGGACATATACCTTAATAAAGGGATCCACACAGTGATCACCGTATGTGGTAAAGCGGACCAGGCCTGCCCAAGCTTTCCGGGAATGATCACTCGCTACCATTGGGGGTTTGAAGACCCCCCGCACGCAAAGCATGATGGAGAGAGTGAGCTAGATGCCTTTCGCCGTATACGAGATGAAATTAAACTAGTCTTTGAAGCATATGCTGCAGGCTACCGAGAAGCAAAATTATCACTTAAAAACTTATGAAAAATGCTCTAATAGCCGAGTTTATTGGCACCTTCTTCCTCTATATAATTATTGGTCTTTGCGTAACTCAGCCAGCCAGTTCAGGCATCGCGGTGCCGCTAGCTGTCGGCATCGGCCTAGCAGCGCTAGTTTACTCCTGCGGGCACCACTCTAAGGCGCACTTTAATCCAGCAACCACGCTCGCATACTTTTGCGCAGGCTCACACTCAAAGAAGGCAGCTTTACCTTACTTTGTTGCGATCTTTATGGGAGCAATTGCTGCTGCATTTACCCTCACCATTCTTAACCCACAGGGACTGGAAAATATCACTGTGGCGACATTAGAATATCCGAAGGTAATCACTGCGGAGTTTCTTTTCACTTTCGCGCTGATGTGGGTGATTTTGAATGTCGCAATTTCTAAGAAGACCGAGGGAAATCAGTTCTACGGGCTGGCTATAGGTAGCGTTGTCGCAGCTGGCGCATATGCAGTTGGATCGATCTCACTAGCCGCATTTAATCCTGCGGTAACACTCTGCCTTGCTGTAAACGGGTTTCTGCCATGGAGCGCAGTTCCTATTTATATAGCTACGCAAGCAGTTGCCGCATGCGCGGCTGGATTACTTTTTAAGAGCCTAGGTACTACAAACGAAAAGGAACTTCTAGGTAACCCTTGGAACTAATCCTGAGGCGCGAAGAGTTTTTCCACGTATTTCGCGATCAGATCGTATTCCAGATTCACTAAGTCACCCACTTGCTTCGTGTGCAGGTTGGTGACCTCCATGGTATGCGGAATAAGCCAAATGGCGAAGCCTGACTCTTCAACCTCAGCTACGGTCAGCGAAATGCCGTCCACTGTAATGCAGCCTTTATGTACGATATAGCGCAAACTATCAGACGAAGCTTTGATCCGAAAAAAGAAGTCCTTCCCGCGCGGCTCGATCGCATCGATCAATCCCGTACCATCGACGTGACCAGACACAAAGTGACCACCCATACGAGTAGTAGGCAAAAGGGCACGCTCAAGGTTTACCCTAGCGCCCACACCTACCTCACCGATTGAGGTTAGGCGCTTACTCTCTTCCAAAAGATCGAATTCAATTCGATCTTCCGAAAATGCTACAGCGGTCAAGCAGCAGCCATTGACCGCTATGCTGTCGCCCATCTGCAGGTCTTTCGCGACTACATGAGATTCCAGAACAAGTCGCCAAGCACTGGCCTGCTCACTAAAAGAGATTACTTTACCCGTTTCTTCGACAATTCCTGTAAACATATCTTTACAACTGGCTCAGAGCGCTCGCTTTGACAATGGCAAAGCACCGCCAAGAGCAGATCAATTTATGAATGTGAAAAATGGTGCTCCCGGGCAGATTCGAACTGCCATTTGCGGCTTCGGAAACCGCTGCTCTATCCATTGAACTACGGGAGCTAAACAATTAATATATAATAATTTATGATTAAATAATGATAAGGACAATAAAATACAGGCCAAATAAAAGCCAAACAATATCGACTTTTGATCTGTAGCTGCTTTACTAGCAAGTATGAAAAAGCCGCAACGCATCTCTACAACAGACAGAAATAACAAGATTGTATGCTTTACTCTTAAAAAGGCTAAAAACACCAGCGGTACGACGCACTACCGTGTAACTGGAACACTTCACAAAGAACACCTCGATAAAAAATTCAAACATCGTTGGGAAGCCGAAAGATTTATTGATACCTTACAGAAGCAAGAGGACGCAGCACGGTCAAAGCAAAACAACATCAACACCACACTGACTCAAAAGCAGGTCAATGATGCTACTGCTGCTTTTGATAAGATCCCAAAAAAAGTGAGCTTAAGTCAAATTGTTGACTTTTACATACACCATAAACCAGATGAGGAGAAAAGCGTTAGTGAGGCCTACGAGCATTACTTATCCGAGAAGAAACGAGTAGGCCTATCAAAGAATACGATAAGAGAGATCAACACTGTTATGAAGCCATTCGTTAAAGAGTATAGCTATTATCTTACTTCAAGTATCCAGGAGGCAGATCTGTCTAAGTTAATTCAAAAAGGCAAAGTATCCGATCAAACTCAAAATAATAGACAAAGAGTTTATAAAAAGTTCTTTAACTACTGCTTTACGCAAGATTGGGTAAGTCAAAATCCCCTCCGCAGATACGGGATGATTAAAATCGATCACGACACCGTTAAGGTTTTCACTCCAAAGGAGGCGAGAACTGTGATTGAAACCGTCGCCCACAAAGATCATGAGGCGCTTCTACCCTACATCACTCTAATGATGTTCTGCGGGTTAAGGAATAGCGAAGCCTCAAAGCTGTCCTGGGACAAAATACACTTCGATGGAGACACTGTGAATGTCTATATAGATGCCAAAATTGCCAAGACCCCCAGCCGTAGATGCATTACCGCACAGAATAATGCCGCTCGGCTTTTAAAATACTGCAAGGATAACAATCTGACTGAGACTTACCCAAAAAACTTTCGCAAGCGCTTTGACAGACTAAAAGCTGCGACAGAAATTGAATGGAGTAACAATATTCTAAGACACTCATTTGGTACTTACAGATATGCTCTCACAGATAGTGCAGATGCAACCTCCAAAGAAATGGGCAACAGCCCTGCTATTCTCAAGAAATACTACAACAGGCCAGTCGCAAAAAGTGATGCCGAGAAATTCTTTGAGCTGGAGATTTAAGCGGGGCAACAGCGCTTCTAATTAAAGCACAAGATTTTCTGCCGATTGAATAAATAGTTTAATGCCCAGTCGAGTTGATGTAGCTTGTAGATTGATCGGCAACGCCTGCTAGGCAGGCGATCTCTAAGCCAATGCTTTGAAAGCCCCAAACTCTTTGCATGCCAGGTAGAACTATAAGCCTTAGTTTGATGACTCGAAGAATTTTTAGCTAGTTTTGTCATGTAGGTAAACCACTGACAAACTTTGAAATAATCTTTCCTTAATTCTTTTAAAATTTCATCTTTGTCTCTTTCGTATCCTACGCTCGCTTTGTAGTCTTTAAGTATGTTTTCCCATTTCTTTCTTAAAAGCATCCTGTAGGTCTTTACGGGGAGTTTCTTGGGCAAAATAAGTAAGGCATGAAGGTGATAATTTTTATCTCTCTGATCATTTTCAGTAATTAAGATTCCTCTAATTTTTAGATGTTCACTTAAGTATCTTGTAAGTCTCTTAACTGCCCTCTGATAATCATCATTAAAGAATTCGATATCTGTTTTGAATGTACTTTTACACAAGTAAAAATCCTTATCTTTGTATTCATTGTAAGCAGCCGATAACTTAAAAAACCAATCAGTCTTCTGCTTTAATAATTTCTCTAACTCTTTTTTACTAATATTCTTTAAACCATCATAATTGATATAAGTTTTTTCTAATTTCTTATATAGATAGTCTCCTAATGGATCTTCAAATTCCTTTAATTCTTTAGTAGTAGGCATAGCGATATCTAAAGGCTTTACACTTCGTTGGTGTATCCCCTCAGATATACTAAATTTAATTTAACTTTTTCTACTCGAAGTTAGATTTATAAATTACACGACGTGTGAATCCCTTTGAAAATAGATCAAATAAGGGTAATTTCTAATGAAGAAATGCCTGCGATTATTTTAGAGATCTAAGAGGGTGTGTTTGTAATTAATCGTAAAAGATAAACACCAACAGGGAAATCTGACACAGTTACCAAGTGTAATAAATCATGTGAATACGTATGATTTTGAAACACGAAGAACGCTGAGTGCTCTCGGCATTAGGCAAGAATATCAAGAAGACTTTATGGACGGCCTTGAGCTTCTTTATGAGCTAGAGAGCGAAGAAAATAGATCCAAGGTAAAGTTCACAAAGTTAGATAGTTTATCGAACAGCTTTTTTGATTCTTTGTATGAGCCCTTATCCAAATGTTATGAAATAGAATTCTGGAATAGCTACTATGAATACGGTAGCGAAACATACGACTATGATCTTCTCGTATGTTTCAATAAGAAGTATGGTATTCAGCTAAGGTTTGAAGATGATCCAGAAGAGATAATTCTGGAACTGATCTACCGTTATGCAGACAAGGAGATTCGCCCCAAAGTTAGTTTTAAAGATACATTAAGAACTTTAGAAAAATGTTTGGGGCAGACAGAAGTTAAGAGTATCAAGCTCAGCGTGATGTCGATTTCATGTCACAAAAGACTGCCTAGAAGGCATTACAGCGAAAGGTCTAAGCACACACTAACAGATAGTGATCTACGCTATGTATATAGAGAAATGGGCTACGAGAAGTGTAGCGGTAATACTATGATTAAGTATCTTTACTAATTCGACTCTCATTGCTAAGTTCCTAGAGTGAGCTATGAGTTTGACTAGGGATAATCAATGTATCGCCTTCATTAACTAGAGCTTCGTATCTACCTTCACTATTTTGGTATCTCACATGAAGTATTTTGGGAGTACCAAAAATAGGATCTCCACCTAGGGTATGGTTTCCAACAGATAAATTGACGGTACTGCCAAGAGCACTATCCGCAACATACTGTAGCACGTCAGTATAAGTATCATTAGCCCCATACCTTGCCTCCGTTATGATTAGCGGACTGTCTGATCCTAAAAGCCTAAAGAATGCTTTGCTCCCATTAAACAATGCTTCATGCGATAAGATTTCTCCATCACCACTCAATAAAGTACTAGATGCTGACCAGCTGACCAAATCAGTCGATGTTTGGACAAGGTAGTACCTAGAAAGCTCTGTCGACCATGAAATAGTAATATCACCATTATATATGATATTCATTGAAGTCTCTGCAGGATATAAAGTACTCGGATCCGATGTATTGGAGAATCCATTATTAGGATTAGGTTCTTCAGAATCACCTACCATCTCAATTTGAAAATGAAGCGTAGTTGCAACTCCTGTTCTTGATGCTAAAGTATTACCCGTAGTAAGCGTATGTTCCTTTTCTTCTCCCAAAACTTTATAACTCAATGTTGCATCAAAAATAGCACCTGATGGCTGACTTGACCAATTAACTGAACTTGCTCCAACATTGCTAGTGCTACTACCACCTGAACCACCATCACGCCACAATTCGAATTCAAGCTTAACATTAGATGGTGGATCAAGCCATGGTCTTACTGAGAACGATGGAGATGTTGCATCAAGTAAAAGGCGCCCATTTTCCCATGTCCCTCCTACAATTTCGGGTTGGAAAGAAGGTATTATTGCAGTTGAAAGATTAACCGAGATAGATACCAAACCCTCGCTTCCAGAGCCGTGAAGATGCCAAATATAGTTACCTAATGGAAAATCTGTATTTAAAGCATCAAGACTAAGATACCCTTTTGAAAACACATAATGAGCACCAATTTTGTTAAACTCTGTTACTGAGCTTTGGCCATATCCTGCGTTCGTAGGGAGCAACACAGACTGGACTTGGTCGGGTAGATTATTTTTAGCACTAGCACGGAAAGAATAAGGTGTCTGAATGTTTAGGGTAGATCCACTATCATCAGTTTGTTGAAAGATTGATTCTATGAAAATATCAGAATCATTCCATGTAGCTGCATTCAAAAAAGCTGCTAAACTCAAGAAAGCTAATGACGAGTATAGATAATTAAGCCTCACACCCTTATTCTATTAATCTATTCAAATTCTAATAAAGAAAAAACCACCAAACTTTGAAAGCACGGCCCACAAAGCACATCGGACAGAAAACTAGCGTGGCCTAATCCGCTATTTTGAAACGGAAAAACTTGGTATCTGTATCTGCAGGGATGGTCATAGTGGCTGGATCACCAGCATCTTGCCATGTTTGAAGATCGGAGCTTTCTTCCATCTGTAACTGCACTGTAGCTTGGCTTCCAGATACTTCGATTAAAGTAGAGCCAGCACGAAGATCTGTCATTCCTTGCCTACTAGCATTTACCAGGTTGCTGTAATCTACGGTTGGATCAAAGCCAGCACTTACAACAACTCCATCTTTGAGACCATCTCCAGATGTATCCTCTAAAAGCGGATTCGTTGAATATGTGTTAACTTCATCACCATCACTAATTCCGTCGCTATCGGAGTCGCTTTGCAAAGGATCAGTCGAGTATGTGCCTAGTTCTAGAAAATCATTTAACCCATCACTGTCTGAGTCTGCTAAATTAGGATTTGTTTTGAATGTGCTGATTTCATGGAGATCGGGTAGCAGGTCATCATCACTATCTAAATCGTTAGGATCTGTTAAATGGATACTAACTTCAGCTCCATCTAAAAGCCCATCATCGTCACTATCCGTGTCTAATGGATCAGAACTGTATGTGTTCACCTCAGATCCATCGCTAAGCCCATCGCTATCAGAGTCGGAAACAATTGGATCAGTTAGGTAAGTGATGACTTCATCATAATCATTAAGCCCATCAGTATCTGTGTCTGTAAGGTTTGGGTTAGTGCTGAGAATATTACTCTCACGGTAATCTGATAGGCCATCACTATCAGCATCTGCAAATACTCTGTATTCAAATTCAGCAGAAGTAGTACCTGCATCATTGGTAACTTCTACTCGCCAGGTGCCGTTGCTCGTGGATGCTCCGTCGATACTGTATGTAGAGCTTGTGCCGTTTAGAAAAGATGGAATTGGGAATTCGTTAAAGTACCATTGATATGTGTAGTTAGTCGGATGACCGTCTGTAGCGGTCGCATTAATTCCTACACTTTCACCACTATAGCTTTCGTAAAAAGTATTTATATCTAAAACAGGAGCCAATAGCTCAATTAGTGCGGCAAAGGCGTTGCCATTAGAGAAAATTTCAGTGACACCGCTGGATAATTGATCGGCAACGCTACTTGAGTCACCTCCACGAACACGAGAACCCCAAGTTACAACTGAGCCATCGGCTTTTAGTGCTGCAAAGGCCTGAGTAGTTGCGTATATAGTATTGACTCCGCTAGATAATTCAGAAGCTACGCCACTTGAGTCGCCTCCATCAATACTATGTCCCCAAGTAACAACTGAGCCATCAGCTTTTAGTGCTGCAAAGGCAACATTAGTAGAATATATAGTACTGACTGCGCTTGATAATCCAGAGGCTACGCTACTTGAGTCGCCTCCATATGTACTATCCCCCCAAGTGACAACTGAGCCATCGTCTTTAAGCGCTGCAAAGGCAGAGTAAGTAGAATATATTGCACTCACACCGTTGGATAATTCAGAAGCTACGCTACTTGAGTCGCCTCCATCCATACTACGTCCCCAAGTAACAACTGAGCCATCTTCCTTTAAGGCTGCAAAGGCAGAACTAGTAGAGTATATAGTACTCACTCCACTGGATAATTCGGAGGCAACGCTACTTGAATCTCCGCCATAGCCACTGCTCCCCCAAGTAACAACGGATCCATCGTCTTTAAGCGCTACAAATGCATAATTATTAGAGAATATAGTACTGACCCCGTTGGATAATTCAAAGGCTACGCTACTTGAGTCGCCTCCACGACTACTACGACCCCAAGTAACAACTGAGCCATCGGCTTTTAGTGCTGCAAAGGCCTGAGTAGTTGCGTATATAGTACTGACTCCGCTGGATAATTGCGAGGCAACGCCACTTGAATCGCCTGCACTATAACCCCAAGTAACAACTGAACCATCGTATTTTAGCGCTGCGAAAGAATCACCAGTAGTGAATATAGTTCTGACTCCGCTGGATAATTGCGAGGCAACGCTACTAGAGTCGCCTCCTTCATCTTGACGACCCCAAGTAACAACTGAGCCATCATCTTTAAGCGCTGCAAAAGCGAGATCAGCAGAGTATATTGTACTTACACCACTAGTTAATTCAGAAGCTACGCTACTTGAGTCGCCTCCCCAACTACTATCCCCCCAAGTGACAACTGAGCCATCTTCCTTTAAGGCTGCAAAGGCAGAAGAAGTAGAGAATATAGTACTTACACCACTAGTTAATTCAGAAGATACGCTACTTGAGTCGCCTCCATGAGTACTAAGCCCCCAAGTTACAACTGAACTACTACCATAAGCAGAAAAAAAACTAACAAGAAAACATAGTAAATATAAACACCTCAAACTCATACTACTTTTGTAAATCTATTCAGATACATATAAAGAAAAAACGCTCCCCCAGGCATATCTAGAAGAATAGGGGATAGGATTATAGTGAAATGGGTGGGGGTCAACTTGCAGTCTACCAAACAAAATAATTCGTTCGGGCCAAAATAAGCCAAACTTTTACTACTTTTTATTGGCTTTTGAGCTATATAGCCGAAAAATTTATTTTGTTCGGCTTATGTACATAGGTAAATGTAATACAGGACGTTGGTTTCGGAAACCGCTGCTCTATCCATTGAACTACGGGAGCTGTAATGCAAGTATATGAATATGCTAAATTAATTTTTGGCTACAAATTCTAGAGAGCCGTCTTTTTTGATGCGGCGATAATAACAACCAGGCCGCGCGGTGCCAGCCTGGTCCTTAGTGTGACAAGAGCCTTTCCCGGCAGGCGTGACTAAATATAGGATGGAGTTCTGCTCGCAGTTTACTCGAATCTCCTTAATATTTAGGTAGTCCCCACTAGTCTTACCCTTGATCCATAACTCGTTACGACTAGTGCTCCAGAAAGTAGCCATGCCGCATTCCCGGGCAGTTTCCAAGGCCAGTTCATTCGCGTATCCAATAATGAGTAACTCACCGGTCACAGCATCTTGGGCAACAGCAGGCAGCACATCTGACTCGCAATTTGCCACTTTTCGGAGTTTGGCAAAGTCGAGACTCAGGATGGTACCTTCTTCTAGTTCTTCATGCGTCATACTCTTTTAGTTACCCGCTTGATAAGGTCGAGTCGAGTTTTGAATGCAAGCGATGAGTCCACCTTACCCAGAAGAAACTATTTTTTCTTTTCTTTATCGTAGTGGTCCGCATGCTCTAGCGAATTTATATTGATAAACTTCTGCCCATAATGGGCATAATAAAATTAAACTTATGCAAACAGAGATCCTAAATCAAGCGGCTACTCAAGCCCGCGGCCTTGCAATCGACGCAATACACGCCTGTAGTTCCGGACACTTGGGGCTACCTCTTGGCTGCGCCGAAATCGGCGCCGTCCTTTATGGAGCTGGTGGTCTTCGCTACAATCCTGCGGAGCCTAAATGGCTGAACCGTGACCGCTTTGTACTCTCTGGGGGGCATGGATCGATGTTTCTTTACAGCTGGCTTCACCTCTCTGGATACAATCTCTCTATGGACGAGTTGAAGAATTTTCGGCAACTTGGATCCGAGACACCTGGACACCCGGAATTTGGTGACACCGAAGGAGTAGAAGCCACCACAGGACCCCTCGGTCAAGGTATCGGTAACGCAGTTGGTTTCGCGCTATCGGCTAAAGCTGCAGCTGCTAAATTTAACACCACTGAGCATACTATTTTCGACCAACACGTCTTCGCCCTCCACGGCGACGGTTGCCTTCAAGAAGGCGTGGCCAAAGAGTGTATCGCATTCGCAGGTCATAACCAATTAGACAATCTCATTCTAATTTACGATTCGAATGACGTTACACTCGATGCTATGGCAGATCAGACGCAGAGCGAAGACGCCGAAGCTTACTTCACCTCCCAAGGCTTCGACGCTGTCGTTATCGACGGACATAATCTATCAGCAATCTCAGGAGCCGTAGCTCAAGCCAAAGGCAATGACAACGGCAGGCCGAAGGTTATTATAGCCAAGACTATTATCGGTAAAGGGATCCCCGAAGTAGAAGGTTCCGCTGCGGGCCACGGGGAAGGCGGCGCTAAGTTTTCCGAGAGTGCTCGCAAAGGACTTGGTCTACCAGAAGAAACCTTTTATGTATCCGAGGCGGTCCGCACGCACTTCACACAAGTCGCTGAGACTAGCGCGATCGAGTGGGCGAATTGGCAGGAAACTTTTAAATTATGGAGCAGCGCAAACCCCAAATTAGTTAGGGAGCTCGAAGGCGGCGTACCTAGCGACCTACTAAGTAAGATCCCCGAGTTTGAGGCTGGCACTGGAGCTGCGACTCGCGCCTCTGGAGGAACTATTATGCAATCAATAGCCGGGGTCGTGCCGCAGGTACTCTCTGGCTCAGCCGATCTCTATGGCTCGACCAAAAACTATATCAAGGACGGCGGCGACTTTGGCCCGGACAATTTTGCAGGGCGTAATATCTGGTTCGGTATTCGTGAGCACGGCATGGGCGCGATTTGTAATGGTATCGCCTACGACGGAATCTTCAAAATCAGTAGCGCGACTTTTCTTGTCTTCGCAGATTATATGCGTGGCTCTATACGCCTTGCGTCTCTAGCCAAGTTACCAGTCACTTACATCTTTACGCATGACTCTGTCGGCGTTGGAGAAGACGGCCCGACCCACCAACCAGTGGAAACTGTTAGCAGCTTGCGTGTGATTCCTAATCTAGACGTTATACGACCAGCTGATGCCGAAGAAACCGCAGGTGCGTTTGCCGCTGCGCTTCAAAGAGAAGACGGCCCGAGTGCACTCGTCCTCACACGACAAAATATCCCCGCACAGGACAGTATTCCTATTAGCGTGCGCCGCGATGGTGTTATCAGGGGCGGCTACATCGCCAAAAAGGAAAGCACCGAGCTCGAATTAATTCTTATGGCCACCGGCTCCGAGTTACAACATGCCATGGATGCATCCGAGGAACTCGGCGGTGGAGTACGCGTGATCTCTTTACCTTGTTTTGAGCGTTTTGATCGACAGAGCGCCGAGTATATCGAGAGTGTACTTCCATCTGGCTGCGCCAAACGTATTGCAGTAGAAGCAGGAGTATCCAGCACTTGGGGAAAGTACGTCGGACTTAGTGGTAAGACTGTTTGTATCGACCGCTTTGGCATGTCAGCCCCGGGAGATACTACCATGGAACAACTGGGTATGAGTGCTGAGAATATCGTCAAAGTTGCTAAAGAGATCTTCTAGCTCGCTGCAAGCAAGCTAACTACCTCAACTGAACCAATAGATCCTTACTGTCGACCTGATCGCCGACTTGAACTTCCACTTTATCTATGACGCCATCGGCAAGTGCGTAGACCGTGGTCTGCATTTTCATAGCTTCTAATATAATAAGCTTTTCGCCCTTCTTTACCTTGTGGCCAACCGTTGCTGTGACCGAGCTGACCATAGCGGGAATGGGCGCGCCTACTTGCATATCGTCGGCGGAGTCGGCTTTAGTACGGCGCTTAGTTTGAGTCTTGATCGATTTATCTAGAATAACGCACTCCCTAGCACGGCCATTGAGTTCGAAAGTAAGCGTACGCTCACCTTCTGTATTGGGCTCACTAACGTAAATGAGTTTTATAATAAGGGTCTTACCCTCCTCTATCTCGACCGATATCTCTTCGCCTGGCTTTAGACCATAGAAAAAAGCTGGTGTGGGTAGCACTCGGGCGTGCCCGAACTGCTCGATGTATTTAATCAAGTCTTTATAGACCTGCGGATACATCAGATAAGAGTATAAATCGTCGTCGCTACATTTACTTCTCCGAGTGATTGCTTTGATCTCTTCGCGAGTTTGATCGAGGTCAACCTTTTCGGCACGAGCACCAGGGCGGCCCTTATAGGGCTTACGCTCGCCTAGTACGACCTTTTGAATATCCTTTGGCCACCCACCCTTAGGTTGCCCAAGGCCACCAGAGAGCATATCGACTACCGACTCTGGGAAAGCACTGCCTGGCTCGAGATTAGCCATATCTTTAGGCTCTACGCCTTTAGTTAAGAGGAAGATGGCTAGATCCCCGACAACTTTAGAGGACGGTGTAACCTTGACGATATCGCCAAGCACAGCATTGACCTCATGGTAGTATCGAACGACTTCTGGCCAACGGGCACCGAGTCCCAAAGCACGAGCTTGCTCACGAAGATTGGTATATTGGCCGCCAGGCATCTCGTGGCGATAGACCTCGGCTGATCCAAACTTGGGACTAGTATCAAAGGGCTCATAATACTGGCGTACAGCCTCCCAGTAAATAGAGAGATCATCGAAGAATTTTTGGTCTAATTGAGTATCTCGTTTATCACCTCGTAAGGCGTGTATAATTGAATTTAAATTAGGCTGAGCAGTGAGCCCTGAGAGTGAGGCGATAGAGAGATCGACCGCGTCAACGCCCGCCTCTGCTGCCTTTACTATAGAAGCTCCTGCTATACCACTGGAGTCGTGCGTGTGGAAATGTACGGGTATGCTAATTTCTGAGCGTAGGGCTTTAACAAGTTTGTAAGCTGCATTCGGATAGCAAAGCCCGGACATGTCCTTTAGAGCGAGAATATGCGCGCCCATTTGCTCCAACTCCTTCGCCATCTTGACGTAGTATTCGAGTGTGTATTTATCGCGCTTCGGATCAAGAATGTCGCCGGTATAACAGATCGTAGCCTCACAGACGGAATTCGTGTCCTTGCGGATTGATTCCATAGCGACTTTTAAATTAGGCAAGTAGTTGAGCGAATCAAATACCCGGAAAATATCCATACCGCTGTCCGCGGAGTGTTTGATAAAGCCCCGAATTACGTTATCTGGGTAATTTGAGTAGCCGACTCCATTCGCTCCACGAAGGAGCATCTGGAAGCAGATATTTGGAATCCGCTCCCGGAGACGGCGCAAGCGCTTGAATGGATTCTCGTGCAGAAAGCGCATCGTAGTGTCAAAAGTCGCACCCCCCCAACATTCGAGACTGTAGAGTTTATCCGCGTGTTGAGCGATGGCGTCGGCTACTTCCAGTTGGTCAAAGCTGCGCATACGTGCAGCTAGCAGAGACTGGTGCGCATCGCGCATTGTGGTGTCGGTTATTAGGAGACGTTTCTGTTGACGCGTCCACTGAGAAAATTTTTCTGGGCCATGCTTAACCAGATAATCTTTAGTTCCCGCTGGCTTGGGCGACTTGGGGTCGTAGTCCGGCGCGATAACCGGCAGATCCATTATGGGGACGGGGCGGTCTTTGACTTGGTCGTTCCCGTTGACGATTGTCTCACCAAGCAGCTTGAGTAACTTGGTCGCTCGGTCTCTACGACGCCTAAATTTAAAAAGTGCTGGCGTAGTATCGATCAGTGTGGTGATGGCTTGCCCACCAACAAAAGTTTCGTGATGGATGACGTTTTCGATGAAAGGAATATTTGTTTTTACACCGCGTATGCGGAACTCGCGCAGGGCTCGATCCATTCGCTGGATAGCAAGTTCAAAGGTCCTAGCAGAGGCAGTGAGCTTAACAAGTAGTGAGTCATAAAACGGCGTGATTACCGACCCTGTGTCACCCATAGCGCCGTCAAGACGGATGCCTAGGCCAGCGGCACTTCGGTAATTAACTATCTTTCCGTAGTCAGGTGCGAAATTCTTCTCGGGGTCTTCCGTAGTGATACGCGCTTGTATGGCATAACCATTACGCGGGATCTCCTCTTGGGGCGGAATACCGACTTCATTACTAAAAAGGCTGTGGCCCTGCGCGATAAGACACTGGCTACGCACAATATCGATTCCAGTAATAACCTCAGTTACCGTATGTTCGACCTGAATGCGAGGGTTCATCTCGATGAAGAACCACTCATGAGTGTCTAAATCGAGGAGAAACTCGACCGTGCCAGCGCTATAATAACCGATCGACTTAGCTATTTTCACTGCTGCTTCGCATAGCTCGGCACGAACTTGCTCAGGCAATCCAATGGAAGGGGCTATCTCGATAACTTTCTGGTGACGGCGCTGCACAGAACAGTCGCGCTCGTGCAAGTGGACCACGTTTCCCTGTTTGTCACCTAGGATCTGCACTTCAATATGTTTGGCACGGCCAATATATCTTTCCAAAAAGACAGACGAGTTGCCAAAAGCACGCTCGGCTTCACCCTGCGCCTCTTCTAAAAGTGGAACTAGGTCTTTTGGCTCTTTTACAACACGCATACCTCGGCCGCCACCACCAAAAGCAGCCTTAATAATAAGTGGGAAGCCAATTTTTTTGGCGATCTTAGCCGCTTTTTTAGGATCAGACACCGGGTCTTCCGTACCTGGTAAAGTGGGCACCTTAGCTTGATCGGCGATCTTACGCGCTTCGATCTTATCGCCCATGCGACCTAGCAAATCCGCGCTAGGACCGACGAAGGTGAGGCCGTTATCCTCGCAAGCACGGGCGAAATCGGCATTTTCAGATAGAAACCCGTAGCCTGGATGAATTAAGTCGACGTCCTTGCTCTTCGCCAGTGCGATTGTGCTCTGTATATCAAGATAAGCAGCTACCGGGCCCTTACCTTTTCCGATAAGATACGCTTCGTCGGCCTTGAAACGATGTACGCCTAGACGGTCTTCATTCGCATAGACAGCTACAGTGCGGTAACCGAGTTCGGTCGCACTGCGAAAAATACGGACAGCGATTTCACTGCGGTTGGCGGCTAGTAACTTCTTCATAGATTTATGTTTTAAATGATAATAAAAACAAAAGGTGTAAAGAAATTCTTGCGAGCGTGTCTGTAAATAAGAGTTAGTTAATCAAGAAAATGCGGTTAGCCGATACATTACGCCTTCGACTGTGGCAGTAGCCCCGAGTTTTGAGCGATAAAGGTAGTTACGATAACTAGTAGGCGCTCCACTTTAGAAAGTGGCAGGAAAATGATTTAGCTCTCTAGGCTTGTCGATTCTTTCTTTAGACTGCTAGCAACTTCTCCCGTACCCGATAGTAGTACCGCAACAGGGCGGGTGGCAGGGAAATAAGAGCAGATGATCATAATAATGACTGTTATTGGCACGCAGAGGAACATGCCGGGTATGCCCCAAATAGAGCCCCACAGGCCTAGCGAGAGTAGGATTACAATTGGGCTAAGGTTAAGCTTATTGCCCATCAACTTAGGCTCGATCAGACTGCCAACGCAAAATTGCACCCCTGTGAGAACTAATAGGGTGACAATAAAAGGACCGAGCGTGTCGAACTGTACTAGCGTAAGCACTGAGGGAAAGGCGGTCGCAATAATTGAACCGATTGTCGGAATAAAGTTGAGCAGAAAGATCAAAACTGCCCAGAAACTCGCAAAATCGACTCCCACAATTTTTAAAACGAAATAACTAATTAATCCAGTTGAAGCACTAGTGAGGACTTTAATCCCGACATAAGATCGGATGTCCGAGCGCATTTTGTCGATTAATTCAAATGCATCCACTTGTCGCTGAGGATCTCGGATAATACTCCGAATCTTTGCACTAAATGTGCGCTGCTCTAACAAAAGGAAAAGTAAATAAACTGTAATAATACCCATACTACTGACCAGCGATCGTACGGTAGCGCCAAAACTCTGCAAGTAGGCGCTAAAATCGAATTGATTCAGGAAATCGCGTATATTAGGCACTTCCTCTGAACCAAAAAATTGGTAGCCTTTATAAATTAGCGCCTCAAGGTTCTGCTGATACACAGGCGCTACCTCTAGTACACTCTTAATATTCATGGTGATCAGCTGCACTAAATACGAAAGGGAGAGGAGAATAATCGCAACGGCCAGCAGTGTGGCTATAGGCCTGGGTACGGAAAAGCCCTTAATTTGTGGTACTGATATGGTATGTGCGAGCACGCTAATTAAATAAGCGACTGCACCAGCGATGACTAGAGGCAATAAGAGCGCCTGCCCCAGGTAGAGTAAATAGAAGGTCATAAAGACGATGATCATCGCCATGGCCACACGTTGAATATTCATAATATGTATTGTGCGCGCTAATGTAGCTTTGTCGAATATGTTTCCTTACTGCTATATTCAGACGACTATACCCGGCTGTTCCAGGCTAAACAATCAGCGTAGTCGACCGTCTTACCTCCAAATAAATCTAAAGCACTCCCAATAGTCAGGTCCACTTTGCCGCCACTAAGTTTTTCAACCCTACCAAGATCCTCTAGTGCGTTAGCGCCTCCCGCGTAGGTTACAGGTATAGGGCAATTACTCCCTAGAAGCTCAACTAGGTCAGTGTCAATCCCCTCACACTTACCCTCCATATCTGCGGCATGAATCAAGAATTCGTCACAACTCTCAGACAGCTCGCGAAGAGTCGATGCATCAATCTCCAAATCAGTTGCAGACTGCCAACGATTCATCGTCACAATCCAACGACCCTCTTGAGCGCGACAACTCAGATCCAAAACTACGCGCTCTTTACCAATTTCGCCCACCAGTTGACCTAATCTCTCAGAGAGAAAATTTCCCTGCGCGTTAAAAAGCCAGGATGTAACAATAATATGGCTAGCCCCCCACTGCAACCATTCCGCTGCATTGCTTAGGTTGATACCACCGCCGATCTGCAAGCCGCTCGGAAAAGCGGAAAGAGCCTCGCGCGCAGCAACGTCATTTCCCGGCCCAAGTTTTATTACATGACCACCAGAAAGACCATCTTTTCGGT
>CAJWHF010000008.1 GCA_913041275.1 uncultured Opitutia bacterium
CCTCCCGTTCGTCTAGCCCGGTCTAGGACACCTGGTTTTCATCCAGGCAACAGGGGTTCGAATCCCCTACGGGAGGCCATTTTAAGTCCGCCAGACTCAAGTTTGGCGGACTTTTTGTTATTTAAGGCCCAGTTTGTATTAGTACTTTTAGTCTAACGAGTAATGGCACGAAAGGCTTGCCAGTTCTGCCAAGCAAAAAACGCCATAAAAACCAGCAATAGGATCGATCCAAAAAGCGAATACCCAACTAAGGCGAAGGCCACTGCAAAAAAGACGCCGATCAAATGGACATAGTGTTGTCTTTTTTTACCCATTAAGGCGGCGAGCATTTGACCTCCGTCCATCGGATAAACTGGCAGGCAATTAAAAATTGCCCAAACCACGCTCACCCAGACCAAATAGCGTGAAAACGGAACAAATAGAGAGCCTTCAGGAATAGCTAAGTAAGGCGACAGGACAATTATACATAAGCCTAGAGCGAACTGCACAATGGGTCCAGCAGCGCTAACACAGAAGGATTGTATACGGTTCAATCTTCCTGCTGGGTACGATGCAAAGCCGCCAAATGCCTGAAGTGTAATTGAAGACGGTAGTCCATATATTCGGATCGTAAGAGCATGTCCGAGCTCATGAATGAGAATGGACAGAAAGCCGGCAAATACAAAAAGTAGTACATTTATTACATCCGCTGAGCTAGAGGCACTCAAACCACCTCCAATAAACGCCAAGCTAACCCAGAACCAAGCCTCAACGCAAACGGGAATTCCTAGTATGGAGAAGCGAATCACAGCATTATTCGTAATTGCGGCGCCCTTCCAGAGCACTGCGCAAGGTAACCGAGTCCGCATACGTAACGCCACCGCCACTTGGTAAGCCAAAACCGATACGTGAGACCTTTATCTGGCGAGTCTGAACAAGCTCCTCTTGAATGTAGTGGCAAGTCGCCTGCCCTTCGATGTCATTAGACAAAGCCAATACAAGTTCCATTACCTCCCCTGTAGCAATGCGCGCCTCAAGTCCTCCGATATTTAGTTGTTCGGGGCCGATTCCGTTTATGGGCGAAAGTTTTCCATGTAAAACATGATATTGGGCTTTCCATGCACTCGAGCGTTCGATCGCGATAAGGTCAGGAACATGCTCGACAACACAAATTGTGCTCCGATCTCGCTTCGGGTCTTCGCAAATCGAACAACACTCGCTTTCGGCTATATTACCGCATATTTGGCAACGCCCTACTGCCTCTCGAGCGGCGCTCATTGAACTAATAAGCTCTTCCATTGTGTCTGGCTTCTCGACCAGCAGATGCATTGCTAGGCGCTCTGCAGAGCGGTAACCTAGCCCAGGTAGACGCTTGAGTTGCTGCAAGAGTCTATCGTATGCAGGTGTCATTTATCAGAAAAGAGAGCTGGAGGACTAGTAGCCAAAATAACAAGTAAATAAAAACCTAAAGCGCTACATCATGCCAGGCAGGCCGCCCATACCGCCTGTAATACCGCCCATAGCCTCTTCACTGGTTTCTTTTGCTTTAGCAGCAGCCTCTTGCACTGCCGTAAGTAAGCTTTCTTCTACAAATTCTGCATCTTCTTTCAGGAATTCTGGATCAATTTGAAAGGACTGAAACTCACCTTGCCCATTAATTTTGATTCGAATAGCTCCTCCTCCTGAGGATATTTCGAGTATTTTTTCTGCTAAATCAGCTTGAGCAGCTTCCATCTGCTTTTGCATTTTTTGCGCTTGTTTTAAAAGTTTTCCTACTCCTGCCATGGTATAATCTCTCTACTTAGATGGGTAAATAATTTGTTCACTGTTAGTGTCCTTAAAGTAGCAGCCACGAGTCAAGCCGATAGAAGCTAACGAAAGTAAATACGATTTGATCTACTAAGGATGAGGCTACGTAATAAACTTGAGAAATTACATTAGAATTAAGGACTCGCTCTAGGTAACCTCAAAACTAGATAACCGTACTCGTTTGAGTTTCGTAAAACCCGAGAGTAGTTGAAACTACAGCAATGGCGGCTGTACAAGCGGTCTCCAAACGAAGTACCTGCGGTCCGAGATGCGCAAGCTTCCATGAGTTCTTACGAAATATATCTCTCTCCACCTTAGACCAACCACGCTCTGGTCCTAGAGCTAGGACAGCAGACTGAGAACCTTGTTTTATACTCTGACCTAAGTTTTCTTCTGCTTCGTAGTTATCGAGCGCCACATGGACACCCTGTCCCTGCAAAAAAGAAATAGCTGATTGCAGGTCGCTATGCATTCCAACTTCAGGAATATGCGTGCCAAAAGATTGCTCTGCACCTAGGCGTATACGTTCTTTCCATTCATTTGTAGTCCAGAGGCTACTTTTAGCGTAAGATGGCTCACTATATTCAGCCTCAAAGAAGTGTAGATCCTTGACTCCCATACTGGCGGCTTCGAAAAGAATACGCTTCGCAGTATGTGGGCGGGGCAGCCCCAGAAGCAGACGGACTGGAAGTGGAATGGGTGCTGCTTCCGTAGAGGAAACCATCAGTGAGATCGCTCCGTCGGATTCGATGAGAGAAACCTCAGCACGTGCACGAAGACCATTAACAAAGCCAATGTAGACTTTACTACCGACTCGCACGCGCAGAACTTTAATAAGATGTTGCGCTCGTGGATCTGTGGATTCGATTCGAGTACTCTCGAAAGGCTTATCAAAAAGCATGAGGTTCATAAGTAGAGCCTGAGTCTAAAAATAATAAGCGCGTTAAATCTTGAGTAACCTTTGATACGATAAAAAGCAGAAATCTATAGTAGGACTAATAAGATATAGCACAGACACAAAGTGATTCAAAAGAAAAACTACCTTCGCCTCCCAAATCGACTCGTAGAGGAATTGCGCTTTGCGCGTCGTGGCTTATCAGCGGTTTTATCACGAATGATAGGTTCGTGAAAGTAATTAAAGTTTTCTAGTTTTAGTTGGGGGATCTGCTGATCGATAAATTTCTCAATGGCATCTAGCTTGGGTTGCTCATCGGGAGCCACTATGGTTGCAGCATCTCCTTCCCTTTGGGCACGACCAGTACGACCGATACGATGGACGTAATCTTCAGCGTGTTCTGGTACATCGTAATTAATGACGTGTGTAACGTTAGCAATATCCAGACCTCGAGAGGCGATGTCAGTGGCTACCAAAATTTTAATCTTACCGTCTTTAAACTCAGACAGCGCTTTAGTACGCTCTTTCTGCTTGAGATTAGAATGCATCGCAGAGCAACTATGACCACGTTCTTGCATCCATCGTGTGATGCGGTCTGCGCCTACTTTCATACGACAGAAAATAATCATGCTCTCAATCTTCATACCCTCGATGAGCGCGATAAGAAGGTCGAATTTTTGCATGGCTCCAACAGGATATATAACATGTTTAACTGTCTCGGCCGGCGTAAGCTTTATTCCTATAGAGACATCTACCGGGTCCTTCAAACTTTTTACCGTAAGTCGTTTAATGTCCTCAGATACAGTGGCCGAAAAGAGAAGTGTCTGGCGATTCTTGTTACACATTTTAATAATACGCGTAACATCATCAATGAAACCCATATCGAGCATACGATCCACCTCGTCGAGAACCAGAACTTGGACCGACCCTAAGTCAAAATTCTTCTGCTGAAGGTGGTCGAGTAAACGACCAGGGGTTGCAATCACGACATCAGCACCTGCTTTTATTTCTTCGATTTGCTTACCATAGCCTACGCCTCCATGAATAAGGCAACATTTAGGCGCACAATATTTACCGTAAGAACCAAATTGGTCTTCTACTTGAGCAGCTAGTTCTCGAGTGGGCCCGAGAACCAGGCAGCGCGGAGCTGCCCCTTCTTTGTGTCCGCCAAGTCGATGTAGTATGGGTAGCGCATAAGCGGCGGTCTTTCCAGTGCCAGTCTGAGCAGAACCAATTACATCGCGGCCTTCGAGTATGTGCGGTATAGCACCGGCTTGTATGGGAGTCGGCTCTTTGAAGCCAAACTCATCGATAGATTTAAGGATGGACTCGTCGAGTCCTAATTCGTGGAACGTCATAGTTGAATTGGGTAATAAGCCCGGCCAACTTAACGCATCCGGGTCCAGTAAAAGGTAGATAGGCCATAAACTGTAAAAGCTATGGCAAAGATCTAGTAAATGGCAGACTGTGGCTCTATTTACCTGAAGTACAAGGAGAAAGCATACTCTGGCTTGCTACATAATCAGGGTCTATTTTAGCTATGTATTAAAACGTAGCTTTTTTATACTAAGAATATAGACATATAAATTTTCTATGAGCTCTAAGTACCGAGGACGAATCGCTCCCACGCCGACAGGGTATTTGCATCTCGGTCATGCGCGTACTTTTTGGATCGCTATGCAACGCGCGCAAGAAGCTGGAGGACATCTTATTTACCGAGACGAGGATCTCGATCCACTGCGTTGTAAGCCAGAGTTCGCCCTAGGTGCAGTCGAGGATCTTCGATGGTTTGGTTGCAACTGGCATGAAGGACCTGATGTAGGCGGCGCGTACGGCCCTTACCGGCAAAGCGAACGTCACGAACGATTTATTGACGCTTGGGCGAAACTGAAAAATGAAGGATTTATCTACCCCTGTAATAAATCAAGAAAAGATGTAGCGCGCGCTGCTCAAGCTCCCCACCAAGAGGAAGAATTTGTTGAGCCAATTTATCCAGAGAAATGGCGCCCACCATATAATCATTATAAAAAAGTCGAGTGTCCTGGCGCAAGCAACTGGCGATTTCGCCTACCTCAAAAACGCACTATCGAGTTTAATGATTTGAGGCTTGGCCACTGCGCCTTTGAATGTCTTAGCGATTTTGGAGACTTTCTAGTATGGCGTAAAGACGGCGTGCCAGCCTATGAGCTCGCAGTAGTAGTGGACGATGCTGCAATGGAGATTAGTGAAGTTGTGCGCGGTGAAGACTTACTCCTCTCGAGCGCTAGGCAACTACTCCTCTACGAAGCACTCGAGCTAAAGGCACCTGATTTCTTCCACACTCCACTACTGAGCGATATGGCAGGTCAACGGTTAGCTAAGCGCAACCAGTCACTGACATTAAGAGAACTCAAACACGCGGGGCATAGCCCAAATAGTCTACGCTTATCCAAGGAATGGCGCACCGGCTTGAATCCATGATTTTAAATTGGAATTCTATAAATCAAACCTTGGTCAAAAGCAGAAATGCACTAGATTGTTAGTTTATGGCACAAGACCCAACGCCTACTCTTAGTGAGACCAGCCTTACCGCGCTGGCGTCGATTCCTTATGCTGAGGCTCCCTCACCTAGTTATATTGTACATCTTGATCAACTAGAGAAGAACTGCCAGCTTCTAAAGTCTGTTGCGGAGCGTTCTGGAGCTAAGATACTACTCGCACTCAAAGGTTACGCCTGCTACAGTACTTTTCCAATCATAAAGCAATACCTCAGCGGTACCACATCAAGCGGACTCCACGAGGCTCTGCTTGCCAAAGAGTTCTTTGGCGAAGAAGTACACGTCTACTCTCCAGCCTATAAAGTGGATGAAATAAAGAAGCTAAGTATCTTCGCTCATAGCCTTGTTTTCAATTCGGCGCGGCAGCTATCCAATGGACTCGAAACACTCAAAGGAAAGCGTCACCCAGAGCTCGGACTACGTGTAAACCCAGAATACTCAGAAGTTGGAATAGATCTCTATGACTCTTGTGCCCCGTCATCGCGACTCGGTACTAATCGAACTGCCCTAGACCGGTCATTAAATACACTTCCGAGCGATCTTCTAGAAAATCTAGATGGCCTCCACTTTCACGCACTGTGCGAGCAGGATGCCGACACGCTAGAACGCACCGTCGATGCATTAGAGGCAAAATTCAGTGATCTAATTGCCAATATGAAGTGGATTAACTTTGGCGGCGGCCACCATATTACCCGCCCTAAATATGATGTGGAACGCCTCATAAAGGTCGTGAAGCGCTTCCGTGAAAAATACGGCGTAGACGTCTACCTTGAGCCAGGTGAAGCCGTAGCGCTACACACAGGGGTGCTCGTCGTGACCATTTTAGATATTGTCGAATCCGGTGGACTTAAGACTGCCATCTTAGACAGCTCAGTTACCTGCCATATGCCAGACGTACTAGAAATGCCCTACCGGCCTAGCGTTCTCGGGGCGGGTACTCCAGACGAATATATGCACAACTACCGATTAGGCGGCATCTCTTGCTTAGCTGGTGATGTAGCCGGGGACTACTCCTTCCCAGAGGCGCTCAAAGTCGGACAACGTCTCGTTTTTCTTGATATGTCACACTACACGATGGTCAAGAATACGACTTTTAATGGCGTGCCTCTTCCAGCAATCTCGCTTTACTCGGAAAGTCAGGGCCTAGTTACTATTAGGCGCTTCGGATACGAAGACTACCGAGCACGCCTATCTTAAATTAAGCATTAAAAAAATAAATCTCAGAAACAACTAATTGAAAAACTCACTTCAAACTAAAGGTATACTTCTCGGAGCAGTCTTATTACTAATAGCTATTGTATCAACATTAGTAATATTCCAAATACGTAGCAATCAAGCGGAAGCTCTTGAGGAGAATATCAGTCAATAAAGCGCTAAGCACGTAAGCGCTTGAGACGAAAATTAGTACTTAGATAACTCGCTGAGAAGAGCTTGTGCTATTATCGCGTGACCTACCCCATTAGGATGAACGCGATCTGCACTAAGTGACTGGGCCGGCTGGTGTGCTAGGTGCCGGTCAAAGGCAGCTTGTACGTCTACAAACACTGCATCGTAATCATTAGCCAGCTTATGAGTGATCTGGCCATATAGATTCATTTGCGCGCGCATCGGCTCAGATTGGTCGGTTTCGAGAAAGAACGGCGACATTAGTATTAGACCACTTAGTCGTGGTCTAGTCTTTTCAATTAACTCGCGGTAAACTCTCTCAAATACATTTGGATCGACCTCTTGCTTACCTGGCTCGCTTTCAAATTTATACCAAACATCGTTAATTCCTATCATAATCGAGAGCCAATCTGGATCTAAATCTAAAACGTCACTTTGCCAACGAGCTTGTAAGTCGGTCACGCAGTCGCCGCTTATTCCAGTATTCAAAACATTTACAGGTGCTTGCGAAAGTGCTGCTCCAAGCAGGCAGTCAACGAGATAAACGTAGCCATTACCCAAGTTTCCATTTCGATTTCCCACAGGACGCTCTCGCCCGCAATCAGTGATCGAATCACCGACAAATAAAAGATTTTGGCCTACCTGAAAAGGGACTTTCATAACGAATAAGACTTAAAATTATCAGGTGAAGTAGATATAAAATTACAATGTATTTCTAGCGACGACGCCCCTTAGCTAATTTCTTAGCTATCAGATATCGAACGCTAGTCTCTAGGCGTTCTACCTCAGCAGGATCGGCGCCTTCCTCTTCAGCCAAACGCAGAGCCTCTTCAGCGCGAACTTGCGCTGATTCTACCTCACTCAAGTCAATAGCCTTCACATCAATGGCAGCCTCAGTTAGCACCGATATGGTATTACCGAGCACTCTAGCAAAACCTTGATCAACCGCGATGAACTCTGTGCCACTTTCATTAACGACCTTCAACTCACCTGCTATGATCTTTGTCACCATTGGGACGTGCCCAGCGAGTATACCAACTTCACCCATTTCAGTCGGCATAATAACTTCCTTAGCCTCAGCACTTAGGACTCTTTCGTCAGGTGTTATAATTTCAAGTGTGAGCATCGTAAAATAGGACAATTAGATAAATGATCCGCTATGTTTATCAAATTCTAAGCGAATTAGGAATTCTTATTAGCTTCGATCGCCATTTCGATATTACCTTTCATGTAAAGGTCGTTTTCAGCTAAATCATCACATTCACCGTCAAGAATCATTTGGAATCCTTTGATAGTGTCCGCTGTAGAAACATATTCTCCTGGCGTGCCAGTAAATATTTCCGCTACATTAAAAGGCTGAGAAAGAAACTTCTGAACTTTCCGCGCGCGGTAGACTGTTTGCTTATCCTCAGGGGAAAGCTCATCTAATCCGAGGATTGCTATGATATCTTGCAGATCCTTGTAACGCTGTAGAACATTTTGTACCCCACGTGCACACTTATAATGTTCCTCACCCACGATTGCTGGGTCGAGTGCCTTTGAGATAGAAGCAAGAGGGTCCACTGCAGGATATATACCAAGCTCAGCGATTGAACGCTCAAGAACGATCGTCGAATCTAGGTGGGCAAAGGTATTAGCCGGCGCTGGGTCGGTTAAGTCATCCGCTGGGACATAGACTGCTTGGAAGGAAGTGATTGACCCCTTCTTCGTAGAAGTAATTCGCTCTTGGAGATTACCCATCTCTTGAGAAAGGGTCGGCTGATAACCAACCGCAGAGGGAGAGCGCCCAAGAAGCGCGGATACCTCGGCACCTGCCTGTGAAAAACGGAAGATATTATCTACGAAAAGCAGGACATCTTGGTTCTTCTCATCGCGAAAATACTCAGCCATTGAGAGTCCGGAAAGCGCCACTCGCATACGAGCGCCTGGTGGTTCATTCATCTGACCGTAAACAAGCGCCACTTTCGACTTCGAGATATCATCTTGGTCGATCACACCCGCTTCAGACATTTCATGATAAAGATCATTCCCCTCCCGTGAGCGTTCTCCTACACCGGCGAACACGGAGTAGCCACCGTGCGCTTTAGCAATGTTGTTAATCAACTCCATGATCACAACGGTCTTACCGACACCAGCGCCACCGAAAGCACCCACTTTACCACCCTTTGTGAAGGGACAAATCAAGTCGATTACCTTGATGCCAGTCTCGAGAATCTCAGCGTCCGTTGCTTGGTCTATGAGAGCAGGAGGTTGCCTGTGAATCGCGCGGCGCTCGTTGGTAGTAACAGGGCCTTTTTCATCCACCGTGTCGCCAGTTACATTAAAAATGCGACCGAGGACGGCTTCTCCTACAGGAACCGTGATAGGAGATCCTGTACCAACAACATCCATACCACGAACAAGGCCGTCGGTCGTAGTCATCGCGACCGCGCGAACGAGACCTTCGCCTAAGTGCTGCTGTACTTCAAGAGTGAGATGCTTCTCGGAACCATCAATGCTATAGTTGACTGTGATGGCGTCGAAGATTTCAGGGACGCTATCTTCTGGGAAGACAGCATCTACAACAGCGCCAATGACTTGTACGATTTTACCAGTATTACTCATATTAATTAGTGTGGGAAAGTGAGGAGAAAGTTAAGGTGTTATATTTTTAGGCTGCGGCCGATGCAGCGATCTCGAGAATTTCTTGGGTAATTGCAGCCTGACGAGCCTTGTTATAATCTAGAGTTAGATCATCTACTAGGGTCGACGCATTATCAGTAGCTGCCTTCATCGCTACCATTCGGGCAGAGTACTCCGCAGCGCGGGTCTCTAGCAGTAACTGATAGATTATAATTTTGACATATAGATCGGGTAACTGAGCAAGCAATTCTTCCGGCGTGGGCTCAAAAGTCATTTCACGCTTATCAGAACGCGCTTTTAAAACATCATCCCCACCCTTAACGCGTTTCTTAAGTTCATCCAACACTTCTCGAAGATCTACAATCGGGAGAAGAGACTGAATAACTGGTACTTGCACTAGGACGTTCACAAAACTCGGATAAGCAACTTCAATTGTATCGATATCACCGCTGATGTAAGCATCTATCATGAGCTTTAGCATCGGGCGAATTTCAGAAAAACTAGCCTTATCGGAAATAGTAAAGTCAGCTATCAAATCGCGCTGAGATCGAGAAATAAACTGTGTTGCTTTACGACCCACAGCGATGAATTTCGCATCGCCCTTTACTTCCTCTACTACTTTGCGAAAAAGATTGGTATTTAGAGGACCACATAGACCCTTATCTGTAGATAAGATGAGAATGCCACGAGTTTTAACTTCTCGTTTTTCAAAGAATTGGTGCTCTATAGTAGCCCCCGAGAGATTAAGTTTTTCACCTACAGTGTCTAACAAGTCAGCTAGCAGCAGTGCGTAAGGGCGACCGGCGACTGCAGCATCTTGAGCACGCTTCATCTTGGAGGATGAAACAAGTTGCATCGCACGTGTAATCTGCCGGGTATTTTTTACCGACTTAATGCGGCGTCGAATGTCACGAAGGTTAGGCATGATTGTGAATTAAATTTTAAACAAAAGTAAGACCTAATCTATGAAGCTGGCAGTCCACTCTTCGAGCGAAGCCTTAAGTGCGGCTTCAGACTCATCGCTGATTACTTTTTCAGAACGAATAGAATCCATAATTTTAGAGCTTCGGGTTTCAAGAAATTCGCGTAGATTACTCGTTGCTTCGACGATTTTACTTACAGCTATACTATCAAAGAACCCGTTTTGTACTGCCCAGATTAGAGAGGACTGAACCTCCACGGGAATCGGATTGAAAGCAACTTGTTTAAAGAGTTCTACCACACGAGACCCACGCTCCAATTGAGCCTTAGTCTTAGCGTCTAGGTCAGAGCCGAACTGCGCAAATGCAGCTAATTCTCGGAACTGAGCGAGTTGCAGTTTCACTTTACCAGCCACCTTTTTGATCGCTTTAATCTGCGCTGCCGAGCCTACGCGGGAAACGGAGAGACCCACGGAAACTGCTGGGCGAATACCTTGATTAAAGAGATCCGTTTCAAGAAAGACTTGGCCATCGGTAATGGAGATCACATTAGTAGGAATGTAAGCAGAAACGTCACCAGCTTGTGTCTCTATGATCGGAAGAGCAGTAAGGGAACCATTACCGTTGTCCTCATTAACTCGTGCGGATCGCTCAAGAAGGCGGGAGTGGAGGTAAAAAACATCACCAGGATAGGCTTCACGACCAGAGGGGCGCTTTAGCACAAGTGAGATCTGTCGATAAGCAACCGCCTGTTTAGAAAGATCATCGTAAACAATCAGTGCATCCATCCCATTACGCATGAAGTATTCACCCATAGAAGCTCCTGAGAAAGGCGCAATGTATTGATTAGCCGGGTTATCGCCAGCAGAGGCTGAGACGATGGTAGTATATTCCATTGCACCAGCATTTTCTAAGACGCTAATCGTACGGGCAATATTGGAGTTCTTCTGACCGACTGCCACATAGATCGAGTAGACAGGACGAAAGTCTTCAGAAAAGCTGCCATCCTCATTACGATGTTGGTTATTAATCTTCGCTTGGTTAATGATGGTATCGATAGCGATGGTTGTTTTACCAGTAGATCGGTCACCGATAATCAGCTCACGTTGTCCGCGGCCGATCGGTATCATCGAGTCAATGGCCATGATTCCAGTCTGCATGGGTTGGTCTACCGACTTACGAGGAATAATACCTGGTGCTACCTGATCGACTGGGTAGCTTTCGGAAGAATCAACAGGACCCTTCCCATCGATCGGACTACCAATCGCATCGACAACACGACCTAGTAATCCCATCCCTACAGGAACGGAAAGAAGTTTACCCGAAGTCGAGGCTTTATCACCTTCCTTTAATTTAGAGTAATCTCCTAGGATCACACAGCCGACCTCGTCTTCTTCAAGGTTTAAGGCAATTCCAAAGATACCATCGCCAAAATCGACCATCTCATTGTACATTACACCAGACAAGCCTTCGAGCTTGGCTACACCGTCGGCAATTGAGACGATCGTACCAGTATTAGATTTGACTGCACCGGCCTCGAAGCTAGCGATCTCTTTTTCGATTTTTTCAACTATTGAGCTCATTGTTTATGGGAATTAAATTATACAGATTTTTATAGAGTTTAAATTTTTTAAAGATCAGCCGACGCAATCAGCAAGTCGCTGTAGGCGCCCAGCAACAGAGGCATCATAGAGGTCATCCCCCACCCGTACGCGAACACCGGCAATTAGAGAGGTATCTTCTTCAACCTCCGCGCTAATAGTGCGTCCATAAATTGCGCTGTATTTAGCAGAGATTTTCTCAAGAGTCTCCTCACTCAATAAATTGGGCGTAGAAACTACAGCTGTTTGTAAGGCCAACTCACGGCGAAGGCGTACTAGGAAAGTTCTTAAAATAATAAGATAACTTCGGTGTCTAATTTGTTTTAGTCCAGCAAGCACTTCAACAACTCTAGCTTCAGTAACTAAACCATCCTCTTTAGATAGCTCGACTAGCTTTTTGGCCAGTTGTATGATCTTTTTATCGCGTTTCATTCTTTAAATAGGGAATAATCTAGAGTACTTTAACTGGCTAACTCCTTAGCAGCAGACTCAGAAAATGTACTCTTTTCGGCATCAGAAAGATCACGTGAAAGCACCTTAGATGAAGTTGCCACTACTAGGCGAGCCACTTCCTGACGAACGTCTGCAAGCATCTTCTGGCGTTCCAGCTCAGTTGCTTCGCTCGCCTTACGGATAATAGCTTCAGCTTGAGCTGCAGCTTCTTGGGTTTTGACCTCGATCATCTCCTTAGACTGTTCCCGAGCTTCCGCTAATATTTTTTGGGCACCAATAGCAGCCTGTTTTACTTTCTCCGTGCGCTCACGCTCTGCTTCGGCCAATTGGGTCTTCATTTCTTCCGCATATTGGAGACCATCGGATATCTTTTGCTGACGCTCTTCTAGAGTAGTAGATATTGGCTTAACTGCAAAGTAGTAGAGCACTATAGCGACACAACAGAAATTGACCATTTGCGCAAACAAAGTAGGCACAGACACGCCAAATTTATCGGTGATCATTGTGATCTTATTATCGGCCGCCACTTCTTGTGAACCTTCCATAGTTCCTGTAACTGCATCTGGCGCAGCAATCAGGGAAAAGGGCAAAAAGATAGCAAAAATCAAAAAAATGTTAAAAGCCTTCATTGCGTGTTTTAGTAGTAATATTAGGTGGCAGAAATTGCCGGCAGCCATCCAAGACTACCGGCAATTACATTGATAACTAAACTAGACAAGGAAGATCGCGAAGAAGATGATCGCTTCGGCAAAAGCCATCGCGATAATCGACTGGACGAGCACTTTGGTGGCTGCTTCTGGATTACGACCTACTGATTCGCAAGCTTTGAGGCCTACAAGACCGATACCGAGAGGTACGCCAAGCGCCGCTGCTGCTACGTGAATATTTCCTGATATTTCTGCTAAGATATGGAACATAGTATTTATTTTTTGATGTGTTGTATTTAGTGATTTTCTGCATCGTCCACGATTTACTTCATGGTCACGAATGCGGAAAGGTATAAAAAATATTTAATGAGATTCTTCTTCGTGATTTGTCATCAGGCCAATGTAAATGGCAACTAAAAGAGTAAAGATAAGGGCTTGAACCACGCCGACAAGGACTTCGTAGAAATAAAAGGGTATTGGAACGATGAAAGGTGCCATTCCTGTCATACTAGTAAGCAGATTCTCTCCACCAAAGACGTTACCAAACAAGCGGAATGAAAGTGAAATTGGCCGAAATGCTATAGAAACGATCTCGATGACACCTACCATGAGAAAAATAGGAATAAGTAAAATGTAAATGGGTGTCGGAGTTTCTTTCTTATCTGCTTTATTACCGAAGAGCTCCCAAATGAAAAACTTCGGACCTGCTACTTTAAGTGAAATAAAGAGCCAAGCAATCATGGCGACTAGTGCCATGCCGAAGGTAGCATTTAAGTCTGCACTTGCAGGTCGCATCCAATAAGTAAAGCGCGCACCATCAAAGTGACCAAAAACACCCACACCGGGAAATAGTCCACTCCAATTGTGGACAACAATAAATAGAAAAAGCCCTATCAATAATGGAAATGTTACAGGAAAAGCCTTTTTGCCTACGATTGGCTCCAGCAAATCTTTTAGTCCATCGACTAAGTTTTCAACAACTGCCTGCGCTTTACCAGGAATTAATTTGGGTTTACCCACACTCAAACGTATTAAGGCTATGAAGAGTATAGAAATGACCCAAGTAGTCAAAATTGAGTTAGTAATCGGGAGGCCGAGTACCTCAGTTAGCTTGTAAGCTTTAGGGCTTACTCCGTCCGCTGCATTCAATACTGAAGCAGCACCAGATAGAAGAAAAACTGTAGTAGTTAGTTTGTTCACAAAGAACATTTAAATATAGGTAAAATGCAGTAAAAAACGAAAGAGGACGTTAATGTAGATCCTAAGACAGGGCGTCAACATCTGATTTATAGCCTAAGACATAAGATTAGACAATCTTATGTCTTATATCAGGGGAAGCGATTTTCTGAACTTGCCATAGTAGTACGATTAGCGAGTTTATTACTATGGTAGATTTGCATAATTTAACTGAACGCATCTCCCACCTGCGTGATCGTGAGGGCGGCTCAGCAATACTCAATGGTACCAGTGGGGATTCTCCCAAAAAAAAGACTCCTTCGACCTCACCTGAGCGGAGATTTGCCAGAGACTATCTTATGGTTTTTGTCCTAGCCTTATTCTGCATAACAGTGCTCGTCGAATTAGTGCTAATTTTATGGATCGACTTATTTTAAAAGAAACAGTGCCAACTGGTATATCTCTTCGTATTCTATTATAGCACCCAATTAAACCCGTTTAGCGACAACGGAGAAGTATTCATCCATCAAATCCTGAAAATAGGTGGCACTCTCGTATGGCCAAGAGGCAGACGGCTCAATAAGCCAATGGTTATTTTCATTTATATGCTCGAGCGCCCAGTCGAAATAAGGGCGGTCATCTGATCGGAAGCAAAGCTCCCCCCCTAAGTCTGAGCGGCGAGCAAATTCATCCAATAAATCAGCCTGGATCATACGTCGACGATGATGCCGCGCCTTAGGCCACGGATCGGGGAAAAGAAGTACAGTTCGCTCAAAACGCACAGATTCTGGAAGCACTTCTAAAAACTCACTAAGCTCCGCTTTATAAAAATACAAATTATTCAAACCTCGCTTGAATTTTTTATCATTACACTTACGCACACGCCAGGAGATAAGATCAATTCCAACACAAATTGTATTTGAATGAGATTCTGCATAATCTGTTAGCCAATGACCATGGCCACAACCTGCCTCGAATAAAATACGGTCGATCCCAGCGAGATCGTTTCTAAGTTCAACGCGTAATTTGTTCTTACGTAGCTCCTGCTTAGCAAGCTCGCGGGCGTGAGGTTCAGATATTTCGGGCATAAAAACTGTAGTAGATTCGGTATAGTAAAAAATATTATGAACGCAACTCTTCAGCAGTTGGTACACACTACAAAATTACAGCCCACGCAGTAGGTTGTAAGAAATTAAACAAAGTCTAATATACTGACTGAAGTCTTGAATTCTTAAAAAATATCCTCATAATCTGCCGCTTACTTTTAAACTAACAACAAATTATTTTGATAAGAGTAACAAATCGATTGTAATATGACGAAGAAAAACGAAAACCTCTCTGAGGCTCCAGAAGAAGATACACCTGCGGATGCGAAGAATGCAACCGAGGAAGAGGTAACTACTGAGCCTGAGTTAAGCGAGCTAGAGAAGGCCCAAAATGAAGCTAAAGAAATGAAAGTTCGCTATCTGCGAGCTGTTGCTGATCTAGAGAACTACCGTAAACGTATTACTCGCGAAAAACAGGATATCATACGCAGTGCTGCAGGTTGTGTCGTCGAATCCCTCCTACCCGTTCTTGATAATATGAAACTGGGTCTTAAATCCGCCGAGAACCACCCAGAGGCTAAGGAAGTTACCTCAGGATTTAAAATGGTTGATGACCAACTGAAAAAGTCTCTCTCTGAGCAGGGTCTAGAAGAGTTACTTCCCAATGGAGAAACCTTTGATCCTAATTTACACGAGTGTATTTCACATCAACCCTCTAGCGAAGTAGCTGAAGACCTCATTATAGAAACAGTGCGCGCTGGCTATCGGCTTAACGAACGACTGCTCCGTGCGGCCAGTGTGATTGTCTCTAGTGGGCAAGTTGATAAAGAGGGCAAAAAGTAAAGCCAGATGGCACACGACTATTACGAACTCTTAGGGGTCACACGCGATGTAACGGAAGAAGACCTAAAAAAGGCCTACCGTAAACTTGCCGTAAAATACCACCCAGATAAGAATCAGGGAGACGCTTCTGCCGAGGCTAAATTTAAAGAGATTTCTGAAGCCTACGATGTCCTAAAAGATGCTGAAAAGCGAGCTGCATACGACCGGTATGGACACGATGCCTTCAAGCAAGGCGGAATGGGTAACCCTGGTGGGGGTAGAGGTGGCATGGGTGGCCAAGACCCTTTTGACATCTTCCGAGAAGCCTTCGGTGGTGGCGGTAGCGGTGGTGGCGGTGGTATTTTCGAAGAATTTTTCGGTGGTGGCGGTAATAGTAGTCGCGCTACTGGAGGTGCGCAACACGGCTCTGACCTACGTTACGACCTAGAGATTTCTCTCGAAGAAGCTGCTAAGGGAACTGAGAAAGAAATCCGATATCGTCGCCCCGTCACGTGTAAAAAATGCAGTGGATCAGGCGCGGAGCCAGGGTCAAAGAAAGTCAGCTGCCCGACATGTGGAGGTTCTGGCCAAGTTACTTCCAACCGCGGATTTATTAGCTTCCGTCAGGCTTGTCCAGACTGCCAAGGTGCTGGACAAATCATTGATAAGCCTTGCAGCGAGTGTCGCGGCGAGGGGCGTATTATGGATAGCAGTACGGTAAAGGTCCGCATCCCGGCGGGCGTAGCTACTGGTTCTAAATTACGATCTTCAGGCAAAGGAGAAGCTGGTTATTCAGGCGGACAAGCAGGTGACCTCTACATTATAATTCACGTCAAAGAGCACGAATTATTCGAACGGCATGAGAACGACCTTTACTGCGAAGTCCCAATCAAATTCACCCTAGGGGCATTGGGCGGAACGATAAGTGTTCCAACGCTTTTTCAACAAGGTTCGTTAAAAATTCCTGCTGGCACCCAGACAGGAACTACTTTTCGCCTGCGAGAACAAGGAATGCCTGCGCTTCGCGGCGGACGTAAGGGCGACTTACTAGTTCGTGTGCAAATTGAAGTGCCGACTAAATTAAACAAAGACCAAAGAGCCAAACTCGAAGATTTCGCTGAGGCTTGCGGGGATCCTTCTAATTCGATTAATAACTCCACTGAGAAGAAGAAAAAGAAGAAGTTTTTCAAATAACTCTAAGGTTTTGTTCTATGTCTTATCCTATCGTCATACTTGGCTCTGGTCGGGGTTCAAATGCGGAAGCACTACTTCAAGCTGAGTTAAATAAGAAACTTGGCCTAGCAAAAATCGCGGCTGTAATTAGCGACCGTGAAGATGCGGGTATTCTCTCGCTAGGGCAGAAATACAAAGTTCCCGCTATTTACATTGATCCTGGTAGTAATAACGCTCGCTTAACAAATACAGCGGAGCAAGTATACATCGAGCGCATTTCTAGCTTCTCCCCCAAACTGATAGTCTTAGCAGGATTTATGCGTATCATTAGCAGTCCACTCATCGATGCTTTTAAAGGTCGTGTGATTAACCTACACCCTAGCCTACTACCTAGTTTCCCGGGTATGGATGGCATCCAACAAGCATTTGAATACGGTGTCAAAATTACAGGCTGTACAGTACACTGGGTCACACCCGAATTAGATGCAGGTCCTATTATTAGCCAAAAAGAAGTCCGTATTGATGAATCTGACACGATGGAACTTTTGACTAGGAAAGTTCATGTAGCTGAGCATCAGCTACTACCTGAAGTCGTATCACATCTGAGTAATGCTATTTGAGTACATTGCAAAGGATGAGTAATCAAATTGAACTAAGAGGTAAAATTGCCGACGAACTAGTTGAAATGCTAGGAGACTACTTCCTGGAAACTGAATCTGAACATTGGGGAATAATTCAGGGAGAAATTCAGGACCCCTACTACATCTTCGGGATATTTCCTGATTTAAAAACTGCTACCGAAGCACTCAAAATACTACGTAGAGAATTTCCAAATCTACCTGATAAATTCGAAAAGACTATAATTACAGATGCCGACTGGCAGAATGCCTATAAGAAATTCGTCAAACCTTGGAATGACCGTCAACTTTACTGGATACCACTATGGGAGCGCTCTTGTAGCGAAGCGCCTGAGGGATCTGCAGTTGTCTATATAGATGCAGGTATGGCTTTTGGGACGGGAGCGCACGAGACGACTCGCCTATGTGCTCGTCGACTGCTAGACTACTATGATAAGTATTCGGGAGCAATAAGTAGTCACTCGTTAATTGATGCGGGATGCGGATCGGGTGTGCTTGCACTCTCAGGTGCTGCATTAGGCTTCAAGAATGTCTACGCATTCGACTTCGATCCTGAAGCAATCTTAGTCTGCCAAACTAACTGTACTGAAAATGCACACCTAGATCCACCTGATTTCGCAGTAGCCGGACTCTCAAATGGCTTCAAAAGCGATGCACAGGGCGATCTAATATTAGCTAATATACACACGGAGGTTCTTATACCACATAGTCCTTACCTAGTTAACAGCCTAAAAAATAGTGGTACACTAGTACTAAGCGGAATTCTGACTAAAGAGCTCGATCAAGTATGCGGGCACTACAGCGAGCAATTTACAAGCTACCGTTCCAATTTAAATATCTGCGTAGACAGCCGTATTGATGGCGAATGGGGAGACTTACAATTTACGCTATCTAATGCGTGATTTCTTCAGGTGTTATTGATAGGCTCAAAACTTGCATCAAGATTAAGTAAGATGTTAAAATTAGAGTCTTTACTTGCCTGGAAAGTTAAGACTTTCTTTTATTAGCCATGATGCAAACTATAGGTGGACAACTAGAAGAAGCACGTCAGCGAAAGGGTATTTCTCTGCGCGAAGCAGCAGAGGCAACCAAAATTCGCAGCGACTTCCTTGCGTACATTGAGCAGAACAAGATGGATTTTGACCTGCCGGACATTTACAAGCGGGGCTTCCTGAAAAACTATGCCCGATATTTGAAGTTGGATGTCGAAAAGCTACTAACTGACTACGAAGCTCAGCTCTTAGGCGATACTCGCAAAGAAAAAGAAGGGGGTGTAGAGCTGTTTGGCCAAATGGAAATTAAAAAAACCAATGGTACGGATAATAATGGTCGTGAAGAATCCGATGAGCACGCCTCCTACGGCCATGTAACTACTAAGCCTACGCGTGGCAATACTTCACAAGATGCAGAGGAAGAAGATGCTGATAAAACATTTTATATGAAAATCGGCCTTATTTTTGTAGGTACACTCGCTTTAGTATTTGTCGTATTTGGCTTAATATGGGCAATCCTAGGTAGCGACAAATCGGACGCATTAACTGACTCTTCGGAAACTCAAGAAGAAACAATCGAGGCGCAATCCTCTGAACCTTCACAAACAGAAGACACTGGCAGTGAAAGCATCACGCTTATTGCTAGCGGCACTGTCTATGTGCTAGTAAAACAACAATCAGACAACCAAGAGTTAATGCGCAAAACTATGAGTGAGGGCGAAAGCATAACTCTAGTAAAAAATGGTGCAGTTGATATCCTATTTACCGCCGGTGAAAATCTACAGATTGAGCATGCAGGCGAACGCTTACGCCCTAGGGGATCCGGTACCGCAAAGATTAGTATAAAATAGTCTATTGCACGTACAAACGCTAGGTTGTATACCAATTTGGGTCTAGCGAATTAAAGATCCGAAGTCTTCGTAGTCCCCATTATAGCCGCCAGGGATACCCTTATTGATCACGGCTACGGCATCATGCGAGTGCAGAGACTCCAAGTGAGCGCAGGCTACTTGGAAATCGGCAATTTTTGGCTCACTATTTAACTGTTCATGTAACAAGCGGGCGGCATCCTCAACGAATTTAGTGTAAGCTCCATTCATTTCAGCAAATGCCTGCTCGTCTTCTCGCTTGACCATAACTTGGGTCTCCGTCTGCAGGGCTTCGAGGCACAACTCTTGTATCCGCTCTATACTTAAGTGCGCGTTTTCAGATATCTCGACACTAACACGGGCCGTACTGCGTTGTGAGTGCGGAATACCAAAAACTTCACGACTTTCACGCGCGTGCTCTGATAGCTCGGAAGAGCAAGGACAGGCAGATGAATAAATAAAATCAAAGTGAATATACTTACGGAAACGATCTGAATTATCTATTCTTCCTTCGTAGGCAGAACGATAATACTGCCAGCCATCTAAGCCACTACGTAGACTAGTTTTAAGTATAGGGTACTCAAAGGAAAGTCTGACTCGAGCAGATTGTGCGTTGATCTCATCCTTATACTGAAGTAAAATCTCCTTAAGTAAATCAGGAGTAAAAATTCGTTTCTGGAAGGTGTAGAAAACTCGCATGATTCGGGACATATTAATCCCTTTCTGATCGGCCTCAAGTGAGACAGTTCCAGTGACAGAAGTTTCCAGCGTGAGTGTATCCGAACTTTCGGTGATAAAGAGTAGGGGGATACGAAAATTAGAGATCCCGACGTTTAATATAGGGACATTCGCACCATAAATTTGTTGTGCATCAGCGTTTTGCATATCAGGTAATGATGCCCGATACTCGACGGTAGGGACAAATTCACGGTCATACACCTTAGTGGGTTTTGACACAGAGGTACTATCTTGGCACGAAGGATTAGGACTGGATTCAGATTTCATTTAATCTCAGATCTATAACGTAAGAGTATATAATATTCAACTAACAGATAAAGTATAGCTCAAGAGCAAGCTTAGCGCACGATAAAACAAGAAATGAACAAAAAATATTAACTAACTCGGTGGCAAGCGTCGAAAAATACTTTGATCAAGCACGTAATATTGATAAATATATGCTTTATGTCTGTTGAATTTCAAATTTTAGCTTCTAGCAGTGGTGGTAATTGTGCACTTCTGCATACAGGCCAAAGCAAGATATTAATAGATGTAGGGATATCAGCGAAACGGATCGGAAGACTACTTAAAGATGTAGGAGAGTCTATTGACTCAATAGATGCTGTCTTTCTTACCCACGAGCACAGCGATCACTGTGAGGGAATCCGTGGGCTATCTAAACGCGCTGACTTACCAGTATTTGCTAATCGTGACACGGCAGATGCCGTCCAGGCTAAACTTACCAAGCAAGCCAATTGGCAGGTATTTCAGACAGGAACCGAATTTAGCTTTAGGGACCTATCCGTGCGCTCCTTTTCGCTTCCCCACGATGCCTACGATCCGGTTGGCTACATTTTTAAATGGGGCGATGATGGTGACTTATTTAGCCCTCCACGTAGCTTAGCATGGGTCACTGACCTCGGTTATGTGCCAGAACATGTGCGCGAGCACCTTAGAAAGGTGCAAATACTCGTACTAGAAGCTAACTATGACGATGAGATGCTAGAACTAGACAAACGTCGTCCTTGGTCCACCAAACAGCGAATTCGTGGACGCCATGGGCACCTATCCAACCAAGCTGCATACGAGTTAATTGAAGAACTCTCAAAAGAAAGTTTGCTCCAAAACGTCTACTTGGCACATCTGAGTAAAGACTGTAATAATATCGAATTAGTTCGCGAAAAATTCGGCTCTCTATTAGGACCCATTATAATTGAAATTGTAGATCCAGAAAGTGGAATCAATCCTCCCGTATCTACGATCAGTAACTGAATATTATCCTATGAATAATAAAACACATAAAACTAAGATCATTTTTACAATCGGACCTGCTACAGATAGTGAAGAGGTACTAGAAAAACTAATTCATACTGGCGTTGATATATGCCGAATAAATATGGCGCATGCGGATCATGCATGGTCACGGGAAATAATACATCGTGTGCGTAAAGTGTGCGACAAAGTAGGACGCCACATAGCAATTATGATGGATGTCAAAGGTCCTGAAATTCGAACAGGGGACGTCCCTAAGGCCTTCGATCTAGAAGCGGGAGATACTATCGAGCTTACCTACGGGGAAGGTACTGGAAGTATATCTCCAGAGGGCGTTTATCGTGTGGACGTTAATTACCCCGGATTTGCAAGCGATATAAATCCAGGTGATACCGTACTCGTGGACAGTGGCTTAATTCGCCTTAGTGTTAAAAAGATTACAGGCACAACTGTACGTTGCGAAGTTATTATACCAGGCTCTATGGGGAATCGTCGTCACATTAATCTACCAGGTGTGCGTGTAAACCTTCCTGCATTAACAGAAAAAGATCAAGGTGACGTCGATGTAGGTATAGAACAAGATATCGAATTTTTCGCTCTTTCGTTTGTGCGTGAACCAAAAGACCTTGAGGAATTTCATGCCTATTTAGATAAGCACAACTCAGAGGCCAAAATAATTGCTAAGATCGAAGATCAACAAGCGATTTCTAATCTGGATGGTATCATTAAGGCCTCAGATGGTCTAATGGTTGCTCGTGGCGATTTAGGAATCGAATGCCCTTTCGAAGATCTGCCCGTGATTCAAGCTCGGGCAGTTAGCAGCTGTATACAAGGGACTAAACCAGTCATCGTAGCCACACACATGCTAGAATCGATGATTGAGTCTCCTATCCCGACAAGAGCAGAAGTCACCGACATCGCTAATGCAATACGTGAGCAAGCGGACTGTGTGATGCTATCCGGGGAAACGACCATCGGAAAGTATCCGGTAGAATGTGTGGAAACGATACAACGTATCGCAAAGCGTATCGAAGAAGAACAACAACAAGCGCTTCGCAAAGACCTGATCCTGCGTTTACCTCGATCTAAAATGCTACGTTCGGCTGCATACCTAGCTCATGACTTAGGTGGCTCACTAGTCGTCTTCACCCGGCGAGGTATATTTGCGCAAAAACTCTCTTCCCTAAGGCCAAATGTACCAATCTACGCTTTTACAGATAACAAAATACTCTTCAAACAATTACTTATCATGAGAGGAGTTGAACCTTTTCTAATGGACTTTGATCACGACCATGAGACAACAATACAACGATCCTTCGAACGACTAAAGGACGGTAAATGGGTAATGGACGAAGATCCTATTGTAGTTATAACCAAGATGTATGCGGGTGAGAAGCTAATCGATAGTACTCAAATTCGCTCCATATAAGAACACTAATTCTGAGGCATTTACATTGCATCCTACTTGATAAGATAAAATATCTATGTAGCTACTGCTAGTGCTAAAATAAATTTTAAGCCCTATTTTTGATTTAATTAAGTTTTCGGAACAGGACTAAAGCTGCTAGCGCCAGTCCAGCTGAAGCGCTTACAAACCAATCACCATGACGCGTGTAATAACTTTGCTGCCGCGCCCATTCTTTATATTGAAAAATAGTAAAAGCGCCCCCTCCACGAAAATAAATGCTTCCGTCTGAATCGACTAAAACATCGCGAACAGTGCCGTAGCTATCTATCCATCCACTCCATCCCCCATTACCCGCACGTATTACAGGACGGCGATTCTCTACAGCACGAAGAACTGAGTGCGCGGCGTGTTGCTCAGCTGCACCCTCCTCGCCGTACCATGCATCATTTGTTGCAACAAAAAATAACTTCGCGCCCTTACTAGCGCTCTCTCTAGCCAGCGCTGGAAAAGCATCTTCATAACAAACTAAAGATCCAACTCGGGTACTAGACATGCCTAATTCTAGGTCAATGAGTCCAACATTATCACCAGGCACAAAGCTGCCATTTAATGGTACTACTTTTCGTATAAATCCAAAAGGATGAGGGACATATTCACCGAAGGGGACCAACTCTCGTTTAGTATAGAATTGCTCTGATAATCCTGACTCTGGTTCAACCAGGAAAGTACCGTTGCTCCATTCACCTGTCTTAGTGTCTTCAGAAATATTACCCATAAGTATGGGCTTATTGATCTCATTGACCAGACGCTCCAGGCGTATGCGTATTTGTTGGCTGCCAATTATCGGCCAAGGCGTTGCGGACTCAGGCCAAAGAATGATATCACTTTCCAAGGTAGAAACAAAAAGTGTTTGTCGCTCAAGTGCTTCTAAATTTTCTAAATTACGATCTATTTCCCATTTCAGATCAGGAAGAATATAGGGCTGCACTACAGCTGCAGTTAAGATTTCATCAGTACTATCTCGTGCTGGTAAAGAGTAAAAGAATACATAGATACAAAAAAATAGAGCGGATAATCCCAAGTAAAGATCCGAGCTAAAAAAGCCCATCCATAGCGCACCTTTTTTTTGAACGAAGCGCTGGCGTAGTGTTTGCGCCAGACACAGGTTAAAGAAGACAATTAGAAAAGATACTCCGTAAGCACCTGTCCAAGCAGCAATCTGCAAGACAACTGGTCGCTGCCACTGGCTTAAAGAGAGGGGCGCCCATGGGAACCCCCAAAGGAACCAAGTTCGTGACCATTCAAGTACAACCCAAGCCCCTGCCAACCCAGCAAAACAGAGCGCGCGTAACAAGATGTTTCGCTTTTCAATGTGGTGCAGAAGGCTACTACCTAAGTATAGCCAGCTAGCAAAAAACAAAGCAAGTACACCACTTAACGCAATGGTGCCGAACCAAGTGACATGCCTTAGCCAAATGAGAATCACGAACCAGCTCAACCAGCCCGTAGCCAATCCAACTATCCATACAGATTGCTGTGCAGGCTTTGTGTAGAGCCATAAAAAGAGCGGGACAAAAGCGATGTAAGCCGCCTCAGGAAAGTCAAATGGTGGAATTGAAAGCACCCATAATAGAGCAGTCAGGATACCACAAAATAAGCCCCAATATTTAAAATTAAGAATCATAAAGTGCATTAGTATTTAAATGCTAAACCCGCACGCTCAGGATAGTGCTCGATAAATTCTAAAAAGATATCTTTCGCGACTGGACCCGCAGTCGATCCACCGTGATAACTATCGCTAGAACTAGTGCCCTCAACCATAACAGCTATAGCGATCTGCGGATCTTCTACCGGAGCAAGTCCTAGAAACCATGCAAGGTTAACCTCTTTACCATGAGCGCGGAAGTCCGCGGTACCTGTCTTACCTGCGATTCGTAATCCATCGATTTGGACTAGTCGTCCTGTGCCACTGTTACTAACTACACGTTCCATACCCTCCCAAAGTTCAACATGTTGCCTAGGCGTAAGGCCAATAGGCTCACCACCATGATCGACTCGCTTAGCCTCTTCAGCAGATAAGGCACGTAAAGTAGGTTGGGTGCGGGTCTCACCTCGAGCAATAGAAGCAATCAAATTAGCCATTTGTAGGGGCGTGACGAGTAAGAAGCCCTGGCCGATTGCAGTGTTAGCTGTATCGCCGAGCATCCAACCCTCTCCTATTATTTCTCTCTTCCAATCTTTAGTAGGCACAACCAGACGCCCAGTCTCGTAGGGAACTTCAATTCCAGTTCTTTCATTAAGACCAAAACGTTGTGCTTCCGCACTTAGCTCATCGATACCTATACGGAGCCCTTCAGCATAAAAAAATATATTACAGCTACCTTCTATTGCTGTAGCTAAATCAACCAAACCGTGACCATTACGCGCATGACAGCTAAAGATTCGGTTTCCAAGGGGAAAGACACCCTGGCAATTGTGTTGAGTTTTAGTATTTATGGTACCTTTCCTAAGACCTGCGATGGCTGATAATAATTTGAACGTTGAACCAGGGGGGTAGGACAGCTGCAGCGAACGGTTCATCCATGCGCCCTGCTCATTTATCTTATCAAATACTTTACGCGGAATGTAGGGGCTAAGGTCGTTCAGGTCATATCCAGGGTGACTAGCTATAGCGAGTACCTCACCAGTTTTTACATCGAGGGCTATAGCAGTTCCAGTTCGATTACCTAGAGCAGTTTCAGCTGCAATCTGAAGATCGATATCGATACTAGATATAAAGTTCTCTCCTTGTTTAGGAGCCTCTTGGTAGAGCAATGCATCTTGAAAGCCCAGGGGGTCCACTCGCCATATTTCGTGCCCAGTCGTACCAGATAAATGTTCATCAAAAGAACGCTCAATACCAGTCTTTCCTTGCTTTGTTTTAAAGGTGAAAGTTTTAAGCCCATCGTCTATAATTTCGCTTGGGTCAGGGTTGACCTTCTGCACGTATCCAAGTGTGTGCGCAGCAGCGGCTCCATAAGGATAGTAGCGAGCAGTATCAGTGTGTATCTTAATCGGAGACTGCACTGGAACCTGCTCAATCAAGCGCGCATATTGATCTGCGGTTAAATCTTCGACTAGAACGAGCGGTAAGAGTAGTTGTTCATTAAAATGCCTAATGATTGCTCGCGTGGTTATAGTATCTTCACGCCCTGTTATCACATTGATTTTGTCGATGTAAATCTCGATTACATTCTTTCTAGCAACCCATTGAAGTTCGTTATAATTTGGTGCCGGAGGAGCGACTCCCGCGCGCTCATTCTTTGGGCGCAGATCATAGGCCTTTCTTATGCGTTCACGCTCAGCTCGAATTATCTTCGAGTACTCTGAACGAAACTCGCGGCGCAGGTCATCTAAGTAAACTACAGCCGAATAGTGCGGTCTATTACCAACAAGAAGGTTCCCCTTTCGGTCGTAAATATCCCCCCGCGGCCCAGGCTTTAAGATCCGACGCTCAGTCTGGCGCTTCTCTATTGCCTCATATTTCTGGTTGGCGATTAATTGTCTCCAAGCGAGACCTAGAACGAGTGTAATTGAGGCCAGAATTACGATCCAAAAGAAAAATATTATGCGGGGATTTTCACCGCGATGAACGTCATATTGATTCATTCAGTAATATTCAAAACTTTAAAGAGTCGGATAATCTTCGGGTTCATCATCCATATGAAAGAGGGCAAAAAGCATACGTTCAAAATTAAAAAACCAAGGGGATACTATCAAAAGCGTAAGGTGCGAGGCGATTGTAATCACTAGAAAATGCAGCCAAAAACCAACACTTAATAGATACTCTGTACTCATGCAGATGGAAACAATTACTATACAGAAAAAGTTTATCCCATGTGATAGCAATATAGGATGATAATTCTGATCGGCGCGAAAGCGAATCCGTAGCTGAAAAATTAATGCTCCAACAATGAGGAAGAGTATTGTAAACAGCCCAAAAGGTGAAGGTAGAGCAGCGTCACACCATAATCCTGTGCATAGTGTACAAATAAAATAGTGCTGATGGCGAAGGTAAAGTACGGGAAACACTAACATAGGGCCTAGTAGCAGCATATAAATGGACCAACCAGACAATACTGAATTAGCTATTAGCGTTAGAAATAATAGAAGTACATTGGATCCAAATAATAGAATGGCTCGTAAATCAAAGATCATCACTTGGCAAATTGATTGGGTGTAAAGGTATTAAAACAGCGACCTCATGGAGGCTTAGAAGACGAGAATCAAGTTCTACAGAACCAGCTTGGAAGATCCCAGTAATGCCGGGTTCCAGCCAAGAGACCTGGCCTATTACTAGACCAGCAGGAAATGTTCCCCCCAAATGAGTAGAAACCAGTTTAAGTGGCGTTAGTGTGCTAGCATGTGAATCTTTAGGCGCATCACGAACCGAACCAATGGGATTACCAAAACCACTCTGAGCCACTCCTTGGTAAATAACTGGACGCCCATCACCTTCAAAATTAGCGGCCATACGAAAGTTAGGGCTAGTAACTAACTCAACGCGACTAGTGAAAGCATTCACCTCGATCACACGTCCGACAACCCCCCCTGCAAATACCACGGCCGCTCCTTTTGGAATATTATAATCCTTTCCTTTACGAATAATAATATGCTGCCACCAGTAGTTAAGATCCCGACGAACAACACGAGCCACTTCATAGCGAAACTCACGACGACTCGGTAAATGTAGAATCGTTTCCAAGCGTGATATCTCCTGCTCAAGTGATTGAGTTCGCTGGGCACGAAACTGATAATGTGACTTAGCGCGCGCCACTTCCCTACCCGCTTCGATAAGTTCAACTTTTGAATGACTTCGTCTCGCCCAAAAGCCTTCGAGATCATCTAGATAGGATGTAGCTACCCAAGCCGGCGACTGAAATTCAGTAAATCCTGCCTTAAGATAAGATTTAACCGTTGTTGGTATGGCCCACCAAGCAAATAAGAAGGCAGCTAACGCAACCAAGGGTTTAATCTTATCGAGGCGTACATTCGCCACGGTATTACACTATATTTTGGGGTTCCCAGTGAGGTCTTTCAGAAGAAAGGCCAGTTCGTCTAAGACCATACCAGTTCCGTTTGCCACGGCACTGAGCGCATCATCAGCGATTACTACAGGTAGACCAGTAGCATCACTAAGTTGTTGGTCCAGGCCCCGAATCAAGGCACCACCACCAGCTATAAAGAACCCACGATCTACTAGATCAGCAGATAATTCAGGGGGGCAGCGTTCCAGGGCATTACGCACGAGATCGACTATCGATGCGATGGTATCAGATAGGGCATCGCGAATTTCCTGCGAAGTAATTGTAATGGTCTTAGGAAGGCCCGCGACTGAATCTCGGCCGCGCACTTCCATAGATACTTCTTCTTCCAAAGGAAATGCGGAACCAATTCTGATCTTAATTTCTTCTGCGGTACGCTCACCAATCATCAAATTGTAGGCGCGCTTCATGTACGCTATAATAGCACTGTCTATTTCATCACCACCGACACGGATACTCTTTGTGTAGACAACCCCTGCTAAAGAAATGATAGCTACCTCGGTTGTTCCCCCACCAATATCTACTATCATATTAGCAGCAGGTTCGTCAATTGGAAGACCTACGCCTATTGCAGCAGCCATTGGTTCTTCAAGAAGCACAACATCACGAGCACCAGCTCGTATTGCTGAATCCTTTACTGCACGGCGCTCTACCTCGGTTATCCCAGAAGGCACAGCGACTATGATTCGGGGGGCTACAAAAGTTTTTTTTCGGTTTACCTTGTTAATGAAATACCGAAGCATTGCTTCGGTGATTTCAAAATCAGCAATCACACCATCTTTCATCGGCCGAATAGCGGTAATGTTACCGGGCGTACGTCCCAGCATTTTTTTCGCTTCAGAACCAACAGCACAAACCTTTTTCGTAGAAGTATAGATGGCTACCACACTTGGTTCGCGAAGAACGATGCCTTTTTCCTTAGCAAAAACGAGCGTGTTGGCAGTGCCAAGGTCGATGCCGATGTCGTTTGATAGAATTCCGAACACAGTAGGTAATTGATTAAAATGCTATAAATTTATATTACGTATTAAGTTTTTCTATGAAAGATTTTGAATGTCAAACGATTACCACAAGAGTATAAGTCTAAACCAGAAATAGCTAGTTGAACTCCTTGCAATCAGGACATATAAGCAGATTTAACCAAGCAGTTTAAAGAAGATACGCTTTCCCGCTTGAAAGATTTGTTCACCATCAGAGGGAAAAAGCTCACGATTTGGATCTTCTTGCTTCTCGCCATCTACTTTGACCCCACCTTGCTGTATTAGTCTTCGTATTGCTCCTTTGCTCTCAAATAGGCCAGATTTAGCCATAATTTCAAAAAGAGGTCCGCTAGCCTCGTCACCTAACAAACTATTCCATGTAAATGTTGGCATGTCATCAGGTAACTTATTTCGAGAAAAAACTTGCTCGAACTGTTCTAATTCATGCTTGGCAGACTGCATTGAGTGAAACTGACCAACTAGAGACGAAGCCAGGCTCTTCTTAGCATCCATGGGGTGCCCAGTCTTCAACTTCTCAATTTTTTCGGCAGCGAAATCAAGTAGTAAACGGTAGTAATCCCACATCGTTTCATCACTAATAGACATAATCTTACCAAACATCTCTTTAGGGCTGTCAGTAAAAGCGATATAGTTGTCCGCACTCTTAGACATTTTCTTCGAGCCATCTAGGCCGACTAAAAGTGGCATCGTAAGCACTGCCTGCTCTAGCTTACCCGCATCTTTTTGCAACGCACGACCGACAAGCATGTTAAAGAGCTGGTCGGTTCCGCCAATTTCGACATCTGCATTAAGCACTAGCGAATCATACCCCTGAATTAGTGGATAGAGGAACTCGACGATAGAAATAGGAGCTTGATTGGCGTAGCGCTTTGAAAAATCATCGCGTTCTAACATACGAGCAACTGTCATTTTACGCGATAACTTTAGGCAGTCTTCAAAGTTCATCTTATCGAACCACTCACTATTGTAAAAAACCGAGGTCTTTTCTTTATCTAGAATCTTAAATGCTTGGTCTAGATAGCTTTGTGCATTACTTCTAATCTCTTCCTTAGTTAAAATAGGACGAGTATTAGAGCGACCAGAGGGGTCACCAATTAAAGTGGTGAAATCGCCAATTATAAGAATCGCTTCATGACCGAAATCTTGAAATTGGCGAAGTTTCTTAAAAACAACCAGATGCCCAAAAGTGAGATCAGGTCTAGTCGGATCAACGCCTAATTTGACTCGCAAGGGCTTACTGCCGTGGAGGCGCTCCTCGAGCTCAGCCTCCCCAACTAGTGCTTCTGTGTTAAGACGAATAGTATCAATTACTTTCATTTTTTTAGTGATCAGAATTCGGAAAGGTCTTCCTTTAGTTGACTTAACAAATAAACTGATCGCATCCCTAAAGTCGTAAAGAATAAAAGCTAAGAGATCTAGCGAATCGTAATAAACGGCTCAATCGCCCTGTTGTTGCTAGATTTTGCAACAAAACTATCACGGTCCCCTTTGTTACTAAAAAGATAAAGCGCATATCCGCCCCATCCACCTCCAGAATATTTACGCCCAATGCAGCCTGAGGCATCAGATAATTTTGGCATACCTTCTTTAAGCTGCATTTTATAGCTTAAGTCGACTGCTGCACCCAGTTTATTCAGGTTGGCCTCTATAACACCTTCTTGCGCCAAGTGACCAGCAGCTTCGATCTGGTCGTAGTCACGATCGTTATCCGCATTAGCTGGGGTATCGTGAGCTATTTCAGTATAGTGAAGTGCCATAAGACCGTTAAGGAAGTCTCCATTACGTTTAAATTCGAGTATGGGTTTTTTGCCGCTACGCCAAACGCAAAGCCCAGTCTCACGGATAATGGCGGGATCCTGCCAACCAACCCCTAACTCTAGCTCGGATTCGACCCCGTCACGACCATTAAGTAATGCCCAAGCACCACTACCACCTAATCCTGATTTTTTCTCATAATCCCAATCTGCGAGTGAAACGAGCGGAGATATAGCGCAGTTTACGATAAAGCACCCATTGCGAGCATAACGCGGAACATCAAGCCAACCTCCACCAAAATCAACCCTTAGTGGAGCAAAAACGGGCGTGCGGATTTTGCATACAATAGAAGAGGTGGAGATAGGGGTAAATTCAGGCGGTGTTTTAGGCAGTACCACATACTCAGCACCTACCTCGGCACAAAGTGCGCGCTTTTTATCAGCATATTGGTCGTCTGTTGTTACAACCAAAATATCAGGTTTAATCTTAAGAAAATGATCCTTGAAATCTAACCCTAACTCCTGAGAGCCACCAATTACTACTTGGTCCACAATATCGAGTGATTCCATGAGAACAAGTTTATGATCCTGCGGGATAGAGGACTGACGTTTTTTGTGCTCCCAGAGCACCTCATCAGAGGCAAAGCATACGGTGAGGTGATCACCTAGTGCGCGAGCTTCCTTAAAGAATTGGATGTGTCCCCCATGAAGAATATCATAACACCCAGAAATAAAGATCTTTTTCATATACTGACTAATAAGTAATCTCTCAGACTATGACAATCAATTGTGTAATTAAAACAACTAAGGCTACTTCCTATTCACCTATTAACGATCTTTAGAAAAGCGCCAGTCGATCAAAGTTAGCTGTGGATAGCGATTATTACGCCAATAATTCCAAGAAAAGCGAAATGCCATGTCTACAGCTTTACCTATTTTTGGTGGCTCTCCAAGCTGCCACGCAATGCCAGATATGCCACGCTTAGCACCAGCTTGAGCGGGCAATCGAAAGCGAAAGTTTCCATCGCCAAAAGAATCGGGTGAGTCTTCTAGCACCAAATCACGAAGACCAAAAATAGGTTCGCGGTTTCCTTGACCGAACGGATGCAAGCGATCGAGCTCTTCGAGCAATGATTCATTCAAGTCACCCATTTCTAACCATGTAGATATTTCAATGGATGGCTCAGGTAAACCACCTGGGTAGAGAGCCTCAAGGCTCTCTAAATAGCATTTTGTAAACGCCGCTACATCTAATGATTTAAGTGAAACACCCGCAGCCATGGGATGTCCTCCCCAATGCTCTAATAAATGAGTACAGCGCTGAAAAACTTCAACTAGGTTTACCGAAGCCACACTTCGTCCCGAGCCTTTAGCGAGCTCACCCTCAGCACCGAGAATCACGCAGGGCTTATGAAAGCGGCGACTCACACGACTGGCCACAATACCCACCACACCAGGATGCCAATCCTCGCTAAAAAGTATAATACCAGGCGCATCTGCAAATTCAGACGCTGCGCGTTGTTCAGCAACTTTGGCTATACCCCGCTCTATGATCTGTCGTTCTTTATTTATTTCATCAAGCCGCTCTGCTATGTTTATGCAACTGCGATAATCATCCTGTAAAAGTAGTTCAATCGGTAATGAGGCATCAGCTAGTCGACCACTTGCATTGATTCGGGGTGCGATTTTAAAAGAAATATCAGAACTAACCATTTCTTGGCAGCTGTCGATTCCTGCAACCTCAGCTAAGGCGCGAACACCTGCGCGATCATTGGCACGCAAGTGTTTTAAACCAAACCAAGAAAGAATGCGATTTTCTCCTTGCAAAGGAACTAAGTCAGCCACGGTTCCCATAGCTACAAGGTCTAAATAATCCTTGAGCTGAATTCTTTCTACTCGAGGGTCATCGGCTTGGCGGCGTAGCTTCAGGAGCCCGTGGAGTAGTTTGAAGACCAACCCAGCTGTACATAAGTTACGCCAAGGGGCATCTTTTTGATCATTTACATGGGGATTAATGAAAATGCAATCCTCGGGCGCCTGGGTCTTTGTCTGGTGGTGGTCGACAACAATTACATCGATACCCAATTCGCGCAGATATGCGATCGACTCGTGAGCATTAGTGCCACAATCAAGGGCTATAAAAAGTTGCGGAATTTGCCCATCGAAAACACGCTCAATAGCCTCAAGACTCAAGCCATAGCCTTCATCTAATCGTCGAGGTACGCAAAATTTTGGCGTAAGTTCTAGGGTGCGCAACATACTCACCATCTGGGTTGTGCTAGTCACCCCGTCTACGTCGTAATCACCGAAAACTACGATCGACTCCTTATCCTCGACAGCCTTCTCGATTCGCTTAGCAGCGGACTTGAGGTTTTTTATAGCGAAAGGATCATCTAGTTGAGCCAAACGAGGACGAAGAAACTCCTCCGCATCTTCTGCTTGCGTTATACCCTGCTCGACTAGTATCCGAGCAACTACATTAGATAAGCAAATGCTCTGAGCTAGCGTAGAAGCCTTACGCTCATCAATCTCGGTGCAGTTCCAAAGCATTCAAATCTAACTAGATTCTTTCTGACTTTCCCACTCGTAACGCTTAGGCGTGAACTGACGCTCCTGAACGTGACGACGATCGCCCTTGTGCCACCAATAAAATACTGGGCTGGCAATAAAGATTGAGGAGAATGTTCCCACAAGGATACCTACGATGAACACAAAAGCGAAGTCATTGATTACGCCAGCTCCGAAAACATAAAGGGATACAGCGGCCAAGAGAGTTGTGATAGAGGTCAGCAACGAGCGGGAAAAAACGCGACTAATCGCCAAATTGATAATTGAGCGCAAATCAGTACCAGGATTAAGGTCTAATTCTTCCCTTATTCGGTCAAATACAACAATAGTGTCATTTATCGAGTAACCCACAATCATGAGAATCGAAGCAAGCATCGGGGCGGTGAACTGCCCACTTACAAAGATATCTAATTGCCCAAAAATTACGAAGATACCTATCGTCATGAGCGCGTCATGAACCGTAGCAACGACGGCACCGACTCCATATCCAACTTCAAACCTTAGTGCCACATAAAGCAGAATACCGCCAAGAGCACAAATTACAGAAAGCAGGGCATTCCACTGAATGTCTTTAGAAACTGATGCGCCAATCTGATTAATACCAGCCTCTTCAAATCCTGCATCTGGAAAAGCATTTTGCAAAATTTCAAGTGTAGGGCGTGCTTGATCAAAAGGTGTTTGAATCTTAAGCACTTCACGATTTTCGCCGATTAAACTCTGATAACTGACAGTGATATCATTGATTTCTTGATCAGTCACCGCATTAGAAATTTCATTAGTATCAATGAGCTCGGAATAAGCGATCGTCATTTCGTCACCCCCCGTAAAATCTTTACCAAGAATATTTTTATGGTGGATAGCTACACTGAAAACACCTACGAAAACGATTAGCCAAGAAGCTACAAAAGCGGGCTTTCTATATCGGAAAAAATCGAGTTTCTTTACCGGGAGGAGGCTAAGTCCTAGAATATTAGAAACGCCTATGCGGTGAACAATGAAATCGACAAGAAATCGAGTCACGACAAGCGCACAGAATATTGAGGCACAAATACCTATAGCTAAAGTGACACCGAAGCCTTTAACTGGGCCTGTGCCTAGCCATATAAGAATCGATGCCGTGATCAAAGTAGTCACGTTGGCATCGACAATAGTAGAGGTCACTTTCTCAAAAGCACTTGCGGTAGCGTTCTTAATGCTTTTACCAGTACGAAGCTCTTCACGCAGGCGTTCAAAAATAAGAATATTAGCATCCACACCCATACCTAATGTCAATACGAGTGCCGCAACACCTGGGAGAGTCAAAGTCGCACCTAGGCTGGCCAGAACACCAAGAACGATACTTATGTTTATCACGGCTGAAAGTACAGCCACAAGGCCACCAAGCGCGTAGTATAAAATCATGAAGGCAACTACTAGTATTGCGCCATACTGACCAGCATTGACAGAACTCTCACGGGCATCAGCGGCCATAGTGGGTCCTACCTCATACATCTCGTCGACTCGAAGTTCAACCGATAGAGGGTTGTTCAGGACATTAGCTAGTTCAATCGCCTCGCGTTGAGAGAAGCTACCTGTAATTTGCGCGTTTTTAGAAAGTACGCTCTGTATAGTAGGTGCGGAGTAAAGCTTCCCATCTAAAACAACGGCAAGAGGTTCACCGACCATATTTTCAGTGACTCGGCGTAATATTTCAGCGCCTTGCGCTGTCATTTGCAGATTAATTTGGAAGCCTCCTGTCTGCGTCTGGGAAGCAAATGCGTCATCGACGATTTCTCCTGTTGCTTCTGGAATGAGTTTTACAAATTGGCGACGTTCATAGACCTCACCACTACGACGATCTTCAATTTCCTCTGCGAGCACCTCATAGCCTACAGGATATCGGCTCTTAGGTGTTGTGTCTGGCCTTAGTTCTGGGTGCACGCGACGGAATTCAAGTCTAGCGGGCTTTTTGATCGCATCGATCACCTCAGGATTGTCTTTAGTCGATAGGCCGGCTATTTGTATCTCTATCGCGTCTTCGCCACTTGGGCGTATGACTGGTTCAGCAACACCCATACCGTCGAGTCGCTCAGCCATAATATCTATCGCGTCTTGCAACTGCTCGGCTTGTTCAAACTCGCTTAGGTCTGACTGAGCCGATTCGTCGATCTTTAAGGTAACTCCAACGCCACCTTTCAAGTCTAGGCCAAGACGAAGTTGGCTCTGCGCAGTTTTGAGGATATGTTTTAGCAGAATATCATTGCGCTTATTTTGATTAGCGATATCCGCGACATTAATTTGAGGAAAATACTGAGAAAAATCTATTCCTTCTTCTACGCCGATATCACGTAGAGCTATAAATAGTGTTGGTGAATCGCCTTGTTCGACGCGTATTCCTGAACGTTTGAGGAGATCTACAAAGTCGGACTCATTAGCCGTCACTTGGCTTACAATATATTCCTCAAAGGGTCGATCCTTTAAAGGGGTAACACTCATTACACACCAGAATATGATGGTAGCAGTGAGAAGAAATTTCCAAAGAATGTTTCCGGACATGGGCAATAAACTATAGGCTTAAAATTGTAGAGAAAAGTTTCTAGACATCGCTGGAGGATACCTTCGTGGATACAAAGCTTTTACCGATCTCGATTTTGGTATTATCTGCGATACGAACAACAAATCTATCATCCTTTACATTTGTGATGGTGCAATACACACCACCGCTAGTAACGATCTCGTCACCACTCTTCAACTCAGTGAGCATTTTGTCATGGGCTTTTTGTCGCTTTCGTTGCGGTGCAATAATCAGAAACCACATACCTGCAAAGAGCAGAATAATCGGAAGAAATTGACCCAGACCGCCACCTGGTGCGGCTTGTGCGAATTGATATAAAAAAGGTAATTCAGGAATAGTCATAGCATTTTTGATTGTTAAAAGTCCGCAGAAAGAAAGGGAGTCACCCCTAAATAGCAAGTAACTAATCAATAGGGGGCATAAAGCCAAGGTATCACCTCAAAGCATACTCTTGATTTAAAACATGAAAGCCCTAGCCTGCAAGCTCCATACGACGCAGTAATAGCCGAAGATGTTTATGTGGTTCAGACATAATCGTGACCTCAGCACAGTCAGAATTGAGATCTACTTCATTTAGGTGGAGTGCAAGGCCTTGATAAGCCGGCAAATTTAGCCCTGACCTCTGCTTTTTAGGGTGAAGTTCTCGCTGGGTTGGAGCTTCTGGGCCATTGTATAGGGCGTCTCCCAATATAGGAATGCCCAATACAGATGCGTGCGCGCGTATTTGATGGGGCCTAAAGAAGGTCGCTCGTGCTTCCCAGAGGACCCAGCCTTTGGGTGATTCAGTAATACGCTGAAATTTGGTAAGAGCTTTTTTACCCTTTGCAGTGGAAGGGATCATTTTAGGCTTAACATTATGCGGTAACAGTGGCGCAGAACATTCCAAATACGGTTCTTGATTAATAGACTGGGAAGCCGAAATAAATTGAAAGCGAAAAGAACTCTCCCCTGAACCAAAACGATTACGTAAATTCGCTAGCGCATCACGACTTTTGGCAAAAACCGCAACACCAGATACTGATGGATCGAGATAATACATCGAACCAAAAAGTGTCGCTCCTCTACGAACTAATTCCGGCTTACCGGCTTCTAGCTGAATATTAAGCGCCCCATCTATATCGGGTACATCGTCCCATGGATGTGCACGCGTACCAAATCCAATCGGCTTGTCTAGTGCCAGCCAATCGTTTGTTTCCGCTAGTACCGAAAGGCGCAGAGGCTTTTCGCCAAGTATAGGAGGCGGAAAACCAACAGCATTTTTTTTTGATTTTTGATGCACCACTTATGGATACAAAATACCCTCGATACGGCAAGCGTAAGCGAGGGTACTAATGGGGTAGAAATAAAAAAACTACGCAGCTAACAATTGTGCGCAGCGAGCCTTCTGACGAGCCACTTTGTTGGCATGAACAATACCCGTCTTAGCTGCTTTATCGAGTGCTGATATAAAGTCTCGGGATGCTGACGCAAGAGCATCTTTGTCGCCAGCAGCGCTAGCCGCATCAACCTTTTTAGAAAAAGTTTTTAGACGACTCTTAATTTGTTTATTTCGCAGGGCACGTGTCTGTGTCTTGCGGATATTCTTAACTGCTGATTTAATATTAGCCATATCTGTAAAATTAGGGAGCATAAATTGCGAGCACTCAATCACCCTGTCAAGAGGGAAAGTGTCAATTTCGGAGTGCTGTAAGCCGGATTTTGTCCACCACGCGCCGAAGCGTTTGGATGTGCGTTCATTTATCTATGCCACCGAAGTGGCATTCCCACCGAAGTGAGATGCGACATACCCGGAATCATCGAACGGGCCGCCCGATTCCCTATTTTGCCTTGCACCGGATTGGGTTTTTCTTGCCTTCATTGTTACCTTCGAAGCGGTGAGCTCTTACCTCCCCATTTCACCCTTACCCCAGTACATGCCTGGGGCGGTATATTTTCTGTGACACTATCCGTCACGTCTAGTTTCCTAGACGCGCCCCCGCTTTCACGGGGAATCCTGCCCTACGGTGTCCGGACTTTCCTCTCAATCTTACGACCAAGCGAACGCCCACACTCCGAAAT
>CAJWHF010000009.1 GCA_913041275.1 uncultured Opitutia bacterium
ATTTGGGAGAGCAAGATCATTGGGGTAAATCGACAAATTTTGATAATTCTACCCGTGCTCCGATGATCATTTCCGCTCCGGGTTTAGTATCTCCTCAGCGGACGAATGCTCTGGTAGAATATGTAGATATCTACCCGACGCTCTGCGAGTTAGCAGGAATTGAACTGCCAACTTATCTGGAAGGTACCAGCGTGGCACCGTTACTAGAAGAGCCTACCCGCGATTGGAAAAGAGCAGTATTTAGCCAATATCCGCGCGGTTGGCCTCGGGCAAAATTCGAAGGTTACTCTATAAGAACAGATCGTTATAATTATATTCAGTGGCGTGAGCTCGACGGATCATTCAAAGGGCATGAACTTTATGATCATCAGGTAGATCCGATTGAGTCTATGAACATGGTCGAAAATCTAGAGTATCAAGCGGTAGTTCAGGGAATGCAGGCAAAGATGCATGCTGGCTGGAAAGCGGCCTTGCCCGCTGGTATTAAAAACTACTCGAATAATAAGCCTGCACCTGATTTTTTACCTTGGGGCAAAGAAGCGATGTTTGGTCCGTATGCGAAACAGAAATCGAAGTAATTGTATGAAATTAATTAATATTATATTCATCTCGCTGGCTTTTGTTTGCTTTGCCGTATCCGCTAAGCCTAAGAATGTACTGTTTATTGCCGTAGACGATTTGAAGCCCTTGCTTAATTGTTATGGCTATAATTTAGCTGTGACACCAAATATTGATGCGCTTGCCAATGACGGAACGCTCTTCTTAAATGCCCATTGCCAGCAGGCAGTATGTGGGCCATCACGCGTGAGTTTGCTTACAGGGTATTACCCAGACACCATCGGGGTGTATGGTATGGGCGGTGGTAAATATAAGCTGCGTGAAATGCATCCTCAGATACTAACCTTACCTCAGCATTTCAAAAATAATGGTTATGTGACCGTAGGCACCGGCAAGATTTTTGATCCGCGTAATGTCGAGGATGACTGGCACGGTCCGCAAGATTCGATCTCATGGTCTGAATTTTTCGGAAAGAACTCTTACAATGAGGCGACGGGTGCGCCAAAGGCTGGGCACTATCACGACCCCGAAGTACTCGCCTTGGCTAAAGTGGCCGAAGCAGAAGGGAAGGCGAAGGGGCTAAGAGGTAAATCACTACGTAACTTTATGCGCGAGCGTGGGGCAGGGCCAGCGGTAGAGCGCTTCGATGTGCCTGACGATGCTTATAAAGATGGTGGTATCGCAAACCGGGGCATTCAGCAAATTGAGCGATTTAAGGGCACAGAGCAGCCGTTCTTTCTGGCGCTGGGTTTTCTAAAGCCACACTTGCCATTTGTAGCGCCGAAGAAATATTGGGATTTTTACGACCGAGCGTCCTTGCCACTGGCATTATCTCAGCGTGCTCCGCACGGCGCCCCCGACTGCGCAATAGGCGACTATGTCGAAGCTCGTACTTATGGCGGAGTGCCTGCAGATGGGCCGATTCTAGAGGCGACACAACGCGAACTCATTCATGGTTATATGGCCTGCATTTCGTATGTGGATGCGCAAATTGGAAAGCTTGTCGCTAAGTTGCGAGATACCGGTCAGTATGAGAACACAATTATCGTTTTGTGGGGCGATCATGGTTTCCACCTCGGTGACAAGCAGCTCTTTGGGAAGCACACTAATTATGAGCAGGCGACTCGTTCGCCCCTGATTATTGCAAATGCTGGATTGCAGCCTGGATCTATGACTACCACTCCAGTTAATTTAATAGATCTTTTCCCGACACTCTGTGAACTGGCTGGTTTGGCGACGCCGGATGGGCTAGATGGTGTGAGTTTAGTTCCGATTCTAGAAGACGCTTCTGCTTGTGTTCAGGAATATGCGGCAAGTTTGTACCCAATTGACGGCTACATGGGGATCGCCATTCGGACCCAAGGCTATCGATATGTGGCGTGGTATAAGGGATGGCCTGAGCCTGGATGGTGTGGAAAGCGTTATAAAAGCGAGCCAGAATTTGTAGAGCTGTATGATTATACTAAAGACCCTCTCGAAACTAAAAATCTTTCGGGGCAAGCGGAGTATGGAGAAATTGAGAAGCGATTAGTGCGTCTGAGTGGGGAGCATGTTGCCTACACCCAAGCTAAGCAGTTCCGCAATTAGTCACATTAAATATTCTTTAGGGGTTCTCGAATTAAAATATTATGAGTACAGAATTTCCACAATCTATGACCGTAGACGATGGCGTTCTACGCTTCGCAAGTGGGCAAGAGGTCAACTTGTGGGGAAGTAATTTTCAGCCAAATCTCTACTGGGAATATAAGTTTCGCATGGAGCACTTAGGCTTACCTCAGACAGTCGAGACTATGCAGGCGATGTGTGATGATGGCTTTGAGGATATGAAGCGCATGGGTTGTAGTGTAATTCGCTGTCACTTGACGCCGGCGGATTTTACGGACGCTGAGGGTAATTTAGTCGAGACGATGTGGCTAGATATGCTCGGCTATATGATCGCGAAGGCACGTAAAAATGAGATCTATGTATACATTACTTTTATTAATCACATGGATTTTACCCTAATCGAAGAATCCTTTGTGGCGAATTCTACCCGAGAAGATTGGATTTTTGATCCTGATGTAGTAGAGGCGACTCAGAATTATGTCCGAGAGTTAATTAACCTGAAGAATCCCTACACTGGGATCTGTTATAAGGACGACGCGACGATTGCGGTATGGGGCTTAGTTAATGAGCCAGAATATTCGACTTACGCACAGATGATGTCTGATGCTAAGCAGAAGTCGAGATTCGGCGTTTGGCTAAAAGCGAACAGTTACCCTTGGAACGATGTTTATTATAGCAAATACCGCGAAGCGATAGTGCGTGCTTATATTGATGACCTCCACGGCATCCTGCGCGAAGCGGGTGCAGAGCAACCGGTAGTATGGAATTGTAATTGGCCACGCATGATTGATGGGCGCAGTGATATATTCCGAGCGGTTGCTGATTCGAAGGCCGAGGCGGTTTCTTTTTGTCTCTATCCGGGGCAAGACGATATCTGTGACCCCTTCGTCGAGAATGCCACGGATACGAGCGCTAAGAATTACTTACCATTCCTACAGCATTGTTTTGACGATTACTTGCATCTCGGTTGGCTGCGTTCCGAGCAGTTTGCCGATAAGGCCAAGCTAGTATATGAGTTTGAGACGATGTATAATGCTAGCAGTTCCTATTTACATCCTGCTATGGCGAAACTTTTTCGTTCATTGGGCGTTCAGATCGCCACTATGTGGACACACACTTTTAATGCATATTCCTGTTACCAGGGGGGGTCACATATTTTGAATTTAAAGACGACTCCCAAAAAAGCTGCTAGTTATATGATTGCCGGTGAAGTATTTCGTACTCTGCCTCGAGGGTTCCAGTTTGGGCTCAATTCTCAGACTGAGGATTCTTTCGCTGATTTTGCTCTTTCTTTTGATCAGGATATTTCGATCAGCTGCGCAAATGATACTTTTATGCATTCAAGTGACGTTTCACTGTGTCCAGTAGAGTTGCCAAAGACGGTTAAGAGAATCGTCGGTTATGGAAATTCACCCTTTGTTCAATACGGGGGTAGTGGACTCTATTTCATAGAAGTAGAGGAGGAATCAGTTCAGATTGAATTATTGCCCCACTCTAAATTCCTACGTCATTCTTGGGAGTGGCATACCGATGGAGAGCCGGTAGTTGAACTGGATGATACTACTATACTACCATTTGAGTTAAAATTACCTGGCTTTGATCCTATTTGTTTTAAGAAGAAACCTGGCCAGTACCATTTTCCTCTTTTTTCCCAAGATGCTTAACTTAATCAGACCCTGTAGCTGTGAAGTGATCACTCTAAGATGAATATAAAAGAACCTCACATCACTAGGGATAAAGACCGTGTACCTGTCGGGAGAAAACTGGCCGTAGGAGCGGGTGGATTCCCGGTCCAGAATGGTGGGTTGATTGTTCAATACATGGCGCAGCCTATATTCCAGATTTTCCTAGGGCTTAACCCTGCTTTATTTGGCTTAGCTATGACGATCCCTAGAATCTGGGATGCCTTTACCGATCCCTTGATGGGGCGTATTTCCGACCGAACGGTGTCTCGCTATGGCCGCCGCCGCCCCTATGTTTTTCTGGGTTCGATTGCGGTTGCTTTGAGCTTTCTGACTATCTGGATGGTCCCCCAAAATATGGGCGAAATGGGCACTTTTCTTTGGCTGACGGCTAGTAGCGTACTTTTTTTTACGGCTTTTACGGTCTATTCTGTGCCTTTTAATGCACTGGTCTATGAGCAGACGCCCGACTACCACGAGCGTACTCGGTTAATGTTTTATTTCGCGCTCTTTTATAATATTGGCAATTTGTGCGTTAATTGGTATGTGCCTGCAACTAGCTGGAGTGGTTTTGAAAATCCACTTGTGGGGGCACGTTGGATCGCGTTAGGCCTAGCGCTCATAGTGTTTTTTGGAATGGGTATCTTACCTGCAATATTTGGCAAAGAGCGATTCTATGAGGTTGCTCAGAAGGAAAATAAAAAAATAGGTTTCATGAAAGCGATCGGCCAAGCCGCCTCATCGAAGCCAATGATGGGTCTTGTCGGTATTGTATTTGCTCTGAATTTCTGCGGCACTATTGCAGGTAGTATTGCAATGTATATCGTGATTTATTACGTAAAGGCAGGTGATGTTGCAGGTGGACTTGTCCTGAATGCATGGAATGGAACGGGTTTTGCCATTGTCGGATTTTTAGGAATCTTTGTACTACGCTCGCTGGCGCTAAGATTCGGCAAACGTCGTGCTATGCTTTTTGTTCTCTACCTGACTGCGCTTGGGGGCATCGCAAAGTGGTATATTTTTACTCCTGAGTATCCCCACCTTTTGTTACTCGACGCTGTGTTGAACGGACCAGTTTGGGTCTCACTTGGGGTGATTGTTCCTTCAATGGTTGCTGATTTGTGTGATTGGGACGAGTATAGATTCGGTGAGCGTCGCGAAGGAATAATCAGCTCAGTTTTTACTTGGATCACTAAATTTGGGACTTCATTTACTTTTCTCGTATCTGGCGTTGCTCTACATTTTAGCGGGTTTGATGAAGCGCTCGGAGTGGATCAGCCTGAAGGCACGATAACGGCGCTACGAGTGTTCTTCGTTGGCGCTTCGGTGCTCGCGCCGATCCTCGCTATTTTCTGCTTAAGACTATATAATATAACTGAGGAGAGTGCGTATAACATTCGAGAAGAACTTGAAACTCGTCGTGGAGATGTGTAGCGAGTCTACGCTAGTATACTATAAAGATGATGAAATATTGGATAGCGCTTCTTTGTTTTATAAATATCGGATTTGCTGCTGATAGCTTCCCGTCGATTACTGCTAAGGATGGCCGGTTGCTTTATGCCGATGGTTCAGCAGTAAATTTATTCGGTGTGAATTTTCAGCCGATGCTTAGTTGGGAGCACGGCGCGCGTATGCACAATCAAGGCGTATTAATGCCCTTGAAGGCCCAAGATTTGAAGCAGGTCGCTGACTCGAGCTTCGATCAGATTCAGCGCCTCGGCGCAGAGATCATACGAATCCACTTACACCCGGCTGATTTCACGGATGCAAAGGGAAATCTCACAAAAACAATTTGGTTGGACATGTTGGATTATACCATTTCTCAGGCCCAGAATCGGGGGCTTTATATTTATCTTACTTTATTGAATCATTTGGATCACGACGGAACGCAGTTCCCCTATGATCGTAAATCATTTGCTGCGAAATATACGCGAGATCAGTGGATGCTTCATCACGAAGCGATTGCGGCAACCAAGCGCTATATTTCTCAATTGCTTAACCGTAGGAATCCTTACAACGGGCTGTTGTACAAGGGGCATGCGGCTCTTGCTGTCCTAGAGCCTATCAATGAGCCAGCCTACCAGCAGTTCGAAAAATGGCAGCTAGATAATCAAGACGGCACCCGTGATCAGTTTGATCAGTGGATGTATACCAATACTAAGAACTACATTGACAAAATGGTATCTTTGTTACGTGCGGAAGGAATGACGCAGCCGGTCGTATGGAACTGCGGCTGGGCACGATTAATTACCAAAAACCGAGCTGCGTTTCGTGGAATTTCAGAGTCTAATGTCGATGCGGTTTCCTTCTGTCTATATCCTGGGCAGAGCGATCTTAAAGTGCCATTTTGGGAAAATCCTGAAAATCTGAGCGATCGTAATTATTTACCCTATATCGAGCAGTGTTCAGATAACGAAGACTGGCTCGGTTGGTTGCGATCAGATGCTTTTAAAGGTAAGGCTAAGTTGGTTTATGAATATGAAACATTCTGTAATCAGAGCGCTTATTTGTATCCAGCGATGGCAGAATTTTACCGCTCTGTAGGAGCGCAGATCGCCACGCAGTGGACTTATGGACTGACTGCGTATGTCGAATACCTCGGAGGTTCTCATGTATTTAATCTTAAGACCACGCCGCGGAAGGCCGCCTCTTTTATGGTCGCGAAACAACAGTTCAAGGATGTACCCACGACCTATTCTTATGAGTCTCGCTCTAGCGCGGTATTACACGAGGGCCATTTAATCTATTCTGGCTGGTCGGATAATGATGATTGGACTTTGTCGGTATTAGGAAAGGATAGGAAGTCGCCCTTAACCTTAACAGGTGTTGGAAATTCGCCTTTTGTAAATTATGAAGGCAGCGGCCTATATTTTATTGAATCGAACAAAAATGATGGGTTGCGCCTGACCATATTACCGGATATAGAATTTATCCGTCCGCATTGGAAGGAGGTCCACAATGGGAAGCCTGTTGTGAAATTGGACAGTTCGAACACGCATCGTTTTGAGCTAACTCTACCAGATTTCGTAGACACATGCTGGATTTATCGCAAAGAAGGCTGGCGCTGGAAATTTATTGAAAGAGTCAATGGAGATATCCGTTTTGACGCGCAGCCTGGTGAATATTTAATTGAAAAAACCCCAACTCGTATCAAACGCAAAGTTTTGGATGAAGGATGGGGCAACTAAGGTGAAATAGAAAATAATTATGAAATTTCTTAACTTTGGCTTCTGCCTTTTCGCTTGTTTTGCCTTACTAACAGGAGCTCATAGCCATATAATGGCTGGCGATCATCCAAATGTTCTTATGATCTGTGTCGATGACCTGAACGATTGGGTAGGGTTCCTCGGGGGTCACCCTCAGGCGCAGACTCCCAATATGGACGCGCTCGCTGCCAAGGGCATTAACTTTACAAATGCACACTGCACGGCGCCTGGATGCTCGCCTAGTCGCAATGCGCTATTGTTCGGAGTGGAGCCACATAAATCTGGCTTGTATCCTTTTTACAACCTCAACCATATAGAGCCCGAAGAGTTAAATGCTTATAAACCTTTGCCACTCTTATATCGCGAACACGGTTACCACACTTTAGGTCTATCTAAAGTTTGGCATAACCCAGACAATAAATACCGGCAACAGGAGCAGTGGGATGAGTATAAGATGTATGGAACAGGCAAGAAGGACAAGTCGTTGATCAAGGAGAAGGGTTATCATCCAGAACCTTTCAATAAGCGCACCATCGCCTGTCCTGCGAGTAATCCACTAAGTGATTTTGGGGACTACAAGGCAGCTCAACATGCCGTGAGGTTTTTAGAGCACGAGCATACGAAGCCATTTTTCTTATCGGTCGGCTTTATTTTACCACATGCTTCGTTCATTATGCCGGAGGCAAATTGGGATCTTTTTTTAGATCCGATATCCTATCCACCTATTAAGGCTGATGATTTGGTTGATATACCGCTTGTTGGGCAGTCTAATGCACAAATCTACGTCGAAATACCAGTGCGCCGTGATCAAGCATGGGAAAATATCCGTCGTGGCTATCTAGCAGCGGTTAACTTTACCGACGACAATGTGGGTCGGGTGATGGATGCACTAGAGAGAAGTTCTTACGCTGATAATACAATTGTGGTCCTGTGGTCAGACCATGGCTATCATCTTGGGGAAAAGCGCAGCTTTAGTAAGTTTTCTTTATGGGAAGAAGCGACGCGCACACCGTTTATAATATTTGATCCACGTAATGATCAAGGAAATGGCAAAGCCTGTTCCGAACCGATTGGCTTGATTAATGTCTATCGCACGCTTTGTGAGCTTACTGGGATAAGTGCGCCAGACTACGTGGACGGCATTAGCATCACACCTTGGTTGAAAAATCCGGAATTACCCAAAGAGAAACCGGCTTTGATCACTTGGGGGCGCGGCAACTATTCCCTGCGATTGAAAGATTGGCGTTACAATCGCTACTTTGATGGTTCAGAGGAATTGTACGACCACCGAAAGGACCCCTACGAATGGACTAACTTAGCTAATAATCCAGACTATGCTCCAATGATGCAAAACCTCGCAAGTAAATGGCTGCCCAGGCAAGAAGCTCCACAGGTCACTTCTGGGCGTGAACTCTACAATGTAGCAGATGCAGACCAGCCTACCAAGAATGTACAGTCTTACCAACGCTTCGTGAAACAATATAAGAAGCAGGGTTTGCAGCCTCCGCTCGATTAATCTTAGTTAGAGGAATACTATGTTATGGATGGGTTAAGAAATCTTTTTGGAATAGTCCTATTCGCAAGCTTTTTTAATGCGTGTGCTGCTTCCGAATCGAGACCGAATATTATTTTGATCATGACCGATGATCAAGGCTTTGATGATTACGGTTTTCGTCAGGCGCCTATGCAGACACCTACCATGGACAAGATGGCCAGAGGGGGAGTACGCTTTGATCGTTTTTACACTGCTCCAGCTTGTGCGCCGACACGCTCTGCTTTGATGACGGGGCGCAACTATTTAAAGACAGGAACCGCTGCGGTTGGCTTTGGCGCCGAAGGGCCTCACATGGATGAGTATTTGCTTGGTGAGGCAATGCAAGAGGCTGGCTATGCGACTGGAATGGTGGGGAAGTGGAATTTAGGGCTTTCTGATGCGGAACTTCCATCGCGTCGTGGCTTCGATGAGGCATGGCCGATTGTCCAAGAAGAGGTACGCAGCTACGGGCGCTATACACATTATAATGCACCATTCTTTCATAATGGTCGCTACGCAGGTATTGAGGAAGGTTGGCAGGTTGATCGTGTGACTGATAAGGCTTTAGAGTTTATTGAGTCGAACAAAGAATCACCATTCTTTTTGTATTTGGCCTATGCGCAGCCGCACGAACCTTGGCTGTGCCCTAAGGAATATCAACAGAAGTATATCGATCAGGGTATCGGTCCGGAGTATGCGATGTTTATGGGTATGATGGAGCAACTTGATGAGCAGCTTGGGCGAGTATTGGATTCGCTGGAGAAAAATCATATTTCGGAGAACACCATCGTGCTTTTCTTGGGGGACAACGGTCCTACGCCGACGACACGAATTCTCGAGCAGCAACCAGATGGTTGGTTTCGCCAGACAGGCGATTATTATTCGCTCGATAAAGAAGAATGGGCACGCCGTAACCCGAGCGGATTTCGTGAGAAGAAAGCAACAGGCTGGGAGTGTGCGGTGCGAAATCGGCTCTTGGTATACTGCCCTGCAAAATACACGCCGCGAGTAGTCACAGAGCAACGCACTTTAGTCATGGATATTTATCCAACCTTGGTGGAGCTCGCTGGTGGTTTACGTCCAACTTCCGCTCCCGAATTGGATGGTCAAAGTTTAGTCAATCTTTTTAAAGGCAAAACGGAGTGGGAATCGCAGGACTACTTTACTGCGGAAGCTGGTAAGCCTAAAATGCATCTGAGAGAAGATGGTTGGTATTACAGGTTTAGCGAGTACACCTTGCCGCTGGCTGAACGCAGTAGCTGCTTTTATTCTGGGGACTATGTAATTGTTAATGATAACGGGGTCTGGTCGCTCTATAATGTCGTCGATGACCCACAGCAGAAGGCTGACTTGAAGTATCAAATGCCCAAAAAGTTCATGTTAATGAGGGCAAACTATTATGCTGAGTTTGAAGAGATACTAGGGGATCCGCATGCATTTTCGGATCCTATCCAAGAGCTTAATGTGAGTAACGGGCGTGAGGGATACCTAGAGATGGAGGGCGTCTATCGTGTGAAGGGAAAGAATTCGGTAACCTGGGCTAATACTTACTTTCACGAGCTCAATGCTGCTCAAGAGCTAAAGGTAGACGTTTCTGAATCGGGTGAGTATGCAGTGACCTTACGAGCGTTAGGAGTACCTGCCGAGACGCGTCTGCGTTTTGAGGCAGGCGCATCAAGCAACGAATTCAATCTCGTCCAAGGCAAGAAATTTCATTCCATGGGACGTGTGCGCTTAGATCCTGGCGAGCAGACCTTTACATTCACACTTTTGGATACTGCAGATCTTAAACAGGTCGGGAAGATGGGGCTGTATAGTCTCAGTCTTAAGAAAATTAACTAACCAATTAAATATATGAAAGACGCTACACAGATATTCAAGCGCCACGAAGGTGGCCCACTCCTCCATGTGAAGGATTTTCCGGGCAAGGCTCAGATTTATAATCCTGCACCAATTCAATGCGGCGACGAAACTATTCTACTTGTTTCCGTGGTAGAACACTCCGCCACGAAGGGATTTGGCCGTGATGTCGGCCAGACGCGTGTAGCTCGATCTAAGGATGGCATCAACTTTGATCTCTCTGAGGAGAACTTTATAGAAACTCAAGCTCTAGGCGAGCCATGGGATCGTTATCATCATTTTATCGACAACCGTGTAACCAAAATTGACGACTGGTATTACATAATAACTCCAGTAATGGTACAGGGCTTTGACTCGCCAATTGGGATGCTGGGTCGCACGAAGGACTTCAAAACATACGAGCGAATTGATACAATCACCCAACCTAAAAATCGTGGAGCATCTCTATTTCCGGAGAAAATAAACGGAAAATATTATAAGCTCGATCGTCCGGGAGGTGGCGATGGTGGTGATGGGGACATCTGGATTAGCTCATCGCCAGACTTGGTTCACTGGGGTGCCTTCAAGCCCGTATTAGCCGCTGGGTATCGTTTCTGGAATGTTCAAAAGATTGGACCGACTCCGCCGATCAAAACTGAGCATGGTTGGCTCGATATCATTCACGGTGTTTTCACACCAGCAGGTGGGACTTATTATTACATAGGTGCTATGTTACTCGACTTAGACGAGCCGTGGAAGGTAATTGGCAAGACAAATAGCTATCTTATGATGCCGGAAGAGCCTTGGGAGCAGCATGGTAATTGTGATAATACGATCTTTCCTTGTGGAGCAATTGCTGACTATGACAAAGATCAGATCCGCCTCTATTACGGAGCTTGCGACTACGCCATTTGCCTAGCTACGGGTTCTTTGAGCGATACTGTTGAAGCTTGCTTGAGAGGTTTGTAGCCTAGTGCAGGAGGTATTATTTAAGGTTAATCTAATTTACGAAGAAATATCACCTACCTATTATAAAAGAATGAAGCTAACAAAAAGTAAGGTTCTAATTTCTATGGGATTGGTGTTTCTTTTATGCGCAGTGCTCGCTAAGGATGTGCGCCCTAATATCTTAGTCCTAATTAGCGACGATCAAAATATGGATAGTATAGGAGCTTACGGCTCAGAGTATGCTACCCCTCACATCGATCGATTAGCCCAAGAAGGCGTGCTTCATACCCGCGCATATACTACTGCTACACTTTGTGTACCTACTCGTTTCAGTTGCCTAACAGGGGCATACCCTAGCCGTAGTACAAACTCTATTTTAGGCCCGTTAGCAAAACAGCCCTCTATACGCAACGGAACAGCTTTCCGACCAGATGAAAAAACTATTGCCCAAGTATTACGCCAAGCAGGGTATTATACTGGAGCTACTGGAAAGTGGCATAATGATTTAGACCTAAAAGATTTATGGGAAAAAATTCCTAAGAATGCAGATCCAAGATCCCCTCAAATAATCGCAAACTTGAAAACGATTCAGGATGAGTTGCGCGTGCGTTTAGATGCCTATGGATTTGATTATGCGGAGTGTTTAACAGGAGAGAACCTGGATCACTTTCCTTCAGAATTAGAGCATCATAATATTGAATATACGGTCAAGGGTGCAGTTGATTTCTTGGACCAAGTTCCTGAAGATAAACCTTTTTTCTTGTGGACGGCATTTACGACTACACATGGGCCGCACGAGCCGATTGATAGCGGAGATGTGCGCAACACTCCAGTTGGCTTTGCGGAAGAACATCTGGGTCTGATGCCAGATCGATCTAGTTATATTGATAAGAGCGATAAGTGGCGTAGCGTTGTTAAAGAAATGGTGTTATGGATGGATGGTGGAATTGGCGTTATCCTCGATAAATTAGAGGCCCAAGGACAGTTAGATAATACTTTGATTATTTTTCTTTCTGACCAGCAAAATGCTGGAAAAGCATCGCCATATGAGCGCGGTGCTAATATACCATTTATTGCCCGTTGGCCGGGGACTATTGAGCCCGGAACGAGAAGTGAAACCCTATTAGATGTCACGGATATGGCAGCCACATTCATTGATATCTCTGGAAATCAACCCCTTAGTGGTATGCAAATAGATGGATTAAGTGTCGTCCCTGTATGGCGCGGTCAGTCGGATACATTGAAGACATCTATCCTTACAGAAAGTGGTTTTGCCAAAGGAATCATTACCAAAGATTTTAAATATATTGCCATACGCTATAATGAAGAAGCCTTAAACCGTGGTTTTAAGCCGCCGAGATCAGGTGGAATTAGAGAGCACATAGAAAATAATTCCTTCGAGATTTTATGGGAGAAGGGTCCTTTTGGGCAACCACGTGATAATATCGGAGGCATTGTCGATAGAGATCAGCTTTACGATTTGCGAAAGGACCCAGGTGAAACTCAAAATCTAGCACAGAATCAGGACTACCAAGAGGTCTTGAAGTTTATGCAGTCACATCTGCGTGATTATGTACAGGCAATCGGCAGACCCTTTGGTGAATTCTCGGATACCTTAAATTAGCTTCCTGATTTGGTGGAAATGCCTAGCAATCGGAGATCTAAAACTCATTCACCTATTGGCGGAAAGGCCCTTAATATTTCTTCAACAATCGCGCGTACTTCCTCACCACTTGGAGCGTTCCACCCGAGGCGCTTTGTGTAGGAACCCCGCCAAACAAGCTGATTACTCAATTGATCAATGATATCGATGACAAAGGTCCCCTCTTCGTACTGTTCGAGGTCGACGCGGCTATAGCCCCCAAATCTTAGATGCGACTGCCGTCGAAAGGGACTGGAACCGATGTCCACATTGATAGCTCTTGTCCTTGTCTTACTCACTGTCCCGAAGCTGACCCTAAAATCAACTTCAGGGCAGCTTTCACTGAAGCCTTTGTCTAGGAGTGTTAGTTTGATGGCTTTTTCTATTCTCCTATCTACGATAGGGCTAAGGAGCAGATCTTGTAAATCACCCCTCGAGTCGTGGCTTTCTACAGAAAAGCAAAGATAGTCGCCGAACTTGGTAGCTGCTGCTCGATCAAAATCTACGGTTTTTTGCGAAACACAGCCCGATAGTAGCATACAAAGTGTTAAAAAAAGCAGAAAATATTTTTTCATAATGTTTTCTGAATAGTTACTCATTTATTATAAATTAGGTACTAAATATACACTCTCTCGCAAGAGTTGTCTACCCTGACTTAGGGGATTTATTAGTGTCAGAGAATTAGCATCGCGTCTCCGTAGCTGTAGAACCGATATTTGTTAGCTATGGCTTCATTATAAAGTTCCATCAGCCAAGCGATACCAGAATCGCTGCCCGGAGAAAGAAAGGCCGCTACGAGGCAAAGCAGGGTCGATCTTGGTAAGTGAAAGTTTGTGACCATAGCATCGACAGCAGCAAAATCTGCAGGTGGGTAAATGTATATATCAGCTTCGGCTTGAACATGGCCAGAAGGGCCGATGCAAGCCTCGCCTTCCTGCTTAATACGTCGCATGGCATCTTCGATCGACCTAATAGATGTGGTGCCAACAGCAATGCGAGCGCCTCCTTTAGCTCGCTTCAATTCGTCCAGTGCGGATGCAGAAATTTCGTACCACTCCCGATGTATTTTGTGATCTTTGATATTCTCTACTTGAATGGGATGAAAGGTTCCTATGCCCACTTGAAGAGTTAGATCGTGAAAACTGAAACCATTCGCTTTGAGCGACGCAATTAGCTCGGGCGTGAAGTGGAGGCCAGCAGTCGGCGCGGCCACAGCTATACGTTTATCGAAGTCTGCGTAAACAGTTTGGTACCGCTCGTTATCCTTCTCACTTCGGCTATCCTCTTGCACTCGCTCTATGTAAGGAGGCAGAGGCAAGATACCAAGGCGTTCAGAGAGCTCGGTGATCGATTCGTTTCGCTCAGGATAGAAGCGTACACGGTAGTTTCCGTTCTCGCCCATTTCTAGAACTTCGGCTTGATACTCGCCTGGCTGTGCAAAACGCCCAGACTGTAGAGTCTTCTTGCCTGGTTTAAGAAGACACCACCAAGTGAAAGCATCCTCGGCAGGTTGCAGAAGGAGACACTCGACCTTTCCGCCGGTTGGACGCTGACCGAATATACGGGCTTTCAGAACAGCTGCGTTATTACGGAAAAAGCGGGCTTTCGAGGGTAGGTATTTGCCGATTTCTGCGAAATGGGTGTGGATAATCTCTTGTGTGCCGCGGTTAATAACCATGAGGCGCGACGCGTCGCGTACCGCTGCAGGCTCTTGGGCAATAAGTTCCTTGGGCAAGTGATAGTCGAAGAGGGAAATGTTCATTTTAATCTTTAATATTTGCCCGGCTTTGTTGCTATAGGATTCATGAATCTAATTACACCCGAGATCCGTTCGCAAATTGAAGAGATTGCTCGCCGCGCTGGTCACATTTGGAGGTATCTTTGACGGAGATACAAAGAAAAAACGCATAGCTGAGCTGGAAACACTTATGTCTGAGCCCAGTTTCTGGGATGATCAAGCGGGTGCTCAAAAGGTAATAGCCGAGGCTAACCGCTTAAAAAGTACAATAAACCCCTCCGAGGCCTTTTGCGCGGATATGGAAGACCTCCAAGCGATGCTCGAACTGGTAGACGAAATGGATGATGATCCCGACGCAGAGGCTTATGCGCAGGAGATATTGGACACGCAGAAGCGACTTCAGCAGAGGTTAGAGAAGTTGGAACTAGCCTCTTTTCTCAGCGGACAGCATGATTCTTGTAATGCCTTTCTTACGGTAAATTCTGGAGCCGGTGGCACGGAAAGCTGCGACTGGGCTGATATGCTACTGCGCATGTACAATCGTTGGGCCGAACAGGCTGGGTTCAAGACGGAGGTGCTGGATGTACAACCTGGTGAGGAAACGGGAATTAGCTCAGCGACGATACGTGTGGAGGGACTTAATGCCTTCGGATATTGTAAGGCCGAGCGCGGCGTGCACCGACTTGTTCGTATTAGCCCCTTTGATTCTAATTCCAGGCGACACACTTCCTTTTCTTCAGTAGATGTCATTGCGGAGATCGAGGATGACACTGATATCGAAATTGACGAGTCAGAGATCCGCACTGATGTATACCGTGCAAGCGGTAAGGGTGGCCAGCACGTGAACCGTACCGAGTCTGCCGTGCGCTTAACACACCTACCTAGCGGGATTGTCGTTACCTGTCAAAACGAGCGCTCGCAGATTAAGAACAAGGCAACAGCCATGAAGACATTAAAGTCCCGACTATACGAGAAGATCGAAGATGAGAAGCGCAGTGAAATGGAGCGATTCTACGGGGAGAAGGGCGAAATTGCTTGGGGTAATCAAATCCGTTCTTATGTCTTTCAGCCGTACCAGATGGTCAAAGACCTCCGAACTGGAGTTGAAACCGGTAACGTCCAGGCTGTTATGGATGGTGCGCTTGAGCCTTTTATCCATGCTTGGCTCCGCGCTGGTGGACCCAGTACGCGCAAAGCCGCCTCTGATCGAGAGTTTGGGGATGAATAATTTCTCTCAAATTATCGGTTATTTTTCGTATCCCCATAGTAAAAATCAAAATTTTTGGGATATTTAAGCACTCATGCTAGCCACCGCCAACTTACTTAGTAAGCTGTATTTAAAAATATGAGCACAGCAGAACATCAGGGTGAAGGCTTGAGCTACGAAGTGCTTTCTGGGGCTTTCGGAGACCATAATCTCTTCGAGAATAAGACTTGGCGCTACTCGCCAGAAGCATTTCCGCTTAGCTCAGCCCAGATCGATCAGATCGATCAGATCGGGCAGGCTTGCTACGAATTTTATAAAGCACAGGAGACGCTTTATCTGCGTTCGGCTGAGGATAAAAACCTCCTCCGAAATCGGACGCTTAAAGCGCCCTGGGTCGCCGCTTATTTGGATCGAGGTAAGCCGGAGAAACTCATCCGTCATGCGCGTGCTAAGGCACTGCGGGGAACCATGCCAATGGTCATCCGCCCAGATTTGTTAGTAACTGAGTCTGGCTTTGCTATGACTGAGATAGATTCGGTGCCCGGCGGCATTGGACTGACCGCATTTTTGAACCGCCTTTACGCGCAGGTGCACGGCGAGGCTCTCATTGGCGCTGGCGATCAGGACATGGTGGCCGCATTTTATGAGGTTCTCTCTAGCCGCGTACCAAATATAGGCGCCCCTTTCATAGCAATCATCGTGAGCGATGAAGCAGCCACCTACCGGCCAGAAATGGAGTGGTTGGCCTCGCAAGCCCGCCAGCAAGGCAGACGCGTGTACGTATTTCATCCCGATGAGGTCCTGCCACTGGGTGAGGATATCTGTGTGGACATAGATGGTGACCCAAAAAAAGTGGATGTGATCTACCGTTTTTGGGAGTTATTTGATCTAGCTAACATTTCGATTGCAGATTTTTTGCTCAAAGCTCGTGAGGCATTACAGGTTCGCTTGACGCCGCCGATGCGAGCATTTCAGGAGGAAAAGCTCAGCCTCGCGCTCTTTCACCATCATATACTCGATGAATACTGGCAAGAGAGTCTTTCTAAGAGGGCTTATGAAACCCTAGCCGAGGTAATTCCTCAGACTTGGGTAATTGATCCAGTCAAACTCCCGCCCAACGCCGTTCTGGATGCGCCCTATGTTAGCGGTAAGCCTTTGACGGACTGGTCTGGGCTTATCAAAGCTAGTCAGAGAGAACGAAATTTGATTATCAAGATTAGTGGTTTTCACGAAAGTGCTTGGGGCGCTCGTAGTGTCACTCTGGGCAGTGATTCCTCCCGAACTGAGTGGGAAAGTGCCATTGAGGAAGCTATAGCCATGTCCGATACCTCGCTTCACATTTTACAGGCTTACGAAAAGCCTAAGCGCTTGCGCCACAGAGTTTACAATAGTGATGGTAGCCTATACGATATGGAAGGTCGCATGCGATTGTGCCCTTACTTCTTTGTCGATCAGCAAGCTAAATCTGCTCGTTTACATGGAGTCCTTGCGACGCTTTGTCCCGCTGATAAAAAGATTATCCATGGCATGAAAGATGCGGCGTTGTTGCCTTGTGTGAGGACGTAGTAAAACACCACAAGACACCGATCGATTATTCAATGATCGGAGCACTTGGCTTCTTTTATGCTTTAAAAAGATCTCTCAGTACTCTTTTAGCTATCTTCCTTTCGATCCTCCGCTTTATTTAATACATAACATATTTCATATGACAAAGACCGTTACTAAGTCTAATAAATCTATTAGCTCGAAGAAAACAGCTACATCTACCGGCAAGTCTTTTCGTTTTGAGGTAGGAGCTGATAAAGAATCGATGAAAATATCGATCCTTAATCACTTGAGATACACTTTAGCGCGCCACCCAGAGTGCGCGACTAAGGATGAGTGGTGGACTGCGACCTGCAATGCAGTGCGCGACCGTCTACTCGAACGCTTTATGAAGACACAGGCCACTCATAATGAGAAGAAAGTGCGCCGTGCCTACTATCTAAGCCTAGAATACCTGATGGGGCGTTTGATGGTAAACAATCTGCATAACTCTGGTTTGTTCGAATCTACACGCGAAGCGCTTACCGAGCTCGGCCAGGATTTCAGTGAGGTCGCTGACGAAGAGGCTGATATGGGTTTAGGTAATGGTGGTCTCGGTCGCCTAGCTGCTTGCTTCCTCGATTCTTTGTCCACACTGAATCTGCCCGCAGTAGGTTATGGTATCCATTACGAGTTCGGCTTGTTTCGTCAGGAGTTCAAAGACGGTCACCAAATTGAGAACCCAGACGTGTGGATGGATAGAGGCTGCCCTTGGGAGGTCATGCGGCCTAACTTCTCGCAGAAAGTGAAGCTCTACGGTAGGGTAGAACACAAAGTGGATAGTAAGGGTGTTTTTAAACCTGATTGGGTCGATTGCAGGGTCATCGAAGGGGTGCCTTATGATGTAGGCATTGTCGGTTATGGTGGCGAGACGGTAAATTTTCTTCGTTTGTGGGACTCCAAGTCTACCCATGAGTTTGATCTTAATATATTTAATGAAGGTGGTTACATAGAAGCCGTTCGTGAAAAAGCTATTGGAGAGACTATATCAAAGGTTCTCTACCCTAATGATTCGACAGAGAACGGTAAAGAGCTACGCCTCGTACAACAGTACTTCTTTGTTAGTTGCTCGATAAAGGATATCTTTCGCCGCTTTCATGCTCATCATAGCGATTGGTCGGATTTCGTAGAATATAACGTACTCCAACTCAACGATACCCACCCGGCTATTGCAATTCCTGAGCTTATGCGCTTACTTATCGATGAGTATGACATGCAGTGGAATGATGCCTGGGAGATCACTCGCAGCTGTTGTAATTACACAAACCACACCCTACTCCCAGAAGCTTTGGAGAAGTGGAGTGTGCCACTTTTTGAAAAGGTGCTGCCGCGCCACCTCGAAATAATTTATGAAATAAATAACCGCTTCTTAGAAGATGAGGTCGAATCCAAGTGGCCGGGCGATGATTCCAAGAAAGCGGAACTTTCCATTATTGAAGAGGCTCAACCAAAGATGGTGCGCATGGCCTATCTATCAGTTGTTGGTTCGACCAAGGTCAATGGAGTAGCAGCACTTCACACAGAGCTGCTAAAGAAAAATCTATTTTCTACATTCCATGAGCTTTATCCTGACAAGTTGATCAACATGACTAATGGCATCACGCCACGCCGCTGGTTGCTTGCCTGTAACCCTGCTTTGAGTGAACTAATCACAGAGAAAGTTGGTGATGAATGGCCAAAAAATTTGGATCAGCTCCAAGCAATCTCTAAGCTAGCGCAGGACACTAATTTTCAAAAGCAATTTATGGGGATCAAGCGGGCAAACAAAGTAGCGTTTGCTGATTTTGTCCTTGAAGAATCTGGCATAGTGCTCGATCCGGAGGCACTCTTCGATGTGCAGATAAAGCGCTTGCACGAGTATAAGCGGCAGCACCTAAATCTACTTCATATTCTCACGCTATATCGACGCCTGCTCAACGACCCAGACTACGAAATGAATGCCCGTGTATTTATATTCGGCGCAAAAGCGGCTCCAGGCTATGTGCTAGCTAAAAACATCATACGGGCTATCAATAAAGTAGCGGAAAAGGTGAACAATGACACTCGTATTAATGGCAAAATCAAGGTAGTCTTTCCGCCTAATTACCGCGTAACTATGGCAGAGAAAATGATTCCTGCTGCCGATCTTTCTGAGCAAATTTCAACTGCCGGAAAAGAGGCTTCAGGAACTGGTAATATGAAACTCGCTCTAAATGGTGCGCTAACCATAGGAACACTCGATGGAGCAAACGTTGAGATTGGCGAAGAAGTTGGGGATGATAATATCTTTATTTTTGGTCACACAGTGGAACAAGTAGAAGAGATAAAGGCTAAAGGGTACAATCCGTACGATTACTACAATAGTAATTGGGAACTCAAAGCTGTTATCGACTGGCTACGTTCGGATTATTTCACGCCTGGCGAGCACGACGCTTTTGCGCCCCTATGCAGCAGTTGGCTCGAAGGGGGCGATCCTTTCCTTTGTTTAGCAGACTATGCCGAATACGTGCGTGCGCAGGAGGATGTTGATAAGGCTTTTAGCGATAAAAAGCGCTGGGCGAAAATGGCAATTATGAATACGGCTCGGGTCGGAAAGTTCTCCTCCGATAGAACGATCTGCGAATATGCTAAGCATATATGGAAGCTAGAGCCGGTTAGAGTCGGCGATTAGGATACAGTCAGATCCGTTATTAAATACAGCTCTTATACGTTTGTTGCCTCGCGTATGCCAGAGCGCATTAAAAATAGCTAGAATCTGCAGGTGCTCGACCTAATAAATCTGACTCTAGTATTATCTAAATTAAGAAGGAGATTCTTTTTCGAGTATCTCCGAGCAGGATTCCGTTACAAAAATTGGTAATGTTTGGAAGCCTAACGTAATTGGCATGGTATCCGCTTTTACTTAGTCAGCTGCGCTAAATAACACTTACCGCAGCGTAATCCTTAATTAGAAAATATTAAATAACCTATGAATAAATTAATCCGAATTATTTCCAGATTTGTTACATTTGGAGCACTTGCAATTTCCACTGCTTTCACCCACCTGCACTCAGAAGATACAGTAAAAGTTGGTATCTTGCACTCACTAAGTGGGACGATGGCCATATCTGAAACTTCACTTCGTGATGTTCTCCTATTTACTTTCGATGAAATCAATGCCAGCGGCGGTGTCCTCGGAAAGATGATTGAGCCTGTTGAAGCAGACGGAGCCTCCGACTGGCCGACATTTGCTGAAAAAGCAGAAGAACTCTTAGCAAAAGACGAAGCTTCAGCAGTGTTTGGATGTTGGACATCTGTTAGTCGTAAGTTCGTTCTTCCTGTCTTCGAAAAATATAACGGTTTACTCTTCTATCCCGTGCAATATGAGGGTGAAGAAGAGTCGCCAAATATATTCTACACAGCGGAGGCGGTTGGTCAGCAGGCAATTCCTGCGGTTGATTACTTGCTCGAAGAAGGGTATACAAAATTCTACCTAATAGGCACTGATTATGTCTATCCTCAGACTACTAATATTGTTCTTTTCGAATATCTCCTATCTAAGGGTATTCCAGTTGAAAATATCGGAGGCGGCATTCGTTATGAAGGTGATGTCGCAGTATCTGCGGGTAATTACACACCATTTGGCCATACTGATTTCCAGCAGATAGTCGCTGAAATTAAGGACTTTGCAGCATCCGGTGGTGCATGCGTGGTAAACACCATCAATGGTGACGCTAATGTTCCATTCTTTAAAGAAATCGCCTCATCTGGTTTAACTTCTGATGATTGTCCAATTGTTTCGTTCTCTCTTTCCGAAGACGAATTCCGCGGATTGCCAACGAAGGATTTAGTTGGTCATCTCGGTTGTTGGACATATTTCATGTCTATTGATTCACCTGCTAACGATGCGTTTAAAGCTAACTTCCAAGAGTGGTTAGCAGATTCTGCGCCAGCAGCAGTGCAGAAGGAAGGGCGTGTTACTTGTAGCCCTATGGTACTCTCCTACAATGGAGTATACTTATGGAAGGCTGCTGTAGAAAAAGCTGGTACTTTTGAGACGGATGCGGTCATTGCAGCGCTCGAAAGTGGTATTTCTTTCGACGGTCCAGGCGGGAAAGTCACCACTCAAGAAAACCACCACTTAACCAAGAGTGTTTACATTGGAGAAACACTAGAAGACGGTCAATTTGATATTCTAGAGGTCATGCCTGATGTCTACGGCGAACCTTGGTTAAAGGGCACGTTTAAGTAACATAGTTCAACTATAGAGCCTTTATTATATAAGCTTTAATTATCTCTCATAGGGGCTTGTAGGATCATATCTACAAGCCCCTATTTATTAGGTTTATACGTTTAAATGATTGCCACATGTAATTTACAAGAAACGCAAGTGCACTTATACACCCCATCTCGAAGTCTGTTATTAGATTACAAGCGTCGTATCTTTCGGTTAGTAGTCTCTTTACTTATAGTTTGTTCTGCTAGTGCGCGTGATGCTCGCAGTGTAATGGCAGATCTCATATTATCTGAGAAAGCCCAGCAGGGTGACCTCATCGAAGAATTAAGCACATTCGGTGACACGATAATTACTGAAATATATGAGGCTTGGCGCACTGGGGAAATTTATTTGCTCGATCAAGAATCAAGCTCGCAGCTTCTCCAGTTTACGACTTCTCAGCAATGGGCACTTATAAAAAATGGTGAGGTTATTAATTTAACTGAAGCCGAAGTAGAGAAAGCTAAAAAGATGCGCCCAGCCCGTGCTTTGCGTAAGCAAATGAAGCGTATTATTGATACTTTAGGGCTTAAAGCAGCGGACGCGTCTTTACGGATTGATTCAGCTATTAAGTTAGGCCGTAGTCAAAAGCTAGAGTTTATCCCCTCTCTTGAGGCGCGTTTGTTGATAGAACCTGCGAAAGAGGTCCAACTGGCGCTTAAAGAGGCTTTAGCAATTAGTCAGCTAGCTAATGGAAACGAAGCAGAGGTCATGGATGCAGTCAGGTCACTTGCGGATTTAAAATCAGTCGCCTCCAGGGCTTTTTTGCAAACTGTGCTTGCGCAAGAGATTGAGAATGAGCGCGGCGACGAGCCGCTCGCTGAGGCATGCCAGCAAGCACTTTCCAAAATTGAAACACATATAAAGCAACAAGAATTTTTCGGTAGTTTTTTTCGCGGGATTAGTACGGGATCAGTTCTTCTTATAGTATCCTTTGGGCTAGCTATAACCTTTGGTTTGATGGGTGTAATCAATATGGCGCATGGCGAATTTGTAGCAATCGGAGGATATGTGACGTTTTTAGTGCAGAACCTCTTCATTCAGGTTTGGGGGCTAAGCAGCTCTGCCTTTGGGTGGTATTTCATCGTGGCTCTACCAACAAGTTTCATCGTGGCTGCTGCGATGGGCTTTCTAATGGAAAAATCCATTATACGTTTCTTATACCGTCGCCCTCTAGAGTCGTTACTTTGCACTTGGGGGATTTCAATGATTATGCAGCAGAGCTTTAGGCTCATATTTGGCGCTGCTAATGTTCAGGTAAATAATCCTACATGGCTAATGGGTAATTTGAGTTTCGGAGGCTTTCAAATGAGTTACACACGCTTATTAATTATTTTGATTGCTTTGATCGTTGTTGCGCTGACTTGGTTATTATTGAGGCAGACGAATTTAGGTCTACATATTCGTGCGGTAATGCAAAATCGCGATATGGCTAGTAGCCTTGGAGTACCTGTAGCTCGGGTCAATACAATGACTTTTGCACTAGGTTGCGGACTAGCAGCACTAGGAGGAGCTGTACTGTCGCAGATTGGAAATGTAGGGCCGTCGATGGGGCAAGCTTACATCGTAGATAGCTTCATGGTTGTTGTGACTGGTAGCGTCGGCAATTTACTTGGCGCTGGATTGTCTGCTATGGGCATCGGTTTAGTAGACCAACTTTTACAACCTTCATTAGGGCCTGTCTTAGGTAAGATCACTGTCTTTATCGTAATTATTCTTTTCTTGCAGTGGCGTCCTGGAGGACTTTTCCCTGCTCGTTCCCGTAGCCTCGAAGACTAAACCTTTTTATTATATAATTTATGGCTCTTTCTACAGGTATGAAAAAGGAAATGGGAACACTGTGCGCGGTGATGGGCTTGTTAATGTTGATCCCACTTTTAAACGCAATAGGACCAATATCTGGCCCTTTTTCTGTCAGCTCGTTTGAGGTTTCATTGTGGGGAAAATATTTAACCTATGCCGTATTGGCGATGAGCCTTAATTTGTTATGGGGATACACAGGGTTACTGTGCCTTTGCCAAAGTTTATTCTTTGCATTAGGAGGCTATGCGATGGGGATGTATCTGATGCTCATGATAGGAGAGCGAGGTGCTTATAAGAGCGTGCTTCCTGACTTTATGGTTTTCTTAGGGTATCAGAAATTGCCCCTACACTGGGAGCCATTCTATAATTTTTGGTTTACTTTGGGGGCGATCCTCTGGGTTCCTGGCTTAATTGCATTTGCTTTTGGGTTCCTTGCCTTTCGTTCACGTATAAAGGGAGTGTATTTTTCGATCCTTACTCAGGCGCTGACCTACGCCGCATGTTTAATGTTCTTCCGCAATGATTTTACCTTTGGTGGTAATAATGGATTTACAGACTTTAAGGATATCCTCGGGTTTAATATCAATTCGGACGGATCTATAAGAGGGCTTTTTATTGCAAGTGCCTTTCTTGTTTTAATCACCTATCTAGTCACCTCTGGTTTACTAGCTACAAAGTTTGGTAAAGTTCAGCAGGCGATACGTGATTCTGAAAATCGTGTGCTCTATTCTGGCTATTCAACCACTAGTTTCAAACTGACGATCTTTGTTATTTCTGCTATGATAGCAGGTGCAGCAGGTGCATTGTATGTCCCTCAAGTCGGCGGTATAAATCCCAGTGTTATGGAAGCAGCCAAGTCGCTTGAGGTTGTCGTTTGGGTTGCTGTCGGGGGGCGCGGCACTAAGTGGGGACCTGTTATTGGGGCAGTGCTGGTTAATTTCATAAAGAGTTACACTACACATGCATTCCCAGATTACTGGCTAATTATTATGGGCGGTATGTTTGTCATGGTTGTCCTTTTTATGCCCTACGGAATCGTAGGTGTTTATCAGCAAGTAAAGTCTTACCTCGCTCGTAATCGATCATTTGAAACAACAACTGTTTAAGTAATGCTAGCCTATCACACATCTTTGTATCGCGACACGCCCCTGATATTATCGGTTACTGGAGTGACCAAGGCCTTTGACGGATTTAAGGCAATTGATGATTTAAACTTTTATTTAGAACAAGGTGAACTACGTACAATCATTGGTCCGAATGGAGCAGGTAAAAGTACTTTTCTAGATATCATTACTGGTCGTACGCGCCCAGATTCCGGCACTGTTGTCATGCATGAACAAGATGGCCATGATCTAAACTTATCTAAGATGCGTGAATTTGAAATTAATAGATTAGGTATTGGCCGTAAGTTTCAGACTCCGTCTATTTATAAGTCTCATACTGTATACGATAATTTAGTTTTATCGCTCAATAAGGAGCGTGGAGTTTTTGCTACACTATTTTATCGTGAATCGAAGCAAGACCGTGAACGCATCATGGAAGTATTGAAAAACGTGGGACTGGAGAAGCGCGTTAATGATTTGGCCGGTTTACTCTCGCATGGACAAAAACAGTGGCTCGAAATTGGCATGTTACTAGCCCAGGATCCACGCTTATTGCTAATAGATGAACCTGCTGCTGGGATGAGTGATGAGGAAACCGAGCGTACCGGAGAGCTTCTCCTAAGCCTTGAGAAAAAGCACAGCCTAATTGTGATCGAGCATGACATGGAGTTCGTCAGGCAGATCGCTCGTAAAGTTACCGTGCTGCACCAGGGCTACGTACTAAAAGAAGGCAGTTTTGAGGCGGTCAAATCCAATCCTGAAGTCATCGAGGTCTATCTCGGTCGCAAAGGAAAGAAATCCCAGCAGAACTAACGATTGAATCATGATTTTGGAAAAAGAGGTTACTAAAAGCGAAGCTTTGCTTAATATAAAAGGTCTTAAATCAAGTTATGATGAGTCGCTAATTCTTCGTGGCATTGACATGGAAGTGCCAAAAGATACGGTTGTCGCATTGTTAGGTCGTAATGGAGTGGGAAAGACGTCTCTGCTAAAAAGCATTATGGGACTTATGCCCAAAACAGAAGGAGTCATTACCTTTGAGGGAGAATTGATTATTGATCGTCGTGCCGACTATCGCGCGCGTTTGGGCCTAGGTTATGTGCCGCAAGGGCGTGATATTTTTCCTAATCTGACAGTTAAGGAAAATCTTGAGGTTAGTCTAAGCATTGCTGGTAAGCCCGGGGAAGAGCGCTTAGAGGAAGTATATGAACTTTTCCCGGTAATTAAGGAGATGCTAAATCGCAAGGGCGGCGTACTCTCAGGTGGTCAGCAGCAGCAATTAGCCATCGGCCGTGCCCTTTTAAGTAATCCCAAATTACTTATCTTAGATGAGCCCACAGAAGGAATTCAGCCTTCAATTATTGACCAGATTGAAGATGCTATTCACTTACTTAAGGGGCAGGGCGGTTTAAGCATTATTTTAGTGGAGCAATATTTAGATTTTGCTAAGGCTGCTTGTGATGATTTTTATATCCTTGATCGTGGTAGTGTGGTTCAGACAGGCAAATCGGAAGAACTGACTACGGAAGTAATTACGCAACATCTCACTGTTTAAATACATATGCACCTAACTCCTAGAGAACAAGATAAGCTCATGATAGTTGTGGCGGCAGACCTCGCACGCCGCCGTCAGTCACGCGGGTTAAAGTTAAACTATCCAGAGGCGATCGCTGTGATAACCTATGAGATCTTAGAGGGTATTCGTGACGGAAATACAGTAGCCGATTTAATGAGCGCAGGCACCACAATTTTAAAACGCGACGATGTAATGGAGGGGGTTCCAGAGATGATTCATGAGGTGCAAGTAGAGGGAACCTTTCCTGACGGAACTAAACTTGTAACTGTCCACAATCCAATTCGATGATCCCGGGCGAATACAGATACTCTGATCCAAATGCCATGTTATCTGGCAATGAAGGACTTCCAAAAATAGTGATCCAGGTTGCGAATACTGGTGATCGTCCAGTTCAAATAGGCAGTCACTTTCACTTTTACGAGGTTAATGATGCCCTTTCTTTTGATAGAGTTTTAGCTAAAGGCTTCCGGCTGAATATTGCAGCTGGAACTGCTGTGCGTTTTGAGCCTGGAGATATTCGTGAAGTCGAGCTTGTGTCTTTGGCTGGTGAGCGCCGTGTATATGGCCTTAACAATAAGATAGACGGAGCTCTTAGTTAACCAAATCTTTTATTTTTACATATTATGAGCCTTAAGTTTACTAAACGACAATACGCAGAAATGTATGGTCCGACTGTAGGGGATCAGATTCGTTTGGCGGACACGGAACTTTTCATTGAAGTTGAGAGAGACCTTATTGCTGAGGCAGGGGGCTACGGGAATGAAGTTAAGTTTGGCGGCGGAAAGGTTATTCGCGATGGTATGGGTCAGTCGCCTTTAGCCCTCGACGCGGATTGCTTAGATCTTGTTCTAACCAATGCAACAATTATCGACCCGGTCTTGGGTGTAATTAAGGCGGATATAGGGGTTAAAGAAGGACGTATTGCTGGTGTTGGTCATGCGGGAAATCCGTTAATTCAATCAGGTATTAGTAAAGATATGGTGATAGGTGCTGGTACGGAAGTCATTGCAGCAGAGGGACATATTGTTATGGCTGGCGGGTTTGATTCACATATACATTTTATTTGCCCACAACAAATAAACGAAGCGCTTACCAGCGGTATTACTACAATGACTGGTGGCGGAACTGGCCCTGCAACTGGTACGAATGCAACGACCTGTACCCCCGGGGCATGGAATATTCATAAAATGCTGGAGGCTGCTGAAGCCTTTCCGATGAACTTAGGGTTTATGGGGAAGGGCAATTCGTCGAACCTAGACTCACTACGTGAGCAAGTTGACGCGGGCGCAATGGGTTTAAAATTACACGAAGATTGGGGTACGACACCGAGCGCAATTGATCATTGCCTGACTGTTGCTGATGAAATGGATGTGCAGGTGGCTATCCATACCGACACTCTCAACGAGTCTGGTTTTGTAGAAACTACAATCGATGCCTTCAAGGATCGCGTGATACATACTTTCCACTCCGAAGGCGCGGGTGGGGGGCACGCGCCAGATATACTAAAAGTTTGTGGTTTATCTAATGTTCTTCCCTCCTCTACGAATCCAACGCGCCCGTACACTGTGAATACAATCGATGAGCACTTAGACATGCTTATGGTCTGTCATCACCTAGATTCTAAAATACCCGAAGATGTTGCATTTGCTGAGTCACGCATTCGCCCTCAGACGATCGCAGCAGAAGATATTTTGCATGATCGCGGAGCTATTTCGATTATGTCGAGTGATAGCCAGGCAATGGGCCGTGTAGGTGAGGTCATAATTCGTACTTGGCAGACAGCAGATAAGATGAAGAAGCAGTTTGGTAAATTAGAGTCTGATACACACCAAGCTGCAGATAATTTTCGTGTTCTACGCTACGCGGCAAAATATACAATTAATCCAGCTATTGCTTGTGGATGTGCGGCCGAAGTTGGAAGCCTTGAAGTAGGAAAGTTAGCCGATATTGTTTTATTCAAGCCAGCTATGTTTGGAGTGAAACCCGAGTTAGTGCTAAAGGGAGGGCTCATTGCGATGGCCAATATGGGTGATCCGAATGCATCGATCCCTACCCCGCAGCCAATGTATTATCGCCCTCAATTTGCATCCTTTGGTAGGGCGCTCTCTAAGACATCAATCAGCTTCGTTAGTGCTTCAGCACTTAATAATGGTATATCTAGAGTGCTTGGTTTGGAGAAAATCATTTGTGCTGTCTCGAACACTCGAAATATTTCTAAGCACGACATGTTGTTTAACAACTATCTTCCTGATATTAAGATCGATCCAGAGACTTATACTGTGACCGCTGATGGAGAAGTTCTTACTTGCGAGCCTGCTGAAGTACTACCGATGTCACAGCGTTATTTTCTATTTTGACACATTATGCACCTAATTACACAAATCCTTCCTAGTACGAAAGGATGCCGATCCGTTGTTCTTATCGTTGTGGACCGTCATAAGTTAGCCCGCCGTCGCTGGCGCGGCATTGCGGCCGATGGTACGGAGTTTGGAATTGATGTCGCTGAAGCGATTAGGCACGGAGACTGTGTTTATCAGACAGAAAGCACTCACTACATTGTCGAGCAGGAGCCCGAAGAGTGCCTGCTAATATTATTAAGTGAAGTATGCAATGCCGCATGGATTGGATGGATGATTGGAAACCTTCACTTCAAGGCCTCTTTTTCTGAAGAAGGTCTACTTGTGCAAGATGATCTTGCAGTCATCCAAATGTTAGATAGAGAGCAAATCGCATATAAGCAGGTAACACGAGTCTTTCAGCCTGCTAAACAAGGTGGGCACTCACATAATCATACACACAGTCAATCCCATTAGCTTATGAGTGAATCGGAACAATCCGTTAAATGGGTTTCAGCCTTATTGCAAGTTTCGGATCCTTTATTTCCAACGGGTGCTTATGCTCATTCAATGGGTTTGGAGCAATGGGCACTGACTAGTGGGTATCAATCTGTGGAAGACTTGAAGATATTTTTCCGTGACCATTTGGGTGGTTCATTAGCTAGGTTAGAGCTTCCCTACTTACGTTTTGCTATGGAGTCTATCAGAGTTAAAGACTGGGAAAATGTATGGGATCTTGATGAAGAGATCGATGCTTGGAAGTGGTCTGCTGAGATACGCGAGGCAAGTATTTCGCAAGGACGCGGGCGACTTCGATTATTGAAAAAGATGTGGCCTGATTCAGAAATTGTGCAGCAATATTTAGCGGCATTTAAGTCGGGTAAGGCTCGTGGCCATCACCTAGTTATTTGTGCTTTGCAGTTCGAACTTCTTAATGTGCCCAGAGAAGCTGGTTTTATAACTTACGGCTATCAGAGCATTGCTAACTTTGTCTCAGCATCGATTAAACTCTTAAGGATTAGTCCAGAGGCTGCACAGATGGCCTTACACCAAGGATTAGAATGGCTACCCGAATGGGTAGAGAGATCCAAAAATGTTGATCGCGAATCAGCGGGCTGGTTCGCGCCCGCATTCGATATTGAGTCTGCTCGCCACGCTACAACCTTTTCTCGACTTTTTATTTCATAAAATAGACATGACAGACACACATACAACTCGCCCAGTTAGAATCGGCATCGGGGGACCAGTTGGCTCTGGTAAAACGATGCTACTACTCCGTCTTATTGAGAAGCTAAACCAACGATACAAGCTAGTCGCTATCACCAATGATATTTATACTAAGGAGGATGAACAGTTTCTCGTAAAAAATAGTCCGCTCGTGGCAAGCCGTATTCTGGGAGTTGAAACAGGTGGGTGTCCGCATACCGCAATACGTGATGATACCAGTATGAATGAAATTGCTGTCGAGAATTTACTTACATCTCACCCAGATACGCAAGTAGTGCTGATGGAGAGTGGAGGAGATAATCTTTCAGCAACTTTTTCGCCTGATTTAGTCGATGCTTTTATCTATGTGATAGATGTAGCCGAGGGAGACAAGATACCCCGCAAGGGAGGCCCTGCAATACGGTTTTCCGATCTTATGATTATAAACAAGACTGAACTAGCTCCTTATGTCGGCGCTGATCTGGATGTCATGGCGCGTGACTCGAAGATACAACGTGAAGAACGCCCATTTATTTTTTGTGATCTTAAGAGTTACAAAGGGTTGGACGAAGTATTGGAGTGGCTTGAGGTAGAGTGCTTCTTTGGATTGTCTAAGTAATGCCTTCCTTGTCCTTAGATTTAGATGTGCCCCGCCTGGGAGTTACAGGAGGAGCTCGTTTGAGATACGAATATTGTGCCGGTAGAGGAACTCAGCTTTCAGAACAGTGGGTTAAGCCACCTCTTCATTTATCCAAAGCCTACCATGAAGATGATTGGGCGATCAGCCTACTGACTAGTCCGACTGCGGGATTACTAGATGGTGATTTATTAGAAGTGAATGCAACTATTGAAGCAGGGGCACGAGCGGCTTTAATTAGTCCAGCAGCTTGCCGTGTTCATACTATGGAAAGTGGTTTTGCTAGGGTAAAACAGAACTATATAATTGGTGCTGGATCTGTGCTCGATGTTTGGCCTGCTCCTTTAATATTGCAAAAGAATTCTTCTGTTTGGCAAACAACTCAGGTTGATATGTCCTGCGATTCTACACTTTTACTCTGTGAGATTTTCACACCTGGGCGCGCTGCTTTTGGGGAGGCATTTGAGTTCTCTGAGTGGCGATCTAATTTACGCATACGAACAGAGGGAGAACTAATAGCCTATGAGAATTTTAATTGCCGACCTAAAATTAGTGAAGCGTTAGATTGGCAAAGTAGTTACCCCTGCGCTAGCTACGCTAGCTTGTATTTCATGAGCCCTGAACCACTTGGCGGGCTCATACAAAGCATTCACGATATTGATATATTAAATACATCAATAGGAGCTAGTTCGCTACGCTCTGGCGGGCTCGGAATAAAAGTTCTAGCAGCAGACGGTATTTGTCTACGCAAGGCTATTTATTTGGTGCGGAATATGCTTATTACACATTCTAAGATTGAGTTTCCAAAGGCACTCCAAAGAGCTCAAACATTCTTTAACTAATAAAAGACTAGACGAATAAACACCATGCACTTAACCGAAGGAAGTTTGTCCACTGTAAATATTATTGCGACCTCTGGCTTAGGTCTTTGTGCCTTCGGAATCGCCTGTTGGGGAAGTCGGAAGGAAATATCCCGACAAAAGCTAGGCTTCTGGTCGGTGATGACCGGTTTAGTTTTACTCGCCCAGATGGTTAATTTCTCAACAGGATTAGGATTTTCCGGCCATTTTTTAGGTGTGGCCTTATTGACAACTATCTTTGGTCTGTGGTCCGCTATGCTTTCAGTCGGCCTCATACTTATAGTGCAGGCATTATTTCTTGGGGATGGCTCAATCAGCACTCTAGGAGTTAACTTTATTAATATGGGAGTTATGGCAGCAGGTGCGGCATATTTCGTATTTCATGTCATGCAAGGGCGGCGCCGAATGTTAAGAGATGCTGGGCAACTATTTGCCATGGCATTGGCCTCTTATGTATCTATACTCGTAGCAGCTCTCTCCCTAGGATTAACCTTAGGGTACGCACTTGGTAGTTTAATGTTTTCATATGCGCTAATTGCATTTTTCGAAGTCTTTATCTCCGTGGCAATTTTTTATGCATGTGCCCGATACAAATCCCAAAGAAAGTCAGATCTTACAAAACGATCTTTGGCCTTACCACCTTTGATCTTTGGAGTTATTGCGGTATTACTCATTTCTTTTAGTTCCCCGCTTCCAGATGCATTAGGGAGAGCTATAGAAATGTACACTATTGGGGCTTTTGACTTACCTGTGAAACTTTGAGTGGAGAGATGCAACTATTCCACCGGTCTAAGATAAGATTCATTGAGTATGCCTGTATTTCTTGGTGTTACGACGGGAATAGGTTAAAATTACAAAGTATTTGTGCGGCTACACAAAGAGCTGGCTAAGGATAGCGGTAACTAGGATAACCAGTGGTGAAAGAAATTACTGGCTCATTCTTTGTCGTGTTTTTTAACTTGATTACGGAGAAATGTGATGACGTCTTGAAATTTGGAGATATTTCGCTCGTCGGCTAAGGCCAAGTCTTCGTGAGCCTTAAGGATACTCTTAGTATCAGAAACCTCCTGATCTTGGAGTGGATCAAAGGGCGCATCTGTGGCGGGAGTTTTTTTTGATACAGTCAGTAGATTTTGTAAGCCAAGGTTACAAATTAACTCGTAGTTTCGATCGCTTAGATTACCTATCACCAATTCCCCAGATGGATGAAGCTTACTTAGTTCGATACTGGTACCGGCTAGTATGCCCAGAAATGTACTGTCCATGCCTTTACACATTTCAAAGTCTACAAAGACTCTGCGGCGAGCACCTGCAATGATCGTCTCCATGAATTCCCGAAAGGAATTACAATTTAGATAGTTGGCTTTGCCGTTTACTTTAACTACAACGGGATCGGAGTAAGCGCTGACGAGAAATGTGGGCTGTGCTGGATCACTCATAGAGAGCGTGGCATAAAAATTGCATGGTATTTGATTAAAAGTATAGCGAAGAAACTTTTTTAAAGTTAACCTACAGTGGACAAGAATCAACCCTGCAAATACAGCCGCTTGCAATGATTCTCAAATTCTGCTTGAATTACACTGGCTACAGCAGAGCCTTGTTGTACGGCTAAAAAAATATGAATTTGTACCAAGAATACATTAAAGAGATCGAAGAGCGTAAGGGGCAAGGCTTAAGCCCGAAGCCGATTGACGATGGTGAGTTGCTTTCAGTGATTATCGATCAGATCAAGGATGTCGATAACGAGTATCGAAAAGTATCTTTGGACTTTTTTATCTACAATGTCTTGCCGGGGACTACTAGCGCTGCAGGCGTAAAGGCGTACTTTCTAAAAGAAATCATACTCGGCGAATCGATCGTCGAAGGACTCTCGCCTGATTTTTCTTTTGAGCTGCTTCTGCACATGAAAGGTGGCACTTCGATCGACGTGCTTCTGGACCTAGCACTTGGCGATAATGAAGCGATTGCTAGTCAAGCCGCTGAAGTCCTCAAAACTCAAGTGTTCTTGTATGAGGCGGATATGGAACGCCTCAAGCTGGCCTATGACTCTGGTAGTTCAATTGCTAGGGGTATTCTCGAGAGTTATGCTAGTGCGGAATTTTTTACCAAGATCCCCGACATCGAGGAAGCGATCGAAGTCGTTACCTACATTGCAGGCGAAGGGGATATTTCAACGGACCTGCTTTCTCCTGGGAACCAAGCGCACTCTCGATCCGACCGAGAACTTCACGGTAAGTGCTTGATTTCAGAAGAGGCGCAAGTCGAGATTCAAGCCTTGCAAAAACTGCATCCTGATAAGCGCGTGATGCTTATCGCGGAGAAGGGTACTATGGGCGTGGGTTCTTCTAGGATGTCGGGCGTGAATAATGTCGCGTTGTGGACAGGCAAACCAGCCAGCCCATACATCCCATTTGTTAATATCGCACCAATTGTCGCGGGCACCAATGGCATTTCTCCAATTTTCCTGACGACGGTCGATGTGACCGGAGGCATAGGGATCGATTTGAAAAATTGGCGCAAGAAACTGGATGCCGATGGACTACCACTTTTGGGCCAAAGTGGAGATCCTATTTTAGAAGAGGTCTACTCCATCGCCACAGGTACCGTACTGACTATTAATACAAAAACTAAGAAGCTCTACAATGGTGACCGAGAGCTTGTCAATATAGCGGGCTCCTTGACGCCCCAGAAAGTAGAGTTTATGAAGGCGGGCGGTTCATATGCAGTCGTGTTTGGTAAGAAACTTCAGACTTTTGCTGCTAAAACGCTCGGTGTTGATGTGGTGCAAGTTTTTGCCCCTGCCAAGGAAGTAAGCCATGAAGGCCAAGGCCTTACAGCAGTAGAAAAAATCTTCAACAAGAACGTCGTTGGTTCTAGCGAAGGGGTGACTCTCTACGCTGGTTCCGATGTGCGGGTCAACGTGAACATAGTAGGGTCGCAGGATACAACCGGTCTGATGACTTCGCAAGAACTGGAGTCGATGGCTGCGACTGTGATCTCTCCAATCGTGGATGCTGCTTATCAGTCTGGTTGTCACACGGCTTCGGTCTGGGACAAAAAAGCGCAGGCTAATATTCCTAGGCTTATGAAGTTCATGCATAAGT
>CAJWHF010000010.1 GCA_913041275.1 uncultured Opitutia bacterium
CTAGGAATAAAATACTGACACCGATTGCCAGTTGCATCCCAAATCTATCTCTTGCGAGTCCGGCAATACGTATGCCGTTGGCGACCATTAGGCAGAATAACCCAAGTACGAACGCGCTTCCAAGAAAGCCTGTTTCCTCTGCGATAACAGAGAAAATAAAGTCGTTGTGTGCCACCGCTTGTGGTAAATAGCCGAGTTGAGCTTGAGTGCCTTTAAAGAGGCCTTTTCCCGACAATCCACCGGTTGCGGCAGAAATTTTTGCTTGATTGGCATTCCAGCTTGCACCGGTGCCACTCGGATCGACCACGTCTGGAGCGACAAAGGTCAATATCCGATTTCTTTGGTAATTTCTAATCGGTAACCATGATTGATAGTCATCGATTTTTACTTCGCTGTTACTTCTTGAAACCTCGCGCTGGGCTTCAAGGTGCTGACTGTACCCATAAATATCTGCCGCAAGCACTGCTAATGATAAAACAAACGCAGCAAAAGCACTCATAAAAAATTTCTCCGATAAGCGGGAAATGTATAGTAGGGCAAATATCATAGGTGGAAATACAAGTGTCGACCCTAGGTCGGGTTGTAAGAATATCAACAACATAGGGAGTAAAAATACACCCGAGACTTTAGCCAATACAAAAAGTGAGTCCTTTACCGTGCCAATTTCGGATCTAGCTAAGATACTAGCTGCCATAATCAATGTGCCGATTTTAGCGCCTTCGGTTGGCTGAACACGGGTTAGTCCTAGATCGATCCAGCGCCTAGCACCCATATCCTCGTAGCTGATCGGACTAAATGGCATAGTTAATATTAAACCCACAATTCCTAATATGTAGATAATATGGGCGTATTCTAAGAAGATCTTATAGTTAATTATTGAGACCACGTTGTAGAAGCCCAGTCCAATTATTACCCAAAACATCTGCCGTTTCCAATGTCCTCCCTCGTAAGAGATCTGTGCCGAATAAATAAAAAGAAGACCTACTAAGCAAAGCGTAAGAATACAGATTGGGTTCAAGAGATCGAAACGAAGTCTATCCCCAGGATTCATCAATTTCTGGTATGGTTTACTAAATATGCGTCGGTATTCTGACATTACATTTACTACGCAAAATTAAATCTTGAAAGTCGTGGTTTCGTTGTAAAGGAAAGACATCCTTACTTATTTAGGCTACAGTAATCTTTTTATGACTTTCAGGTGATGTAGATTTAAAAGCTTTTCTGAGCTATTCGTACTATAAAATTTTGATGTTCATTATTTATTATCAGGACTCTCGCCTAGGAGTCATCTTGCGATGTTAATTCACGTCGCCTAGGTAATTGCTACATACGTCAAATTTTCCGCCCTTAAAAAATGGCTTGATTGCTTCGGGAAGAAAGCGGCGCGCATGTAGATCCTCTAGCGGTATCCATTCTACGCCAATCTGCTTCTTATCACTTTCAGTAGTAAAGTCTATATTTTTTGGATTGGGAAGGCTGCAATAAAAAACGTTTTCTACTTGATGAAACCCATAGTGTGCCGTGTGGAATTCATGATTCTTTCCAATATATTCTCTAACATAGGCGAGTTCTCCGACTTCGACATCTGTACGGATCTCTTCTAGGCACTCCCTAATTAGGGCATCTTTCAAGGATTCTCCATGGTGCTGTCCACCACCTGGGAGTATGTAAAAGATCCCCGTTTTGTCGCGCATTTTAATCGCAAGGACTTTTTGGTCCAAAATGATTAAGGCTCGTGCTGCTGTTCTAATGTGGCGCATAAGTTTAGCTTAGATACAGTCGCAGTTAATTAAGGTAGCAAGTCTCAACCGCCCTTGTGTGATATTTATTTCATTAAGATAGTCTTGCCTCGCTAAAATATAGTTTTTTTGGCAGAAAAATTGAGTGCCTCAGTTGACGGTCCAGGATTCAAGATGCTGGTATCTTTATGTGTGAGCATAGATGAAAACTTTGGGGCGGTAATTTAGGATCATACCAGCTGGTTTTGTATCTAGTGGTTTGGGCATTTTTATATGTAAATATACTCATTTTCTATTTTTTTACGGGTGGGGTCAGTGCCCAGTAGTCCGAAAGCACATAGAAAAAGGGTACTACTATAAAAGGTTCACGCTTGCCTGAGAGCGTTAAGCGCGTTTGCTCTAGGTTATGGCTTCTATAACACAGCCCTGTTTCCTCGATTTTGCTACGGCCCAAGCGGTGGCCAACAATTTTGGTACACCTATTTATGTCTATGATCAGAAGACGCTAGAGGCTAATGCGGCGGCAGTTCTAGCCTTCCCGAATGCCTTTGGTTTGACTGCTAGATATGCAATGAAAGCCGCGCCTAATGCAGCTATTCTTAAGCTATTTTCCAATGCTGGTTTGCATATAGATGCATCCTCTGGGCATGAAGTGCGTCGTGCGATGGCTGCAGGAATTAGCGCTGATAAAATAAGCCTCAGCGCACAGGAATTACCAGTTGACCTAGGTGATTTGATTGCAACGGGGATTGTCTTTAATGCTTGTTCACTATCACAATTAGAGCGCTTCGGTCAGCTTAATCCCGGAGGTCACGTAGGAATACGTATCAATCCTGGTGCAGGATCTGGCGGTAATAACCGCACAAATGTAGGGGGACCTTCGTCTAGTTTTGGCATTTGGCATGGATTGATACCACAAATCAAGGAGTTATTATCGCGATATAAGTTAACTGCTGTGCGTATCCATACTCACATTGGTTCAGGCAGCGACCCTGAAGTATGGCTTAAAGTAGCAGAGATGAACTTCGATATCGTTCGCCAGTTCCCTGATGTAGTCACGCTCAATTTAGGCGGTGGCTACAAGGTCGGCCGTATGCCAAATGAAAAATCGACTGATTTGCAGGTAATTGGGCAGCCAGTTAAAGAAAAGTTTGAAGATTTTTCGATTGATACCGGCCGTAAGATTCACCTTGAGATCGAACCTGGTAGTTACTTAGTTGCCAATACATGTGCTATACTCTCTGAGGTCCAAGATCTTGCTTCCACAGGTGCTGAAGGATATGACTTCATTAAATTAAATACCGGTATGACAGAACTGCTGCGCCCTTCAATTTACGGTGCGCAACATTTAATTAGTTTACTTCAACCTAAGGCTCAGAAAAGTGCCAAGGATTATGTTGTGGTCGGCCACTGCTGCGAGTCAGGTGATATTCTAACGCCCGCACCAGGCGATCCGGAATTACTCGCGCCACGTAAGCTACCTGAGGCCTCTATAGGAGATTATTGCGTAATTGACGGTGCAGGCGCATATGCCTCTGCTATGACGCCAAAGCATTATAACTCCTATCCCGAGGCTGCGGAAGTCATTTTGGATGCGAGTGGCAGTGCGCGACTCATTCGGCGTCGTCAAGAACTCGAAGACATCTGGGCAAATGAAGTATAACACCAACGTGTGCTTCTAAATGTTAGACCTTTCTTTGCTCTTCTTCAAACATTAGGTCATCGCTATCCTCGGGGCGGTTGGCATGTAATTCATCGGGTAGACATAAGTAGTAGATCATCAGCCAAAAGCTCCAGCAGAATTGGTAAAGAAGAATTGGTAAAAAGAGCGCCCCAGCGATTGCTAACACCAGAGCTAATTTTAGTGGAATCCAGCTTGATACGCCGCCTATTAGGACTGGAGCGATGAAACCAAGTGAAACTATGCCGTAATTAATGCACAGTGGACCAATGTAGTATCCGTCTCCTCTCTCAAGTGTCATTCCGCAGTTGGGGCAGAGATGATGGATGCGTAGCAAATTTTTAAATAGTTTTGATCGTCCACAATTTGGGCACTGGCACCTCAAGCCTCGTCGTAGAATGTCACGGCGGCGTACTTCAGGTAATACAATGAAGTTAGGCTCAATCATTTTTAAATAAGCGTCGAAAGTTAGCTTCAACTTGCTCTTGGATTAGTTCAATGCTCATGTTTTTAAGCTCTGCAACTAGCTCATATCCGCGTGTTAAATAACTAGTTGCATTGTTTGATTTTTCTATCGTCTCAGGAGCGTCTGTTTCAAGGAGAATTCGCTCCACCGGAATAGATTGAACGGCAGCGACCGCTTTCTTGGAATATTTATTTAATTGACCCGCATGGAAGGAGAAATAGGCACCCATTTCTGTGAATTGTGCTACCTGCTGTGCGGAGCCATTATAGGCATGTAAATGAAATCCACGTTGGGGGATTCTCTGACTTCCTAGAACCTTGAGTAACGCGCCACTTGCTCGTAGGCAATGAATACTAACTGGTAGGTTGTAAAGCGAAGCTTGTTTAAGCTGCCAACAGAATGCCGCCTCCTGTTGCTCTAAATTGGAATCGCTTATCCATCGGTCCAGTCCAATTTCTCCGATTACCTGCGCATGGGGAAGGGCATCTAAAAACTGCGACTGCCAATTGTCGGCGACCTCGTTCACTCTCCATGGGTGTAGTCCGATCGCGGGTATTACTCTATGGGAATTTTTGGCTAGCTCAACGACTGCTGTCCAATCTTTTGGAGAGGTCCCATTGACGACTGATAGATTAGCCTTACTAAGCCTGTCGCAAGGATGACAGTGTGAGTCAAAAAGTGTTCCTTGCATGGCGACCTAAAATAGTCTCCCTTTTTACGAATCGGCTATGCAAGACTTAGCGAAGCGCTGAATAGATTCAACAATCCGGCTCAGCCCATTACGACGATTGGGAGAAAGGTGTTGGGTAATGCCAACCTCACTGAGGAAATCAGCATTTGTTTCTATTATCTCTTTGGGCAGCGCTTCACTGTAGAAGTCGCAGATTAAGTTTGCGATACCTTTCACTATGGCTGAGTCCGATTCAGATTGGTAACGACAAAGCCCGTTCTTATGCTCAGGGACGACCCAAAGTTGAGACATACAGCCCTCTATTTTGAAAGTATCTATTCGTAAGTCATCGGGGAGTCCTTCTGCATTTTTTCCGCGATCTACAATATAACCGAGGCGCTCATAGGCGTCCGGAATAAGCGTGATCTCTTCAATTAGTGCTTCTTTCTTTTCCTTAAGGTTCATCTACAAATTAATTGGTAATATTATGCACTGGCCTGAGGAAGTCAAATTACGGTTAAAGGCACATGGGCTTATCACTTTTTATCTAGATCGAACAATTTCACATGTACATACCAATATGTTAAGAAACATCTTGAAAGTATTTTTTCTGTTAGCTTGCGCGCTATCTAGGCATCTTCTATAAATAGAATATGCCGAATATTTTATTCTTAGGTGATATTGTGGGACGTCCTGGTCGTAATTTTGTTATTGAGCGTCTTGCTGACCTGCGCGTTGAACTCGATGTTGACCTTGTAGTTGTCAATGCAGAGAATGCGGCGGGAGGTGCTGGTATCACCGAAAAAATTGCTACTGATTTACACACTGCGGGTGTAGATGCGATTACTCTAGGAGATCACGTCTGGGACCAGAAGAACTTCGAGAATGAAATTGAGCAGTTGGAGTGTGTGTGTCGCCCCGCTAACTTACCCGAACAAAACCCCGGTCGTAGCCACCTAATTATCGAGAAAGATGGATTCCGCCTCGGTATCTTTACAGTACTAGGGCGTAATTATTTAGCGCTTAAGTCAAGCTGCCCTTTCGCTATGGCGGATGCTAAAATTAAAGAACTAGAATCACTTTGCGACGCCGTATTGGTCGAAGCTCACATGGAAGCTACTTCAGAGAAGGTCGCTCTCGGCTGGCATCTGGACGGGCGAGCTGCAGTTGTGGTAGGTACTCATACTCATGTGCCGACTGCAGACGGGCGTGTTTTACCAGGTGGCACTGCGTACTTAAGCGATGCGGGTATGTGTGGGCCCTACGCATCTGTTCTCGGGCGGGACGTTGGTCAAGTGGTAGCTACCTTCTTGGATGGGAGGAAACGCCGCTTTCCTGTGGCAGAGGACGACGTCCGTATTGCAGGCTGTTTAATTGAGATCGATCCTAATACAGGACTATCTAACAAATTTCAACGTATCGAGTTGGTGAAATAGTCACTGTATTATAATTACAGTAACAGTTTTTAAAAAGAAATAATCACGCGCATTATTAGATAATTTATGAAAAAAATACTTATTCCATTATTTCTTCTCCTATCAGTAATTTCTGCTTACGCACATTGTGGTGGTTGCGCCGAAAGTGATAAAAAACATTCCCATGCAGAGGTTCTAATATCCTGCTGTTCCAGCTCTGGTACTTGCTGCATTAAAAAGAACTCAGATGAAAAAATAGAGCCTATTTCAAATGGGGACAATCCTGTGCAGTTTAAAGTACCTATGCCCAAAATGGCATGTTGTCCTACAGAAGATTAGGCCCATCGGTACATTTCTTATATATTTTTAACTGCCGCTGACTACTGCCGACCGATGTTGGCCCGGGACTCTCTCGAAATAAGAGTAGTAGGCACTAACTTCTTATAGCCTGCTCAATGCAGTTACTAAGAGAAATTCCATCTCTGTAGTTACCCATAATTTGGAGCCCAGAAAACTTCTTTTCTACATCCTTTATTTGTTTAAGAAATTGCCCGTAGCCTAGATTGTATTGAGGAATAGATTTGTCCCAGTATTTGTGGTGTATGAAGCAGGGTGAATCTTTAATGCCTAGTATTTCCCCTATCTCTGGAAGAACGAGCCGCAGCAGCTCTTCTGTATCAGGAGTAGCTAGTTCAGGTTGCCTATTTCCTCCAACGAAAATTGTCAGTAAAACGTCGCCTTCGGGTGTACGATGTTGAAAAATACTAGAGGGGAAAAGCACTCCGAGTATAGATCGCCTTTCACACTCAGGTACTAGCAGGCCGAAGCCGTCGAGTGGATGCGAGACCTGAGATCTCTTAAAAGCTATATTTAAAACTGATACTGGCGGGTAGTCAATTGCCCCAAGGAATTCTAGTGCGTTGTGTAAAGAAGGCTCGAGAGGAAGCTTCGATAGGCTATGTGCTGGAGTAGTTAAAATGACTTGATCGTAGCTGTGCTCGTGGTCGTTCCAATTAATTACCCATTTATCCTGATTTCGTCCTATTGATTCTAGACATACACCAGTTTTTACAGATTCACCTAGGGCTTTTGCTAGCAATTGCGGTAATTCCAATAAACCGTTTTTAAAAGAAAGTATACGTTTTTTAAATCGTGGCTTATTCTTTTTACGCGCCGCTAGTATCACGTCCAATGCAGCCACTAATAGAATATTACGCCTTTTTTCTAGAGCGTGGATTTTTGGAAAGGCATAACGAAGGGAAAGACTTTCTGGGTCGCCCGCATAAATTCCTCCTACCATTGGATTTATGGCGTATTCGTAGAGCTCGTTTCCTAAGCGCCTACGAGAGAAGTCCGCAATACTCTCTTCGATTCCAGGATTACTTGTCGGAATGAGTAGTTTCTTAAGAAGCGCAAGCTTCCCAGTTGGTGACCACAGTTTTGTGGTCACCGCTGAGAGAAGACTCATGGGGACTGTTCTAGGTAGGCCGGCTTTTAGTATAAAGCGCTTTTTAGCATCTACTGAGGCGTATAAAGCATGCTCGGAAAACCCAGGAATACTTTTTAGAAAAGCGTCAACTTCATAGCTATTAACCTGTATAGAGTTTGGGCCTTCTTCTGCTAAATAAGCCCCCTCACGGCAACTACATATCGATCCCCCCACTTGATTGGATCTTTCCAGTACTGTGACCATGTGACCACATTTCTGGAGTTCCCAAGCTCGTGCTAGTGCGGTAATGCCAGAGCCTATTATTGCTATTTTTTTCATTTATTTATGCGCTTAAGTTACCGCATGTAGATGCATTCAGGACTCGTATAACTGTTATAAAATAGCACATAAAATAAAATTTAGCTAGAGGAGTCTTAGTAATTTAAAATTAAATAAACGGCATTTGTTTGCTATCGTAAATTGCGTTGCGCTAGTTAAATAGCTGTTACTTATTGCTACTGTAATGAAGGTCTTGCTTACATCTCATGGTTCGACCGGTGATATTTACCCAGTCATCAGCTTAGGGCATGCTTTAATCAAGGCTGGGCATCAAGTCCGTTTTGCAACCGTTTCTCTTTTTAGGGAAGAGGTAGAGTCGGCGGGTATTGACTTCGTGAACTTGCCGCCCAATTGGAACCAGGCTGACTTCGCCAGGGTGATGCGTGATCTAACGAAGGCGAAAAACGGACTGGATACCTTACGTATCATTTATTCAGAGACAGTGCCGTACTTTGATGAGATTATCGATATTCTAAGGAGAGAATTAGAAGCAGCCGATATTTTTGTTTCGAATTATATCTTTTCTCACTTATGCGTATTGGCTCGTGAGGTAGGAGTGCCTAGCGCGGTAACAACTTTTGCTCACAACATAGTCCCTTCTGAAAACTATCCACCCATAGCGTTACCGCGGTTTTTAGCGGTACCAGAATTTTTTCGTCGGTTCTGGAACCGTGCGCTCTGGAATCTTACCGATAAAGTTATTTGCTGGCAAATTAATCGCGTAGTCGGCGAGGTATTGCAGCGCAACGGAATCCGAAGATTGGCAAGCTTTGCTCTTGAGCCAGCTGATAAAATATTGGTGTCGGTCTCGCCAGCGCTCTTTGAAAAGGAGAACTTATGGAGTGAGCGTTTCAAATTTAGTGGTTATTTACGCTGGCAGTCGCCAGAGGATCTATCGATAAAAGCGCAATTAGATGCCTTCTGCTTAGGCGAGCAGGTGCCTATTCTCACTTTTGGCAGTGTGGCCTTCGACAACGCGAATGATGTAATGGCGCGTTTTATGCGTCATTGGCCAAGAGAAAAGAAGATAATCATCCAATCTGGTTGGGCGGGCCTTACGATTGAGCATCCGCATTCAAAGGTGTGTTTAGTTCCCCGTGTCTCGCACGACCAGCTATTTAAATATGCTTCGATGGTTATACACCACGGTGGCGCAGGTACTACAGCGAGCGTTCTTCATGCAGGTGTTCCTAATATCGTCATCCCACAAATAGGCGACCAGTGGTTTTTTGCCTCTGAGATCAAAAGAATTGGAGTAGGCTTGGAGGTCAAACGTAGAACCTGGCCAGAGGATTTACCAGAAGCGGTTAGTGCTGTAGAAAAAGCAAAAAGTATGCGGCTGCGAGCTACTAAGATAGCTGAGCTGCTGTCCCGAGAAGACGGTCCCTCTAGCGCAGTCAGAATATTGGAGTCACTTTTGAATCAAAAGATTTAATCTTAGCTGATTTCTATGTGCTGCCGTGCTAAACAGTACTAAGTTTTGTTTAATTTATCCTTAGTCAGCTGCTTTTTCTAGACTGTTTAAGTCTTTTGAGGTAAGTAGGCTTATGAGTTTTTTCATCGCAGGCGTTAGAACGCGCCCTTTCCGGTGCATTAGCGCGAGCGGTCTTTTATAGACCTTATCCTTGAAATTGATAACTTTAAGTAAACCTTGGGCTTCTTCTCGTGTTACGGTAGTCTGAGGTAATATTGCTATACCAGCATTAATTTCGACAGCTCGTTTTACTGTTTCTACGTTATCGAATTCCATGACAGGCTCCATTTCAATATTCGCTTCACGGAAAATTTTATCGGTTGCTTTGCGGGTTGGGATATCTGGCTCAAAACCTATGAACTTCTGAGTGGCGATCTCCTCAAGGGTCACCTCTTTTTTGTCAGCTAGCTGGTGCTCTGGGCTAACGACTAGGATCAGAACATCATCGTGAAAAGGTAGGAATTCGAGTTGTTTGTGTTTCTGAGGATAAGCAACGAGTCCTAATTCGATAGAATTAGTTAATATATCCTCATAAACATTATTGGCACGACGGTATTCAACGCGAATATTAACATCTGGATATTTGCTGAGAAAAGCTTTCACGTAAGGCGGCAGTTCGTGCAGTCCTATGCTATAGACCGTGGAAATATGAATTGTGCCGCTTATGACTTTCTTCATTTCCTGCAGTTCACTATTGAGCTTGTCGTAGAGGTAGAGAATCTCTCTCGCAGATTCATAAAGTTTTTGACCCTCGCGCGTAAGGCGAAATTGTTTTTGGCTACGATCAACAATCAATATGCTAAAGAACTTTTCCATAGCCCTTAATTGCTGGCTTACAGCGGACTGGGTAATGCCGTTTAACTTTGCAGCCCTAGAGAAACTTTCAGTCTCAACTAAATCTGAGAATATTTTGAAATTTTCAATATGCATTTTATGATGTATAAATATCTCTTATTGGAAATCAATGTTAATTAAAGCTCAGCTTATTTGCTGCCTAATTCTTGCAAAAACACCCATATATAATGATCGATTTTACAACTTTTGAACAAAATTTAGCGACCCTGCAGAGACGAATTGTTCTTTCCTGCCAACAGTGTGGTCGTTCGGTCGAGTCAGTGAAACTCTTGCCAGTCACGAAGAATCATCCATTGGATGCTGTTGATTTTTCGGTTCGCTGCGGCTTAGATTCGGTTGGTGAGAATCGTGTCCAAGAGGCTGCCGATAAGCGCAGCTCATACCCTGCGCCAGTATTTTGGGAGCTTATCGGACATTTACAGTCCAATAAAGCACAACATGCGGTAGCCACCTTTGATCGCATACAGTCGGTTGACTCGCTGAAGCTTTTGCGGCGCCTAGATCGCTTTTCTGGAGAACTGGGAAAACAATTACCCATACTCCTGCAGTTTAACACGGGTGAAGATCCCAATAAATATGGATTTGCTGCCTGTGATGCTGGCCAAGCACTGGAAACTGCTCTAAGTGCTGATAATTTGCAGGTGGATGGTCTGATGACAATCGCTCCGCTCGACGAAGATCCAGAGGTGGCTAGAGTCGCATTTGAAAAACTCAGGGATTTGCGCGATCGATTGGCTGAGCGCTTCAGCCTACCATTGAATGAACTTTCTATGGGTATGACCCAGGATTTAGAGGCGGCGATTGCGGCTGGTTCGACTCAGATACGTGTTGGCACGGCGCTTTTTGGAGCGCGTACTTACTAATAGATTCTTTTTAAGTTGCGGCAGCTTCACCAGCTCTTTCTTCTATTCGCACTTTATGCCCTACTACAGCAACTCTCTTATTTAAATCATGTATCTTAAAGAAATAGTTATAAGTGGCTTTAAGAGTTTTGCCGACCGCACTCGACTGGATTTACGCCAAGGGGTCACTGCGGTTGTTGGTCCTAATGGCTGTGGTAAGAGTAATATAGTCGATGCGATTCGCTGGGTACTTGGAGAGCAAAGTGCCAAAGCCTTACGCGGGTCCTCTATGCAGGATGTTATTTTTGAGGGCACAGATAAGCGTAAGGCCTTGCCCACTTGTGAGGTCACGCTGACTTTTACCGACTGCGAGGCCGAATTGGGAACACTCTTTAATGAAGTCGCGATCTCTAGACGAGTTACCCGAGATGGAAGTAGTGATTATTATATCAATGGAAAAGTATCTCGTCTGAAAGATATTCAGCGCCTCTTTGCGAATACTGGGGTGGGTCGAGTGTCTTACTCATTCATGCTTCAAGGTCAGATAGACCAGATTCTTTCGACTAATCCTGGCGAGCGACGAACCATTTTCGAAGAAGCTGCTGGCATCACTCTTTATAAAGCGCAGCGTAAAGAAGCACTGAACAAACTTGCGCTCGTCGATACCAACCTCGCTCGAGTCACTGACGTGATCGAGGAGGTCTCTAGGCAGATCGGATCTCTTAAGCGACAAGCTAGCAAGGCGCTGCGCTATCAACGTATTAAACACCGGCTTACGCACCTTGACATAGCCTTTAATGCCCACCGGCACGCTGTTCTCGATGAGTCGATACAGGAGCTGACAGGACAAGCTACACAATTACGAGATAAAGTAGAGTCGCAGACAGGCTCACTCGAGCGGGACGAGGCTATATTATTAGAAAAGAAATCTGAGCGTAATGAACTTTCACAGAAGATGGAAGAACTGCAACAGCGCGTATATAACCTTCGTTCTGAGAAGGACAACGCGGACAATCAGTCTGAATTCGCTGCTTTGCGTAGCAAAGATATGGAATCTCGTACAGGAGACCTCAAAAAAGAGATTTCAGGTCTTGAATTAGAGGTATCTGAACTAGCTCAACGTGCTAAGGATGAGTCAGAAAATAAACAAATGCAACTTGGTGTGGTCGATGATTCTGATCGTATCTTTCGTGAGCGAAATAACGAACTCATTGAGGTTCAAGATAAATTATTGGCGATGGAAAGCGAACTTCAAAAAAGTCGCCAAGATGTGCTTCATGTCGAAAATCGGATTAATAGATCACGCTCTAGGTGTACGACTCTAGAAGTCGACCTAAAGACTTATCAAGTAAAGCACGCTTCGCTTACCGAGAACATTTCTAGTCTCTCTGAAGAAATTGTCCTTTTAGAAAAGGGTCTCTCAGATATTGAGCGAATTCTCCATAAACGACGCACAGAGGAAGAAGAGAGTGAATCTTCAGTTCAAGCAGCTCGTAGCGATTCACGAATGGTATTAAGCCAGTTTCGTAGCCTGCAGGAGAGCATACAGAAGCAGGATAGGGGTGTTGCCCAGAAGACTGCACAGCTCAATGTACTAGAGGAATTGCAAGCCAAGTTCGAAGGTTTTGGTGAGGGTGCTAAGGCGATTCTAGGGGATAAGTTAGGTCAGATTGTTACTAAAGAAAGTGTTTCCATTATTTCCAAAGAATTGAGTGTTGATGCAGCTCATACGACCGCCCTAGAAACACTATTGGGCTCAGCCGCAGATGCATTGTATATTGGCGATTCCGAAAAAGCACTTTCCGTCATTGGTAAGTTAGACGCTGAGCTTTTAGGTCGAGTCTGTTTACAGATTGACCTAAAGCCTTCAAATTCGGTGGCTAATGTTGAATTGCCGGCTAGTATAATCGCGGCTCAATCGGTTGTACGAGTGGGCGCTTCTGATTTACAAGGTCCTGTTAATCGTCTATTAAAAAACTGTTATTTTGCAGATAGTCTCGAGCATTTTATAGAATTTTGGAGAAAAAACCCTGATTTTAATTTTCTATTGGTTTCTACTAGTGGCGGTGAGATTATTGATTGCAGGGGACTTATCCACGGTGGACGAACCAGTGGAAAGAAGTCTTCCAGTGTTCTAGAACGCGAATCTTCTATTCGCCGTCTGCGTGAAGAGATCAATGAGGAACGTGAAGCGCTCAATGCCTTACGCGGGCAAGCTACTGTGCTTGACGAGCGCCGCACTGCGACTGAAGCGACTGTCGATGCGAAGCTTAAAAGGCAAAGTGAACTCGCAAGTGAAGTATCCGCGCTTGTTACTGAAGAGCGTAATCAAGTTCAGAAGATTGAGCATAATGCACGAAGCCGCGCAGATTTTGAAGACGAGATCGCTCGTCTGGATGCGCATCATGGTGATTCGGTTTCTGAGTTGGAAACTGCCCAATCGGATCTGACCGCCGCTGAGCAGAACTTAAAGAATGAGCGCCAAGTTGGGAGCGATTTAGAAGCGGCTATTGATCACGCGCGCACGCAGCGCGACGAACAACGTGAAATCCTATCTAATGTGCGCCTCGAACTAGCGGAGAAAAAGCAGCGCCTTGATTCAGTCGATCGCTCTCTCGGTGATGTTAGGCAAGAGACGACAAATCTTCAGAGCCAAATTTTACGGCGTAATCAAGAAATCGATACAATTAACGAGCAGATTATCCAGCTAAAGCAAAACAGCGCCAGCGAACACTCTAAAAGCGAAGAATTAGACAAGACTTTGCTTATCACTACAGATCAGTTAAAGGAAGATCGCTTACACCTTAAAGAGTTAGATGCATTCATAAGTGATATTGATAACGGACTCTCTGGTCGTCGCAGCGAAAGCCGTTCATCAGACCAAGATTTAAATAAACTTGAGGTTCGCCTCGCCGAGGCGCGTTCGCAGCTTGGTTTTATACTAAGCTCTTCACAGAATGACTATCAAATCGACCTCTCTGAAGTTGATTGGAAGGCCGAGCTATGGGAAGGTAATGTCGAGTTCGAGAAGCGAGTTAATTTGGACGAGCTCGATGATCCAGATCAATTAGCTGCGCAACCAAAATTAGAGCGACGTGATCCGACGGAGGCTGAACTGGCAGAGATGGATTTAACTGATTGGCCAGTGATCGAGAAAGAAGTAGGAGAACTCAAGGGACGAATTGCCAATATGGGACCTGTAAATCTCGAAGCGATCAGTGAATACAGTGATCTTAAGGAGCGATATGACTTTCTCAAAGGCCAAAGCGAAGACTTATGGAACTCTAAAAATAAGCTTGTTCAGACTATTGATGAGATTAACGAAACCTCGCAGACTCTCTTCAGTGAAACTTTTGAACAGGTTCGTAAAAACTTTGCTTTCACCTACGAAAAGATTTCCGGTGGCGGCGAGTCGGACCTTGTTTTAGTCGACTCTGAGGATCCGCTTGAGTCCGGCATCGACATTATTGCGCGACCTCCAGGGACGCGTCTGAAGAATGTTACACTCCTTTCTGGTGGTCAGCGTACTATGACTGCAGTAGCTCTTCTCTTCGCCATTTATATGGTAAAGCCTAGCCCATTCTGCGTACTAGACGAGATTGATGCTGCACTAGATGATGCTAATATCGGCCGATTCTGCGATACTCTAAGTGGCTTCACTGACAAATCGCAATTCCTCATTATTACGCATAATAAGCGTACAATATCGAATGCTGACACCGTCTTTGGTGTCACTATGCCAGAAAAGGGTGTCTCCAATCTGGTTTCTATGCGCTTCAATGATGGAAATAAGCGTTAGAAAATAGCCAATTTATTGAGCCTAGTCCCCGATCGCTTCCAATTAGCTACTTGTATCTTGTATTTTGGTAAAGGCCCAGTCTAGCCAAGGCAAAAGTGCTTTGATGTCAGCTGTATCCACGGTGGCTCCGCCCCATATACGCAGGCCTGCAGGCGCGTCTCGATAGCTTCCAAAGTCATAGCCTACGCCTTCATTTTCGAGCAGACTTACTATCTGCTTGGCCTTGTTCGCTTGTTCATCAACGGGGAGTGCTTGATACCATTCGGCTGTGATTTTAAGGCAGATTGAGGTATTAGAAACGGTGGCTGGATCTTCAGCTAGGAAGTCAATCCATTCCGTTTGGGCTACCCAGTCAGAGATGGCCTTGAGATTTGCTTCGGAACGTTTGATCAGTTCAGAGAGCCCTCCTATAGACTCAGCCCAGCGCAGTCCATCGACTGCATCTTCCACGCACAGTAAAGATACAGTGTTGATAGTTGCTCCCCTGAAAATTCCATCGATCAATTTACCGCCCTTGGTCATACGAAAGATTTTAGGCAAGGGCCAATCGGGTGTGTACGTTTCCAAGCGATCAATTGCTCGAGGGCTAAGAACTATCATGCCGTGGGCACCTTCGCCACCCATGACTTTTTGCCAGGACCAGGTCACAACATCTAGCTTTGTAAAATCGATATCCATCGCAAAGACCGCAGAGGTAGCATCGCAAATAGTAAGACCCTTTCTTTGGGAGGGGATCCAGTCTAGATTAGGCACTTTTACTCCGGATGTGGTACCATTGTAGGTAAAGACAACATCGTTTTCGCAGTTTACTTTGGAGAAATCGGGTAGTTGTCCGTATTCGGCTATGTGATGATTTACACCTTCGAGTCTTAACTGTTTGATCGCGTCTGTCACCCAACCAGAGCCGAATGATTCCCACGCACACATTTCCACACCACGTTCACCGAGGAGTGACCACATGGCCATCTCTACGGCACCAGTATCAGAGGCAGGAACTATGCCGCAGACATAGCCTTCCGGCAGCCCAAGAATATCGGATGAGCGGTCGATGACCTCTTGGATGCGGGCCTTAGCCGGTTTGGCGCGGTGAGATCGACCGACGATGGCGCCTTTGAGCGCATCTAGTGACCATCCTGGGCGCTTAGAGCAAGGACCAGATGAAAAGAAAGGACGATTTGGCTTTATATTGGGTTTCATGATAAGCGGTTTTTAACATAGGATACCATCGAGGGCTGTCCACTTAAGTTATGGGAGATTTTTAGTTGGTCAGAAAAATATATCACACAAAAGTATTAGTCTTCTATTCTTGGGCTCTCAGTAATTACTTCAAACTTTAGAGAGAAAAAATGCACGTTGTTTTTCGCTAATATTCAGCCCGCATTTTTCCATAACTTGTAACATATCTTCCCAAACAAGGCGCTTTGTTTTTAGTGTGTCATTTCGCAAGAGATAAGATGGATGAAAAGTGATAATTACAGGGATGCCTTGAAAGCTGGACCATGTGCCACGCGCATCACTGAAATTTTGATCTAATTCATCACCAATTAAGCCCTTCGCAGCCGCATTCCCTAACGCTACGATTACTTTAGGTTTAATAATATCGATTTGTGCTCTTAAATAGGACATGCAGTAGGCAATTTCTTCGCCTGTGGCTGGACGTTCTCCGTAGGGTTTATTATGCGACGGACGCCATTTCATTATATATGTTAGATAGGTACTCTCACGGGTGAGTCCCATAGCGGTGATAATTTTGGATAGTAAATTCCCTGCCTTTCCAATAAATGGTTCGCCAGTTAGCGCTTCATCGACACTGGGGGCCTCCCCGCAGAAAAGAATATCTGCGTCAGTCGAGCCTGCGCCTAAGACTACTTTTTCTGGCTCTTTAAGCTGCGCTCGGCACAGTTCGCTGGTATGGATCATCTCACCTAGCGAAGCTATTTGAGTTCCACTATCGCCCTTACTGAGTTGAATTTTTGGAGCTTTGGGAAATTGAGTCTTTTTTTGCTCCGCCGTATTCGAGGCGGTCGCGGTAGGTGCTTTCTTTGCTTTAGAGCCTTCCACTACAGCGCTAGAGTCCCTGTCTAGTGTCTCTTTGTTCCTATTAGCGTTAAGTAATTCTTTAGCGCAACTTAATTGCTCTAAAGTATTGTCTTCGACAAAAACCCTATCAATGCCATCCCTTTGTAAGCGCTTAAGCTCATTTGCAATTGCTTCTAGGTCTGATGACATGTGTAGAGATTTGCTCAAGCTATCGTCTAGGTCGAGTCACTTTTAAAGAGGACTTAAAATAAAATATTAATATCAAAGACCAAGTTTATACCATTGCCTTTCTAAGGGCTAAAAATCTAGCCAAAGAGGGAGCAGCAGATAAAGTAAGCATACAGATGGAAAATACTAAGAAGCCAGCCGGACTACCCAAAGAGGTAATAGCTATCACGCCTAGAAGCCATCCCCATGAAGTCATTCGGTAACTTTTATCTAGATTTCCGATCCAGAGCCAAGTGTGTTGAGCCGTTACGATGAGTGCAGCTAGTACCAATGCAATATGACTCTGTTTCTCGGGCGCGATCAAAGCGCTGATGACGAAGAGCACAGTAATTATATTTCCCATCAACACAAAAAAAGAATTCGGCCGACGGATACTTTTTACCCGTTCTTTAATTTGCAATTCGGCATAAACAGTTGTGGCAACTGCCGCCATCAGAATAGAGAGTGCCCATACGTAGTATAAGCTATTAATTGGAACTGCGTAATGTCTGACTAAAAACTCTAGAAAAAAGCACTTTGTAAAAAGTAGGCTCCAGAGTGCCATTATTAATTTCAATCGGATATCGCTGTTAAATGAGTCTTTCATTTCAATTTTTGTGCTATACATACTTATTCGAGGCACACTACGACCAAAGATTACCTTACTTTCACAATGTGCAATTAAGTTTGCTGATTTTACCAGTGGTGCATTTATTTTTGCCATGTATTTGGAGCAATTAAAGACCGATTTAGAACGAATAGCCGGAAAGTGCGAAATGAAATCTGGGGAGACTATGACCCAAGTCTTGGCAAGGTTGGACGCGAACGCCCATTTGGATAGCACTCCTGCTAAGCTAAAACACTACCTATTGCAGCGCAGTTATGTAAAAGCGCTTGCTTGGATCGAAGACCCCAGAGCGCCCCATCAAGTGTGAGTAGTAGCAAAAAAAGCAAGATTTCGACCGACGGAGGCAGTTTTTTGCAGACCGACGCGTTTGCCGAATTAAAATCTAACACTTCGCTTGAGGTTACCCCCAAGGCAAATTGTAAGACGGCCGATAAAACGATATCGCTTAAAAAGCCCAAAGGCCGTGTGGAAGTCCGTCGAGAGAAGGCCGGTCGTAGCGGTAAGACGGTGACCACTCTGAAGGCTTTTCCAAAACATATACCACTCAAAATGCTTGAACGAATGACCTTTGAATTAAAGAAGCAATGTGCTTGTGGTGGCACATTAAAAGGTCGTGCTATCGAGCTGCAGGGGGATGTCTGTGATCAAGTCTGTGATAAGTTAACAGCGGACGGTTTTCAGCCAGTTAGGGCGGGCGGTTAAGTCTAAACTTTTTGCTTTTTTGATCAGTCTGGAAAATTTACCTAGTATTAGAGCACAGAGTTACTCTTTAGCTTTCGAGCCAATTGAGAAGGGCTTCCTCTTTGTCTATTCTTAAATCAGTATGATACTCGGGTGCTAATTCGCTTTGATAGGCGGATTCTGAAAATCGTTTACCATGAAGTAAGACTCGGGCACTTTGTCCAGGAGCTCGGACTATGCGCCCGAGTGCTTGGTGAATGCGCCGCATAGCCGGCCGAATGTAGGTCTGAGTAAAAGCATCCTCTTGCGAGTCTTCCGTAGACTGAGCCATTTTTGTTTTCTGAACGAGGTTTACCTCGGGAAGAGCAGGTCCCACGATCATAATTTGGTCGATACGTCCACCCATTAGGTCAATACCCTCTGCGTAGCTACTACCCAAAACGAGGAACAGTGCGTCAGCGGTAAGTAAACCTCGCTCTATAAAATCTTTTTGTTCGCTCAGATTTACGCCTCGGGGTTGTCGCATAACTCGTAGTTCAGGCCGTGCTGCTTCGAGGTAAGCTAGCACATTGTCTGCGTATTGATAAGATGAGAAAAAGACTGCGACCGGCACTCCTGGACTAAAATGACTCAATAGTGCCACTGTCCTCGCTGTTGTTTCGTAGTGTTTACTTCTAGATTTTAGGCGTGTATCGACACGACAATCGATCGCAACATTGTAGGCGTTCTCGCGCCAGGGTGCGTGACCTTGTGCGATCGTAATTAAATCACTATTTAAACCACAGCTTTTTTCAAAGGTGTCGAAGGGAGCTAGAGTAGCAGACATCATAATGGCTCCGCCAAAGGGTTCGAGGCAATCTTTGATCCACGCGCTGGCATCAAGGCAAGTCGCTGCTAGTACACCAGCGCGAGGTACCCAGTGAAGATATTGTCCATCGAGCGCGCTGAAACTTATAGCCAGTGTGGGGATACTCCAGGCAAGTTGTATTGCAAAGGGTGCAGCTTCCTCATAATTAAAAGTGGCTTGCTTGAGCTCTTCGGTAAAGTCTTCGCATAGGTCTTGCCCGATATATCTTTCGTGACTGTTAAGGACTTTTTCAGGATCTAAATCTGCAATCCATCGAGCTAACTCACTTGCGATGGAGAGCAAGTGACTGGGGGCGCCGTGCGCACGCAACTCTTCGATAGCAAAAAATAGGTCACTACTGGCTATTTCTGTGCTAAGGCAGTCCGCCGCACGCTTGGGTAAGTTATGCGCTTCATCAATAATTATTAGGGTGCGTTCGGCTTCGAAGCCTGGAGCATCGAGAAATATCGGACGGCTTTCGGGCGAAAAAATATAGTTGCTATCTCCTATCCAAATCTCAGCGAATGGCAGGCAAGCCTTAGTCAAAGTATAAGGGCAGATTCCTGTTTCAGCGCCAAGTTCTTGCGCGTGAGCCAAGCTAAGTGTGCCATCAATGAAAAGTTCTGATGGATGGATATTAGATTCGCGCCATCGCTGCCCGGTTTCAGTATCACACCTCTCATCGCCTGTACAGATGTGACGTTCGCTATTAATACGATGTTCGCTGCGATTACGCATTTGTATATAATGTAGATCGTGCCCGATCATCTGCTTGAGTTGGCGCAGGGTTTCTAGTTGCCCGGTTGATTGACTACTTAAGTAAATGCAGCGGTCGTAGACCCCGTTCTGCATTTGTTTAAGGGCATGCTCGAGTATGATGCCTGTTTTGCCAAAGCCTGTGGGAGCTTGCGCTAAAACGATACGGGCTTTAAGCGCAGCTTCGCTGAGGGTCTGAAAAAGTTCAGCCTGACCTTGGCGTAGGTTCGAAAAAGCAGGTCGAATTTTGCTCTCCCTTAGCCGTTTCATGCTTGCCAAGCGTGCATTCAAAAAAGGTATGAGCCGGTCTAGTTGAAGTTCAAAAAATTTCTCTTCGCTGGACTCTAGTAAAACGGATTGGCGAGCTCCATTTTCAATATTAATAAACTGGACTTCACTCTTGATAGAGTGGTGAGCGTATTCTGGCAAAACTCGCAGAAGAGCCTGATAAATTGCGGCTTGTGCAAAGTAGTCACCGTACTGTTCGATGAGGATTTCGTCGGCAACTGGAAGGGGGCTGCGGATGGTCTTAATTTCCCTAATTAAAAATCCATTTTCGCTAGGTAAGAGCTGGTCGATACGACCGCTAAGATTGAAGATCCAGCCGCTATGCCGCCAGTTCGCGCAGACATTTACTTCAAAACGTGCTTCTGGTTGTGTATTTCTGACTTCCTCTTCGGCACGCTTGTGCCACTGATGGCCGACATTTGCTCGCCAGTGGCTATGGCTATGGCTACGGCTGCGTGCTAACGGCTGATTGCGGAAGACGGCTAGTTCCCGCGCGCTCAGCTTTACGCTGCGCTCAAGTGGATTGATCTGCATTAGTACGGTTTCTCTTTAAAGCCGGAACATTTTACTTAATTGCGCGATGCATTTTAAGTTTTTCATTAGTATTAATGTTATTAAGGTTTGGATTACTGAAACCACAAACAGATTTATTTTTATGCGCATATTAATTACAGGAGGAGCCGGATTTCTTGGCAGCCATCTTTCTAAGCGCCTTCTAAATGAAGGTCACCAAGTCATCTGTATGGATAACTTTTTCACCGGTCATAAGCGAAATATTATTCCGTATATGGAAAATTCAAATTTTGAGTTGATGCGCCATGATGTGACCGATCCTTTTAAAATAGAAGTAGATCAAATTTATAATTTAGCCTGCCCGGCTTCTCCAATTCATTATCAGCACAATCCGATCAAAACGATCAAGACCTCTGTAATGGGCGCCATTAATTGTTTGGGCCTAGCTAAGCGAATCAATGCACGCGTATTTCAAGCATCCACTTCGGAAGTCTATGGAGACCCTTCGGTTCATCCCCAACCCGAGGGTTACTGGGGGAACGTTAATCCTATCGGGATCCGATCTTGCTACGACGAAGGTAAGCGCTGCGCCGAGACTTTGTTTATGGACTACCATCGCCAAAATGCAGTCGATATTCGCATCGCACGTGTTTTTAATACTTATGGTCCTAATATGTGCCAGCAGGACGGTCGTGTCGTTTCCAATTTTATAATACAGGCGCTACAAGGCCATGACATCACCGTTTATGGCGATGGGCAACAAACGCGCTCCTTTTGTTACTGTGACGATTTGATTGAGGGCTTTATTCGTCTTATGAATCAGGACACTGTGAAGGGCCCCATAAATATCGGTAACCCGGACGAATTCACAATCCTGGAACTAGCGAAAAAAGTTATCGATATGACAGGTAGTCGCTCCAAAATTATAAACAAGCCGCTTCCTGCTGATGATCCTAGACAGCGCCAACCCGATATTACGCAGGCAAAGGAATTTCTCGGATGGGAGCCAGAAGTATCACTCGAACAAGGCCTTAAGCCGACGATTGAGTACTTTGATCAGCTCCTGAGTGAAAGTGGAGCGTAGGGAGAGCCTGTATAATTACTGGAGAAAAGGGTTGCGTCACAAATTTTAGAGCTTAGCTTTCGCACCTTTTTTATAACTATTTCAACAATTTTATCATGGCCAGAGAGCACATCATTCTAGAATGCACAGAAGCCCGAGCTGAGGGTAAGCCCGTCTCTCGTTATATGTCTACGCGCGACAAGAAACAGCAACCCGACCGTGTCGAGAAGAAGAAGTACAACAAGTTTCTTCGCCGCCACACGCTTCACCGCGAGATAAAGAGTTAACCCGATTACTCAGATTTTTTCACCAAACCCGCCTCTACTGGCGGGTTTTTTATGCGGTTTGCCTATTTATTGAAAATTTATTTGTCAGCGATCGTTCATTTTAAGAAACTGCCAATTTCTCTTAATGGACAAAGCTCAATTTTTTCAATGTCTTCTTTCGACACTTCGCCAAGAAGTACATAACGCCGTCAATGCTGCTAAAGATGCCGCTGAATATGCGACAAATGAAGAATCGCGCGCGCAATCACAGTGGGATACGCAAGGCCTTGAGGCTTCTTACCTAGCAGCAGGTCAAGCCAGCCAAGCTCGCCAATGGGCGGATGCTATAGAAAATCTGCAATCCGAACGCGAAGATTTACTTAAGTCTAATTCTAATGTATGCTTAGGAGCGCTCTTTAGTTGTAGTTTTGGTGACTGTGTTGAATATTTCTTTTTTGCGGGCACTGCTGGTGGACAGAGCATCCTCTTAGACGGTCAGGAAGTGACGGTGATTACCGCGCAGTCCCCATTGGCAGGACGTTTGATGGGTCTTAAGGCCGGCGATAGCTTCAGTATGCCCAATGGATCGAGTGGGCAAATCTTGACGATTGAGTAATTCTAAATCCATATTGTTTGTATGCCAGCAATCGATGATTTAATACAAACTGTAGCTGCACTACGCGACCCCAAGACGGGATGCCCTTGGGATATTGAGCAAGACCACCAGTCGATCGCCGAATGCTTAATCGATGAATGTTGCGAACTACTCCAAACGATCGATCGCTTAGATCTAGATCATATGGAAGAGGAACTCGGCGATGTTCTTTTGCAAGTAATTATGCATGCACGGATGGGGCAGGAATTGGGGCATTTTGACTTTGAAAGCATTTGCCAAGAGATAAACGAGAAACTCATCCGCCGCCACCCGCATGTCTTCGGATCTAGTGAATTGGAAGACTCAGATGCTGTTCTAAATCAGTGGGATAAAATTAAGTCAGCTGAGCGTAAGCGAGGTCCAAAGCAGGCTGGGAAATTTAAAGATTTACCGCGCCAATTGCCCGCGCTGATGTACGCGAAGGATATATATAAGCAGATTCAAAAGATGGCGATTCCTGTGGAGGGCTTGGTCGACCAAGATGCTATAGACGCTGCCTCAGATACAATGAGCGACGAGGTTGCGTTAGGAAAGCAACTCTTCGAGCTTGCTGCTGCATGCCGTAGTCGTGGAATCGATCCAGAATCGGCGCTCCGGCGGCACACCCAAAATTTAGTAGATAAGATAGAAGAGCTCTGAGTTATATACTACGAATATGAATTTCACCACTACCGCTGGAGAGTCGGTGCCCGTTAATATTCGGCGGCGTAAAGGCACCAAGCATTTGCGGCTGAGTATCGGGCAGCGCAATCAAGTAGTCGCCTCTGTGCCCTGGCACACAAGCGATCGCACCGTAGTCAATTTAATCGATGAACAAAGGCAATGGTTAGAAGGGCAACTAAGCTCTGCACCGAAAGTTTATTCCTTGATTCAGTGGCTAGCGAAATACCCGCATCTTACTGCTAGTGGAGATGTATTCGATGTACGTATCGAGCCTAGTGTAAAACGCTCAGCTGATTATATTTTTGACCAAGGCGGGGCGGTCCTGGTCTTACGCTTGCCGCGTATTGAAGAACGCTACCTGCGTGCCTTGGTATGCCAATTTGCTAAAGACGCTTTAGTTTGTCGCGTGGCCTACCACTCAAAGTGTCTTGGGTTAAAATTTGGAAGTTTGTCAGTTCGCGACCAATCCAGTCGCTGGGGCTCCTGTTCGGCGCGGCGTGGCATTTCATTAAATTGGCGACTGCTCTTACTTTCTCCAGCCCTTCAGGATTACATTATTCTTCACGAATTAGCACACCTCTCAGAGATGAATCATAGTAAGCGATTTTGGTCCTTACTTGATCACTATGACCCCTTGCGAGTCGTGCATGAGGCGGAACTCGATCAGATCAGCGCCAAACTGATGCGCGTAGGAAGGTCGGCATTAGATTCCTAATAAACTCTACAAGAGTAAAAATTACCCTGCGTTTATGTAGACTTCACCCGTGTGTCATAAAAGCTCAGTATTATGTAAAGAATCGTACCGATAACTATGCCGCTGTCGGCTAAGTTAAAAGTGGGATAGTGGCCTGTCGGCATGATATAGGGGATATGGAAGGGAAAGCGAAAATCGAGGAAGTCAATAACGTGTCCATGCACCAATCGATCGAGGGTATTACCTAAAATGCCACCAATAAGTAGTCCAAAGGCCAACTGCATTGGAAGTCGGTGTAATTCTAAATGATGCCTTAGTAGGTAAATGGCGATTAGGGCGAGGACTGCTACGATCGATAAGAATCCGCCGTAACCGGAGAACATACCCCAAGCAGCGCCTTCATTACCGACATGAATAATGTAGAAGAAATTTTCGATTACCTCCACTCGATCGTAGCTGTCGATTCTTAGAGTCTTAAAAATTAATATTTTTGTTATTTGATCTAAAGCGAAGAGGATAGAAGCCACGCCTAGTAGGTATTGGTAGCGCAGTAATCTAGAGAGAGTTTTTGTGAACATCGTAAAAAATTGGGTAGGGTTATTTACTAGTCAGTGGGTCTATGCGCTTTCTGGCATATCTCGAAAAAATACACTAACTTTACCCACTTTGCCTATACATTCGCAGCCCAGCTTTTCCTGGATTTTAGTAGAACATTTTTGGATAACAGAACGGTCTGACTCAAAGCGGATTTTAATTAGGCCATTTTTAGTCAGAGCGGTCTCCACCTCCGTAAGGACGGTTTCACTCAGACCGTGTTTTCCAATGTGAAGATGTGGCTTCAAGCGTTGTGCGAGACCGCGCAGCTCTTTTTTCTCTGCGCTGGTAAGTGGTCGATTTTCCATTACACCTTTTTAGTTATAAGCTCTTTCACGACGAGCACAAAAGTCTCTAACTTGGGTTGCCATGTTTGAGATAAATGATCAATGTTAAGTAATGCTTATTAGAAACCATTTGGCTATTTTGTCCGTATTTTTGACCTTTTGGTTATCCGCTTGCTATACGGTGCCTCAGACTGGTCGCTCTGCTCTACATTTGGTACCTTCAGATCAACTGGCATCGATGGCTGCCGTTCAATTTGGCCAAATCAAAAAAGAGAATACGATTTCTACCGACCCTAAGTACAATGCTATGGTGCAACGTGTCGGTAAGCGTATTGCCCGAGTTGCTAGGACTGACATGCCCAATGCAAAGTGGGATTTTGTCGTCTTCGACAATGACGAGTTGATTAACGCATTTGCTATGCCTGGGGGTAAAGTAGCAGTTTATACTGGAATTTTCCAAGCAGTGAAGAGTGATGAAGACCTTGCTGTTGTCATAGGTCATGAAGTGGCGCACGTTGCAGCGGGGCATAGTAACGAGCGCGTTTCACAGAGACTGCTCGCAGCGGGTGGGGCACTTGCTCTACAGCTCGGTACTGGTGATATGGACAGTATGGACCGCCGCTTGCTTCTTGCTGCGTACGGAGCTGGTGCGAGTGTTGGCGTTATGCTACCCTACAGTCGATACCACGAAAATGAGGCCGATCAGATTGGTCTGTTCTATGCCGCGAAGGCGGGCTATGATCCACGAGCAGCAATTGACTTTTGGGAGCGTATGAGTGCCCTAAGTAATGGAGCGCTTCCAGAGTTTCTCTCCACTCATCCTTCCGGTGGCACGCGTATACACAGGCTTACAGAATACATGCCTGAAGCCATGCGAGTTTATAAAAATAGTTACGGTGTTAGCCTTTAAACTTCCATTAACTGCATAGCTATCGAGCTTGTTCTGGTAGTCACGCGCACAAGTATTCAAAAAATTTTACACTTAGATTCGAATCATAACACCAGTTCAATTTATAAAGTAATCACTCTATGCAAGTACCACTCGAAGCACTTAAAGAATATATCCGATTTTCTTCTGTATCTACGGATCCCGCATATGCGCAGGGCATGCGTGGCGCGCGTGCATATGCGAAGAAACTACTCGAGCAGCTCGGCTTTAAGGTCGAAGTTGTCGAGACGGACCTACATCCAATACTTCTTGCCGAGCGTCACGGTTCGCCGGATTGGCCCCACGTGGTTCTCTACGGGCATTACGACGTTCAACCAGCGGATCCCTTTTCACTTTGGACAGATGAGCCTTTCGAGCCTACGGTGCGTAGCGGTCGTCTCTACGGAAGGGGTGCAGCCGATAACAAGGGGCCTACTATTGTGCATATGGCAGCGCTTGCTCGTGTGCTTGAAAAGAACCCTGACCTTCCGCTTAATATCACCTATGTGATCGAGGGCGAAGAAGAAATCGGCAGTCCGAGTATGTCGACCTTTTTTGATAAATACGCGCAGCGACTAGCTAAGGCTGATTTTATGTTAGTCTCGGATACAGGTATTCCGAACACAGAGCAAATCGTTATAACTACTGCTCTGCGTGGTCTTGTAGATTTAGAGATTAAACTACGTGGACCGAAAAGTGACTTGCACTCCGGCGTTCACGGTGGAGCAGTCTACAATCCACTCCAAGCCTTGATGGAAATTTGCGCCTCCTTGCACAACTCGGATGGATCAGTAAATGTGCCAGGGTTTTACGACGATGTTGTGCCCGTGTTTGATTGGGAACGAGACGAGCTCAAACGCTATCCTGAAACACTCGAGAGCTATCGCCAACTTCTTGACGTATCTGCTTTCTATCCAGCCAATGGATTGAGTCCCCTCGAGGCTGTTCGATTTGGTCCCACCCTCGAGTTTAATGGTATAGGGGGCGGTTACCAAGGAGAGGGCTCTAAAACTGTTATCCCCAGCGAAGCTTTTGCTAAGGTCACCTGCAGACTCGTGGCAAATCAGGATCCGGTTAAGGTTCAAAAACAAATTATTGATGCCGTGCATAGTCGTTGCCCCGAGGGTATTAGATTATCGATTCGAGAGGGTGGCATTGCGGAGGCGTATTTAGTAGTTCCTCCTGATCGCCCAAATACCCCCGTCGATCAGCCGGCTGCTCTAGCGAGTGCCTTTCGGGCAGCTGATACCGCTATCGCAGATCAATTCGGTAGAGCTCCAATCTATTTGCGCGAGGGCGGGAGCATACCTGTTATCGCGGACTTTAAAAAGCGGGCGGGCCTCGATGCAATTATGATCGGACTCTTTACACCTTTGGATAATCTGCACGCACCTGACGAAAGTTTTAGCCTCGAACTCATGGACAATGCCATTGTTACATTTGAACGAATTTTCGAAAGCATTGCTAAGTCCTAGGACAGCGGTATTGGGCTCTTAGGTTTCAAGAATAAGCCATTTTTCTATTTTTCCAACAGATCAAAAGTTTTCCGCTTCCATGCTAAAGAGTAGAGATGCATTAGGACTTTATTGCCACGTACCTTTTTGCGCATCGACCTGTGATTTTTGCGCTTTTTACCAGAAAAAGCCCCTGCGTGGGGACCTGGACGTCTATCTCGAAGCGATGGACTTGGAGTTTGCTCAGATACCTTCCAATCGAGCGGTTGATACGGTCTTTTGGGGCGGGGGAACACCGGGCTTGCTATCGGCAAAAGACTTAGATCGCCTTGGGAGTTCGATGCTCGCTCGGTTGCCTGAGCCGCCGAAAGAGTGGACTGTCGAGATGGCTCCATCCACAGTTAAGGCCGATAAGTTAGAGGTATTGCGCGAGCTCGGTGTAAGCCGTATTTCCATGGGCGTTCAGAGCTTTAATCCAAAATTACTAGAGTCGCTCGGCCGCCTACATAACCCGAGGCAGATCTACAATGCTTGGGAGCGGGTGCAGGCCGCAGGTTTTGCTCAGACTAACCTAGATTTGATGTTCGCGATTCCTGGGCAGAGTATAGATCAGTGGGAGGCTGATATTCGTGAGGCAGTGCGGTTATCTCCAACGCATATTTCTACCTATTGCTTAACCTTTGAAGAGGATACGGCACTTTATGTAAAACTCTCACAGGGTAAGGTTTCAATCGATGAAGACAAAGAGTTGCGCTTCTACGAACGTGGGTGGGAACTACTCGATGAGTTAGGCTACAAGCAATACGAGATATCCAACTTTGCTCATTCAGGTAGCGAGTGTAGGCATAATATGAATACTTGGAGGATGCACGAATGGATCGGTTGTGGCCCCTCCGCTGCGAGCCAATACTGCGGAGAGCGTTACCAAAGACCTGCGGATTTGGAAAAGTGGAGTGTAGCTTTGAAGGGATCAGACTTTCCTAAGACCGAGCGCGTGGCATTAAGCGAGGACATTCTCCTGACCGACGCCATTGTTTTTGGCCTTCGAATGAACTGTGGCGTCGATCTGGATTCTTTAAAGGCGCGCTTTGCGCAAGCTACTTGTTGGGGCGAATTAGAGGCCGCCCTTGCGAAATTTAATTCAGAAGGATTGGTCGAATTAACCGGCAATCAGGCTCGTCTGACGCAGCGTGGCCGACTTCTGTGCGATGCAGTGGGCAGTGAGCTGATAAAACGGACCGCTACGCCGATCTATTCGTAGCGGCGACGCAGGTTCGTTGGTAGTATACCGAGTTCTTCTCGGTATTTAGCTACTGTGCGACGAGCGATTTTAATATCTTTCTCCTTTAGTTGCTCGACGATATTCTGATCACTAAATGGACTAGTTAGATCCTCTTTTTCAACGATATGAATAATGATATCTTTGATCGTTTTGTTCGACACAGTCTCGCCATTCTTCGCTTCGTAGCCTGGAGTAAAAAAATATTTAAATGCAAATACCCCATGCGGAGTACGTATATATTTGTTGGCTATTGCTCGACTGACGGTTGTTTCATGTACTCCGACAGTGTCCGCTATAGTTCCCATTGTTAGCGGACGAAGTTTTGAAACACCCACTACAAAAAAATCGTTTTGAAACTTTAATATCTCACGAGTGATTCGTTCGATCGTTTGCTGTCGCTGCTCGATTGAATTAATGAGAAACTTCCCTGAGCGCATACGCTCTAGCATGAATTCCTTCTCGCTTTTACTTAATGTTCCTTTGGAGAGCATTTCTTTGTAGGTACTGCTTATTCGCAGGCGAGGTATATAGTCGTTATTGAGTACGACCTGCCACTGATCGTATTCGTCTTGGTACACTGACACATCAGGCTCGACTACAGTGTTAGAGTCCGTGCTGAAGCGCTTTCCTGGCGCTGGTTCTAGGGTCGATATTTCCTCTATAGCAGCTTGTATATCCTCTGGGCTAGCACCAGTCTTTCGTTTTAGTTCTGGTACACGTCGGCGCACCAATAAACTGAAGTGCTCGCGTAAAATTTTAGCAGCAAGCGAATCGCCGCGTCCGCGTATTTCTAGTTGGGTAGCAAGGCAGTCTTCTAGATTTTTTGTTCCGATACCAACAGGGTCGAAGCCCTTTAGTAGGCTCGAAGCTTTTTGCAAAATTCCGTAAGGAATCTGGGCAGTTAATGCTATATTTGAGATGGTTTCATTTAGGTATCCACTGTCGTCAATACTACCTATTAAATAAAGAATCGCCTCGCGCTCTTCACTACTACAGTCCGTTAGTTCTGCTTGCCTGATTAAGTGTTGCTGCAAGGAAGTACTCTGCGTTAAAGAGTCGAGGAAGTAATCCCGCCGTGCCGAATCCTCAGGATTATAGGGCTGTCCGGTATTTTCTTGAGCAAACTGTTCGCGCATATCCTCGCTCATTCGCTCCATGACTCCAAAATCATCTGCGTTGAAATTAAGCTCTTCGTCAGCCTCGCGCTCGTTTTCGTTCGTTGACTCTTTATGTTCTTCAATACTCGTATTCTCTAGGGCTAGCTCCTCGAGTAATGGGTTGGCTTGTAGTTCCTCTAAAATCGAGCTCCGCAGCTCCATGGCGGGCGCTTGCAAAATCTTTAACGAGTTGCGCAACTGTGGCGCCAGAACTAGCGTCTGGGACTGCTTTTGTACTTGCTGGAAACCTTGTGAGCTCATGCTAGTTTTTAGAATATTACTTAAATCGAATCTTTGGATAAATTTTGCGGTAGTGCAGTTAAACAAGCGGAATTGTCTTAGTTTAGGGGGCTAGTTATCGATAGACTTTGCGGCTCTTCACACTTTTGGAAACAGCTAAGCTTATCTTCTGTTTTATAAGTCATCAGGACTGGGGTTACTTACTATTTTTCGCTAATTAATTTGAGAAATCTCTTTTTTAAAAGTTTTGTGCAAGAATATTTATCAATCTAGCATGAAAAATGCTAGTGTATTTTTATTAAAACTAGACCTAGGTATTTACGAATACTGTAAGCAGTGGATTTATTAGTAGATTCTTAATCCAAATTTATTCTATTTTTTCATTAATTTAAGAGGCTTGTGGGTAACTTCTTTTACCTCGTTGCTTTGAATATTTAGCTCACTTTCTTGTTTAGGGATGACATTGCCCCTTCAGTTAGTGGCAGTTATTGACAGTAATGACCAAATTGATTCTTTAGGTGCATGCTTTCATTTACTGATAAATCCGTAACTCAAATCCGCCAATTAGAAGCAGAAAAGGCGAAGGAGGGGCAATTACTACGCATATTTGTAGACGCTGGAGGCTGTTCGGGCTTCGAGTATGGTATGTCCTTTGACGAAAAAAAAGAGGAGGACCAGATCCTCGAAAGTAATGGAGTCTCTTTTCTAATAGATGAAACAAGCCTGGAGTATTTAAATGGCAGCGTGGTTGATTTTGATGATGGTCTGAACGGGAAGGGCTTTGATATAAAAAACCCCAACGCAAACAGCACCTGTGGCTGCGGCCGTTCGTTTAATTAAATAAGCCTAAGCTTTCTCGCTTTACGCTTGCCTTGTGATAGGGGGCTGGTATCCATCTTCGCTCTTTTACTTACTAAGAGTAATAGAGATGGGGCATTTCGCTTCGCTAACTAACATAATACCAAAAGAAACTTTGTTTCTCCCGAGCTAGTATTTCGGGCTTTGAACCTATCATGAATATAACACCAAAAGACCTACTCGACGCAGGCGTACATTTCGGCCACCAGCTTCGCCGCTGGAATCCAAAGTCCAAGCCTTATGTCTACGATAACAGAAACGGGATCTCCATCATCGACTTGGAGAAAACCCACGCTCTTCTCGAAAAAGCCTATGCCAAGGTAGAAGAAGTAATCGCTTCTGGTAAAGACATCCTCTTTATCGGCACTAAAAAGCAAGCGCAGGAAATCGTGCGCGAAGCGGCCACCGCTAGTAATATGCCTTTCTGCGTGAATCGCTGGATGGGTGGAGGCCTCACTAATTTTACTACCATCAAGAGCTCACTTGCGAAATATCGTAAATTTCTCAAAATGGATCAAGAGGGCGAGTTGGAAAAGCTTCCAGGTAAGGAAGAAGCTGCCATACGTCGCCAAATGAGCCGAATGAATCGTAATTTCGAAGGCATGCTCGGTGTAGCCGAACTGCCCGCTGCAGTATTTATTATAGATACTAAAAACGAAGAGATTGCAGTTACAGAAGCCAAACGCCTAGGTATTCCAGTAATAGGTCTAGTCGATACTAATTCGGATCCGACGATGCTGGACTACCCGATTCCTGGCAATGACGATGCGGTGAAATCAATTCGTATCATCGTCGATACGATTCTCGAAGCAGCGCAAAGTGGTCTTTCCCAGCGTGAAGCTAAGAAGGTACAGAAAAGCGCAGGTCCTATAAAACGTGATCAAGTATTCGAGCAGCAAGAAGATATCGAAGTGACTTTGCCTGCTGGCTATGGAGAAGAGGATGAGGACTCAGCTGAAGAAGCTCCAGTAGCTCAGGCTCCTGCAGCCGAAGCTCCAGCATCAGAAGAGCCCGCTGTAGAACCAGCCCCTGAAGAGCCGGCTAAAGAAGAGGCAGCTGTAGAAGGAGCGCCAGTAGAAGAAGCTCCCGCAGAGGAATCTGCACCGGAACCAGAAGCTGCTTTAGAAGAAGAGCCTGCTGCGGAAGAAGCTCCCGT
>CAJWHF010000011.1 GCA_913041275.1 uncultured Opitutia bacterium
GCCTTAACTAAGGTTGTCTTGCCACATCCAGAGGGTCCGATAACAGCATTTAGACCTTTCGGCATGAATTCTGCGCACACGCGATCAAGGATTCTAGTACCCGTGGAATTGGATTCTACGGTAAGCTCATTACAGGCCAGCATTATATTGTTAGTTTAGCTTTACCAATGATCAAAAAGCCAGCATTTTGATGACATATGTACTTACTTAGAAATCTCATCTATCTTGGACTTATTATTACATTTTCCAGTAAAATATTTGCTGTCCGTGCGGTAAGCCGTAGCATAAAAAACCAAAAAATTTACGGGATTGAATTTTCGGGCGATACTCGTGGCTACTATGGCGACGAAAATGCCATCCAGTCTATATCAGTGCAAGAATACATCACTACTGCTTTTTTTGTCACAGAGGTTAATGTTGTCACACAAGGCACTGGTCTTCTTCGCATTTACCACAGTCGCCCGCTCCATTTGAGCGAGATACAAAAACCCCTTGGTGAAACTGTAAGCACGGTCGGCCTGCCAGGCGCTAGTTCCATCATTCAACGTCCCCTGCCCCCGCAAATACAAACAATGGCCGATCGGGCTTCTGGTGCCTCGACTACTGCCAAGAGCAGATCCGTAATAAAAGAATACCCCATCGCAACACACGCCCACACTATCGAATACCAAATAGCAAACGTAGATGAACTTCTCGAGCTCTACGACGAATTGAAAAAGCACTGGCTAAAAGAACCTGCTTATTACGAGGCGGGTCAAGTATTGAGTAATGACCAAGCAACGAGCACTTCAAGGGAGATGAAGCCGCGCAGCCTAGGTGGGACATTATTTAAGGTGCAAGATCTTTGAAACAGTCCAAATTAAGATCAACTTGCCAAAAAGTTCACTACACTCTGAGAATCTTTACCCTATTACCTGAGTACACATAGCAACTTTTAAGGCAGGACAAAAATTTGCAAAAAGCCACTGATCGGCTAAAGGTTGTATCTATTCATACTTTGCCACTAAAAACACATGAAGCCAGAAAAGTGGTAAATATCTTTTATTTATTGCTTCTGTGGTTCGACCTTTTTGTAGACCACCCATTTCTTGTGTTTAATGCGTTCTAAGAAAGATTTCATTCGAGTACGTGAGGCTAGCCAGAACAACCTTAAAGGCTTCGACTTAGATTTACCGATAGGTAAACTAACTGTCGTGACAGGCCTGAGTGGGTCAGGTAAATCCTCACTCGTTTTCGAGACTCTACATGCAGAGGGTCAGCGACGCTACGTGGAAACATTTTCTCCCTACACTCGACAGTTCATGGAGTTACTGGATCGCCCTAAAGTGGGCAGCGTAGAAAACATTCGTCCCTCAATCGCTATCCACCAGTCAAATACGGTAAAAACCTCCCGTTCGACAGTAGGTACGATCACTGAATTAGCAGATTACTTCAAAGTCTGGTTCGCGAATACTGCTGAACTACACGACCCCACGACTAATGATATTATTAAAGACGATAACCCTCAATCAGTATGGCAAAAAATCCTACGCCAGTACCCAGAAAAATCTGTTCTTATTACCTTCCCGATTACTAGACCTAAGAAACTTGAATGGGGGCAATTAATCCAGTCCCTCAGTGCCCAAGGCTACACGCGGATAATATTAAAAAATGAAATTCTTCGTATCCCTGAGCAAGCGAACAGAATTCCTAAACAAGCAAACAGAATCCATGTCGTCCAAGATCGGATCACTTGCTTAAATGAAAAGGTCCGCTCGAGGGGCATTGAAGCACTTAAAATCGCTTTTCATTTTGGGCAGGGTCACATCGAGGTCTACGACAAGCAAATAAAGCAACTATCCAGATTCACCCACGGGCTTAGCTCCCCTAAAGATGGTCATACCTTCCGGCCAGCTACACCCGCTCTATTTTCATTTAACTCTCCAATCGGTGCTTGCCCAGAATGCCGCGGGTTTGGTCGCATTATTGAAATCGACAAAAACCTAGTTATACCCGACCAGAGTCTCTCAATAAATGACGGCGCCATTCGCTCCTTCCAAGGTGAGGTCTACAGCGAGAGTCTTAACGATCTAAAACGCGCAGCTAAAAAGTATAAAATCCGAACAAGTATACCTTGGTCCGATCTAAATAATAGAGAGCTAAAATTCGTTATGGAAGGCGAATCTGACTATACTGGAGAATCGGGCCAGTGGTATGGAGTGAACCGTTTCTTTGACTGGCTAAACAAGAAGCTCTACCGTATGCACGTACGGGTCTTTCTGTCCAAATTCCGCAGCTATACAACCTGCCCGCAGTGCCGAGGTGCTCGCCTACAGCCAGAATCACTCAACTGGAAATGGAAGAATCTGACGCTACCAGAACTCTATCAGAAAAGTGTCAACGATTTGCTCTTACTCTTTGATAAGAGCAAGCCGATCTCTCCTACCACTAAGCACCATCCAGAAACGGACTTCTCATTTATTGGTATTTTAAATCGACTGCGTTTCTTAAGAGATGTCGGACTTGGATACCTAACTCTAGATCGTAGTTCTAGAACTTTATCAGGCGGTGAGACCATGCGGGTTAATCTCACTTCCTGCATCGGTTCTTCACTAGTGGATACGCTCTTTGTTCTGGACGAACCCTCAGTCGGACTTCACCCAAGAGACATGGATCGGCTCACCGGTATTCTTCGCCGACTAACTAGCCTAGGAAATACGGTAGTAGTGGTAGAGCACGATGAGGCTGTAATGCGAACCGCTGACCATCTCATCGAGATTGGCCCCCAACCCGGAGTCCGAGGCGGGCATATGACTTTTAGCGGAAGTTATAATAAAATTCTTCAATCCGCTACAGTTACTGGAAGATACCTTTCGGGTAGAGAAACGATACCAATTCCTAAAAAGCGTCGCCCAAAAAGTTCAATCCTAGATTCTTCCCTATCGAAGGTTGGTACTCCCTTTCTAAGTATATGTAAGGCCACTAAGCATAACTTGAAAGATCTCAGTATCGATATACCACAAAGGCGATTTGTCTGCCTCAGTGGTGTATCCGGATCTGGAAAAAGCACCCTGCTCAATAATGTTATCTACCAAAATTTACTCGCGAAGAAAGGACTCGCAGTCGAAGAGCCCGCTTCAATTAAAGATATTGAGTCTACCCTTCCACTCTCAGATGTAGTGTTGATTGATCAAAGCCCAGTTAGTAAGACACCACGCTCCAATCCAGCTAGCTATGGTAAGGCCTGGGATGTAATACGTAATCTATTTGCACAACTAGAGGCATCGAAATCTGCTGGGATGGGCCCAGGGCATTTTTCTTTTAATAGCGGTGAAGGACGGTGCCCGACTTGCTCTGGCCTAGGTTTTGAACGTATCGAAATGCAGTTCGTATCCGATGTCTTCGTACCTTGTGAAAGCTGCGGGGGGCAACGTTTTAAAGACGACGTACTTAAGATCGAATTTAATGGTAAAAGTATCTCTCAAATACTCGAACTCGACCTAGACGATGCACTAATAATATTTGGCGATCATCCTAAAATTACTCGCTGCTTGCAACCCATGATTGATGTAGGCCTAGGCTACTTAAAGCTAGGACAACCCCTAAATACTCTATCTGGCGGGGAATCTCAGCGGTTAAAGCTTGTGAGGTATTTAGGGCGCGTTCAGTCGCGATCTGAGAAAAAAACAAATCCTCTAGAGATTAAACAATCGACAGCAAGTACCTCAGATCACTCCATAATACTAATCGACGAACCAACGACTGGTCTTCACCGCGCCGATGTGAAGCGCCTGATTGGCGTATTACAAGGTCTAGTCGATGCAGGTAATTCACTAATCGTAATCGAACACAATCTCGACATCCTCAAAGTCTCTGACTGGATTATCGAACTTGGACCTGAAGCAGGCGATGCAGGCGGTCAGATCATCGCAGAAGGGACACCCGAACAAATTACGAAAATAGTCTGTGAGACCGCGCCCTACCTTCGTGAAGTATTAGATGAGGATTGTTACAAGAAAAGAAAAGGCGCAGAAAATAAGTCGGAAATAACTACTACTAAGACCGAACAACTAATACCAAATAAAGGTTCCTCTTCTACAGAAGAATCTAATTTTTGCAGCACTCAGAGTCCATTGGTACTTAGTTCTTCTGCATACCCAGCAACACTAAATATTCAAGGTGCTCGCGAGAATAATCTGAAGAATATCTCCACCAAAATACCGCACAACAAAACCACTGTCATAACGGGAGTCTCTGGTTCTGGTAAGTCTACGTTAGCATTTGATATTATTTTTGCCGAAGGCCAGCGCCGCTTCATGGAGTCGATGTCGGCTTACGCACGTCAGTTTGTGGAGCAAATGCCACGCGCAGATGTAGACGAACTAATTGGTATAGCGCCCACCGTAGCAATTGAGCAACGCGTTACCAAAGGCACCCGTAAATCTACGGTAGCCACCATCACAGAAGTCGCTCAATACCTACGCCTTCTTTATGCCCGCATCGGAATACAGCACTCACCTAATACAGGAGAAGCTGTTGTTAAGCAAAGTTTTGCGGAACTTATTAAACGTCTAAAAAACTTCCTCAAAGAGCACAGAACTATTGATGGGAAGTTTGAGGTTAGATCTAAGTCTTTTGACGTTTTACACCTTTGCGCTCCCCTAATTCGTGGGCGCAAAGGGCATCACGAACCCCTTGCGAACTGGGCACGCGACCGTGGGTACGAAGCTCTTCGCATTAATGGGCGTATCATACCTATTGAGCAGTTTAAAAAACTGGATCGTTACAAAGAACATGATATCGATTTAATTATAACTGAGCTAAAGGCAGATCGTTCCCAAAGCTCAAAGCAATTAAATACAAGCTTAGAAACTGCACTAAAGTTTGGCAAGGGAAGTGCCTTCATTATGGACGAGCAAGGCAAGAGAGTAACTTGGTTCTCTACTGAACGGACTGATTTCACTACTGGAGAAGCATTTCCAGAACTCGACCCAAAACACTTTTCTTGGAATAGCCCACGGGGTTGGTGCCCAACTTGTCGAGGCTTCGGACAAGTCTTTGACTGGATGACCACCGAAGACGAAAAGATGGTCGACCATTTAGATGAGTGCGCAGATGGTGAGATATGCCCCGATTGCCATGGTTCGCGCCTTAATTTAGTAAGCAGATCGGTCAAGCTACCGTTGAAAGAGCAGAGCGCATCTAAGAAGCGAAAGGTCCAATCGAATTCAGCTTCGAATCTACCAATTCCGGCCTTCGAAGTCCCAGATTCAGCCTCATTACCCGAGCTACTTGCACTGACTCCAAGTGGATTAATAAACACTTTAAGCTTAATTAAGACAACGCCGCGCACGCAAAGTATTTTACAAGAACTCTTACCGGAAATTGAAGAACGTATGCACTTCATGAACCGAGTCGGACTCGGGTACCTTAGCCTTGACCGTGCTACTGCTACACTCTCTGGAGGCGAAGCCCAGCGCATTCGCCTAGCCGCGCAACTGGGTTCTAATCTATCTGGAGTACTATACGTCTTAGACGAGCCTTCAATAGGTCTACATGCTCGCGACAACGCTAAACTACTGGACTCGATGGATAAGCTTCGCACTCGTGGGAACACGCTTGTCATTGTCGAACATAACGAAGCGACAATGCGTCGTGCAAATAAGATTATAGACTTGGGTCCTGGCGCTGGTATTCACGGTGGCGAGATCGTCGCAAGTGGTACTATCAGCCAAATAAAAAAATCGAAGAAGTCACTTACCGGAAAGTATCTACGTGAAAAAATGCTACACCCGCTACGCGGCCAATACCGAGCATTACCTGAACCATGGAGTTCACGAAGAAGAAAAGCCAAAGATCAATGGATAGCCCTAGAAGGTGCTGCTCTTCGTAACCTTAAAGGCTTTGATATCCAAATCCCAAAACAACGCCTTAGTGTAGTTTGTGGTGTCTCAGGTGCTGGTAAGAGTACACTCATACGTGACCTTCTAAAGCCACTGGTCGAGGCAGCAGTTTATCATAAAGATCCAAAACTTAGTTCAAAATCAAAAAATTCTCCATTTTTTCTAGATCATTCTCCATTTCGATCACTTTCGAATGCCGAAGATATCCGCAAAGTAATCGAATTTGATCAAAGCCCTATTGGTAAGACTCCACGTTCAACACCAGCTACCTATATAGGTGCCTTCGATATCATCCGTAATATTTTTTCTCTTCTACCGGAGGCCAAGGTTCGCGGATACACAGCTGGGAGCTTTTCCTTTAACACTAAAGGAGGGCGCTGCGAGACTTGTAAAGGTGCTGGGCGCGTCAAGCTAGAGATGAGCTTCATGCCGGATACTTACCTTACCTGCGATGACTGCAACGGCCGCCGCTATGGCACGGAGCTAGAGGACGTACGTTGGAACGGTAAGAGTATCGCTGACGTGCTTAATATGAGCTTCGAAGTGGCCGCAGAATTTTTCAGTTTTCACACACAACTCAGCGGCCTCATGCAGTTGATGGTAGAGACTGGACTCGGCTACATCAAGCTTGGGCAATACTCACCTACCTTGAGTGGCGGGGAAGCCCAGCGCCTCAAGCTAGTCAGCGAGCTAGCTAAAGGAATGCCTAGTTATAAGGAACGACAATACAACAAAGGTCGAGGAAACCTCTACATTCTTGAAGAGCCAACTATTGGTCTACACACAAGCGATGTGGAACGCTTGATCGAACTCCTCCACCGCCTAGTAGACAAAGGCCACACTGTCATCGTAATCGAGCACCACCTTGAGGTTATCGCAGATGCAGACTACATTATTGAAATTGGTCCAAATGGCGGAAACGATGGGGGACAGATCCTCTACCAGGGTGACCTAGCTGGCCTGAAAAATTGCAAAGAAAGTAGTACGGCTCCTTTTTTAGGCCCTAGTTTCACAAAGTGTAATTAAGCGTCGATTATTAGCGACAAAGCTCAAATTCTAATCATATATTACTTTACACAGATGTTCGCAATCGGTGAATTCTGTGATTTAAACAAGATATAAGTAATATGAGTACAGGTAACGTAAAATGGTTCGACGCCGAAAAAGGCTACGGATTCATCACCCCAGAAGACGGTGGCAAAGATCTCTTTGTCCACCACTCCGAAATCCAAATGGAAGGCTATGCCTCCCTAGAAGACGGCCAAGCCGTGAGCTTTGAAATTGGCAGCGGCCCTAAAGGTCCTTGTGCCACTCAAGTCACACCCGCTTAAACAAATCACCTTTATAAGAAGGTTACGCGCTCCGTAAATGGAGCGCGTTTTTTTGTCTCGGGAGATAAGTTTATTTAAAGAATATCACCCTAGAGTGAGCTGAGTATACTCATCACGCTAGAGTGAAGTTAAGACCTAGCGATTCCTCGAGCTTCTTTATCTGCCTACGTTCTTCTGGTTCAATGAGTGTAATCGAAACCCCTCGCTTACCCGCACGCCCCGTACGCCCGCTACGGTGGGTATAGTACTGCATCGCATCGGGGAGTTGATGTTGAATAATAAAAGATAGGCCACTGATATCGATACCGCGTGCGGCAACATCAGTAGCAATAAGGAACTGGGAACGCTCTTTTCGGAAACCACGCATTGCCTTATCACGATCACGCTGGCTGAGATCTCCATGAATTACAGCTACTGAGAATCCAGCTTCCGCCAATATTTCACTCATGCGAATGGATCCGGCTCGAGTGCGACAAAAAATAAGCCCACGACTCGAAGCCTGTTTATTAAGATAATTAATTATAAAGGTATCTTTTTCTTCCCGAGCACAAATAGCGTAATAATGATCGATGTTGCGATTTACTATTTGTGTTGGATCCACTTTCAGGCGGTGTGCCTGCGAAGACATATGATGTTGAGTTAAAAGGTGTAGTTTTTTTTGAAAAGTAGCCGAAAAAAGCCATGTTGCCTCTCGTTTAGCAGTTAACTTAAAAATCTGATCTAGCTCCGCCTGAAAGCCCATGCTAAGCATCTCATCAGCCTCATCTAAGACCAAGAATTTAACTGCATCGAGCACGAGTCCTTTTTTGATCAAATCCATCAAGCGCCCTGGAGTAGCCACTAAAATATGAGTTGGCCTACTTAGTCGCTGGGTTTGCAAGTCTATCTTATCCCCACCAGTAGCTACTTCAATGAAAGTCTTATCCTGGCAGTATTTGGTAAAGCGAAAAAGCGCCTTACTTATTTGCTTAGCTAGTTCGCGCGTAGGCGCCATAATCAAGCCTTGGATTAAGGGAGACGTAGGATCAACCTTAGTTAGAAGAGGAATACCAAATGCAGCAGTCTTACCGGTTCCGGTCTGCGCTTGCGCAATTAAATCTCCCCCATCTTGGAGCAGCATGGGAATCGCCTCTTTTTGTATCGGTGTCGGCTTTTGGATACCCAGCGCATCTAAACCACTTATAAAATCAGAATGCACACCTAACGATGAAAAGTCGTCTAACATAAGTTTCGATTTATGAAATAACTAAAACTGCTATCGAAAAATAGATTGCGAGCCCAATTACATCCATAATCGAGGTAATCAGTGGACTACTAGCAGTAGCTGGATCGATCTTTAATCGGCTAAGAACGAAAGGTAGTAGTGCACCAAAGCTATTCGCTACAAATACGATAGTAATCATACTAAGGCCTATAGTCAGAGCGATATCAGAGTCGCCTCCATAAAGTTGTCCGACAATAGCTGCTATAAAAGCCATTACTACTCCTAGTAATAGCCCTACATAAGTTTCTTTACAAACTGCTTTGAACCAATCGTTGAGATCTAAATCACTAGTCGATATCGCACGAACCATCAGGGTAGCTGACTGCGCACCACAATTACCACCGCTAGCAATAACCAAGGGCATGAAGAGAGCCAAAGTGATAAACTCTCTAACATAATCCTCATAGTTGGATATTACTGCAGCAGAAATTAAGTTCACGAAAATTAAAATTAATAACCAGCCGATTCGTTTACGAAAGAGTTGATTCGGGCTTGCCACACTGTATCGAGTTTCCAGCGGATTAACCGCAACACCTTTTTGAATATCCTCCGTGACTTCTTCCTCTGCCACGTCCATGATATCATCAACTGTGACGATACCTACGAGCACACCTTCAGAATCAACTACAGGCAGAGCATTGATATCGTACCGCTGAATTTGATCCACAGCAAGCTCACGATCTTCGTAGGCTGAAATACTTACGAATTTATAATTAAGAATGTCCTTAATTACAGTCGATGGAGGCTCCATGATAAGACGACGCATTCGAAGCACATCAACGAGTTGACCAGTGGATTCGGTAACGTAAAGAATGTTAAAGACCTCACTATCCCGGCCAAATTTACGAATGTGCTCAAGGGCATGTTCACAAGTCCAATCCGCGCGAATACGTATGTAATCAGGTGTCATTAACCTTCCTACACTCTCTTCTGGGTAGCCAAGTAATTGTCGTGACTCAATTAAGTCCTCGGGGCTGAGTAATTGCATGAGCTTGCGCGTCACTGTAGCGGGTAATTCTTCTAGCATTGCTGTGCGATCATCTGGACTCAAGTTAGCTAGCAGTACGCGCGTATCTGTATCGGTCAAAGCCTCAAGAAAAGCATCTTGTTCATCTGGCTGAAAATATGCGAAGACATCTGCTGCCCTTGTGCGTGGCAATGCCCGATAGACAAGTATTCGTTGCGGTTTATTGAGGCTGATAATATAATCGGCAACCTCTGGATCGGCCCAACTTTCTAGCTCTTCAGATATTGCCTTAATATTCCTAGTCGAAATAAGACGCTCAAATCTGGACTGAATTTCTGTTATTTTTTCGGCCATCACACGCTTCCCGTAAGTTCTATGGCGCCAAACGCTCCACTATCCATGAGTCGGCATCATTAAGGCGATACATAAAGCGATCATGAAGGCGACTAGGCCTGCCCTGCCAGAACTCAAAGGTATCCGGCATAATACGATAACCACCCCAGTTATCCGGAAGCGGCACCTCACCATTAGCAAATTTTTGTTTATACTCCTCGAGCCTCGAATCAAGTACGCTACGTGCAGCGATAGTCTGACTTTGCGGTGATACCCATGCGCCAATCTGACTACTAACAGGTCGACTGTGGAAATACTCCAGCGACTCAGTTTTAGGAATACGTTCCACCCTACCAGTCACATTTACCTGTCGTTGCAATGGCAACCAGAGGAAGTTCGCTGCTGCCTGCGGATTAGTCTCCAAGTCGACTGCTTTACGACTCTCGTAATTAGTGTAAAATACTAGCCCTTTTTCCGAGAAATCCTTAAGTAAAACGACGCGAGTATTTGGGCATTTATTAGCCCGATAAGTGGCCAAACACATCGCGTTTGGCTCTTCAATCTGAGCTTCCTGAGCCTCGCGAAACCACTTTCTAAATTGATCAAATGGAGAACCTATCAAGTCTCCCTCACTAAAGCTGCCTTTTGTATAATTTTGTCTGAGATCTGAAAGGTTCATAATTAGATAAATCGAAGACTATACTTATAAATTAACGAAATATAAAAGCTAGAGCATTTGTAATATTACTATTTAATTACAGCCAATTTCTCGGATACGGCTACTAAAATTTATGATGCTCTGGCTAGCTCTCACGCTCAGCGAGCCAGCGCTCAGCTTCAATTGCAGCTTGGCAACCCATGCCAGCAGCTGTGATAGCTTGGCGATAGACATGATCAACGCAGTCGCCAGCTGCATAAAATCCAGCGTACTTAGTCTTCACCTGAGAACTTGGCTCTGTAACGATGTAGCCATCGCCATCGCGATCCAACAAGTTCTCCACAAAGTCAGTATTAGGAATGTGACCAATCGCGATAAAAGCGCCTTTGCAGGGAATTTCTCTTTCCTCAGAAGTAACTGTATCTTGAACACGAATCGCTCGGCAAAAGCCCTTATCGTCCGCCAAGACTTCGATTGGCGAGGTATTCCATGCCATTTCTATTTTTTCGTGTGAAGTAGCTCGATCAGCCATGATCTGAGAAGCACGCAACTCCCCGCGACGGTGGATCATTGTCACCTTAGAGCAAAAACGTGTCAGAAAAAGTGCCTCTTCAGCCGCAGAGTCTCCTCCGCCGACTACAACTACATCCATGTCGCGATAAAAGGCTCCATCACAGGTTGCGCAGGTTGTGACGCCTTTTCCGCCATACATTTCCTGCTCACCAGCTATACCCAGTAATCGAGGGCGCGCTCCGGTTGCTACAATAACAGTGTTAGCTTCATAGACCTTATCTCCCGCAAAAAGTTTTTTGATTCCATCTTGAATCTCTATCTTATCAACCTTTGCATGCTCATAGCGCGCTCCAAATCGTGCTGCTTGCTTGCGGAGATTATCCATCATCATGAAGCCATCAATTCCCTCTGGGAAACCAGGGAAATTCTCCACCTCTGAAGTGGTGGTTAATTGACCCCCAGGTTGAGTGCCCTCTAGGACGAGCGGATTGAGTTGAGCGCGCCCAGTGTAAATTGCTGCAGTAAGGCCGGCACAGCCAGTTCCTAAAATTATGACATCTTCCATGTTATGTAATGATAAAAGGTTGTTAAAAAATAAAAGATGAGGTCGCTGGGATGATTCTCAACTAAAATTTAGACTACTATGCATCTTTAGATCGATAAATTTAAGAAAAAACATCGACCAGCATAAATCAAATTAGAAAAGTCCACTCATGCGCGATAAACTGGTCTTTTACAGATAAATGTTGACCAGATAAGCCGTAACCAGCCCAGAAGTACTAATTAATATAACAAAAAACCTAGATCTGTGTCGTTTCAAGACAGTCCACGCTCGCTGGCCTCTACAAAAGCCAGAAAACTTACTGCAAGTGGATCCTGTCCAGATGGCTCGGATCTGAGCTTCTCACATGCTTGGCAGCGATTAAGGCCTTGTTTATAAAACATCTTAAAAATAGAGCGTATTAGATTGACCTGATCAGGCGCAAAGCCAGCACGCTCGAGACCAACTTTATTAGTAGTGCGCACCATGGCAGGGTTACCGTCAGCGATCATGTAGGGCGGCACATCCTGCACTACTTTAGAAGATGCACCCACCATTGCATAATCACCAACACGACAAAATTGGTGTATTCCCGCACCCCAGCCCACATTAATGCGGTCTCCGATCACTACGTGACCACCTAATGCGGCGTGACTACTCATCACAAGATAATTACCGACCTTACACTCGTGTGCGACATGACTGTAGGCCAGCAATAGATTGCTATCACCCACAGTAGTTTCAACTCCCTCGGTAGTTGCACAGTGTATAGTAGTATACTCTCGGAAGACATTACCTGAGCCAATCTTTAAGCCCGGACTACCACTCGTATATTTGAGGTCATGGGTTTTACCTCCTATGTAAGCATAGGGGTGTATTTCATTACCCACACCCATCGTTGTAGCCCCATCAACAGTGGCGTGGTGCATAACTTCCGTACCCTTAGCGATTTTAACTTTAGCGCCTATATAAGCATAAGGGCCTACAATAACACCTTCGTCGAGTTCGGCACCGGATTCGATAATCGCAGTCGGATGAATGTTAGTAGACATAAAGTAAGAGACTTTAAATTTTTACAGAAAGGAAATTATGCAATATCTATAAAATACAATTTCTATTAATGAGACATTGCTTGCGGGTGGGTTTGTTAGTAAGATCTCGAAACCTAATCCGTTGCGTCTGCGAGCATAAACATAAGTTCTGCACTGGAAACAAGCTTACCGCCAACTTTACACTCACCAGTTGCTGTAGCGATCTTGTTACCACGAATTTTGACCAACTTAACCCGAATCTCAATGCAGTCACCTGGCTCAACAGCTTGTCTAAACTTCACTTTATCTACACTCATGAAGAAAGCGATTTTATTCTCCTCAACAGGCAATTTCCTCAAGAGAAGTACACCAGCTGCTTGTGCCATAGCTTCAATCTGTAATACCCCAGGCATGACGGGACGACCTGGATAGTGTCCTTGAAAATACGGTTCGTTGATAGTGACATTTTTTATCGCAACTAGTTCGTCCTCACTCACCAACTCGGCTACTCGGTCAATCATCACAAATGGATATCTATGTGGTAGAATATCGAGCACTCGGCGAATGTCCATGGTACTCTCTGAACCATCGACTGTGTTTGCCGCTTTTTTAGGCGCAGATTTTTTCTTTGAGCCTTTAATCTTATCTAGCAACTTTTTACGCAGAATTTTGGACAGCTCCGCATTCAGTGCATGGCTAGGTCGCACGCCGACAATGTGCGCTTTAATCGGCATACCCACTAGGGTGATATCACCTATAATATCGAGCATTTTGTGGCGCACGAACTCGTCTTTAAAACGCAGAGGCTCTTTGGAAACAATTTTATCCCCTTTTATAACAATGGCGCTATCTAGACTGCCTCCTTTTATCTTCCCAAGTTTGAGCAACTCTTCGATATCTTCGTAAATTGTAAAAGTACGAGCTGGGGCAATCTGGGCAATATAGGTTTCGGGCTCTATATCTAGACTAAGATGTTGCGTATGTATGCCTCGATCATCAGCTGAGGTGCAAGTGATTCTAAAGTCATCGTGCGGTAATGCTATGATTGAACTACTTCCTCTAGTCACTGAGACAGGTTCATCCAGTACAAAATACTCACGCTCTGCATCTTGCTCAATTGGCTCCGCTTGCTGAATTAAATTAACAAAATGTTTAGCCGATCCATCCAGTATGGGCGGCTCGCTAGCATCCATCTCAATGATAATATTATCCACCGCACAACCACTCAGTGCGCTAAGCACATGCTCGATGGTGCGTACTTTGGCATGACCATCAGCGATAGTAGTACTACGAACTAGGTCGTCTACCAATTCGATGACTGGCTTAAGTTCGGGCTTACCGTATATGTCGATCCGTCGAAAGGTCACACCCGTGTTTTCTGGAGCAGGCTTAAGGGTAAGATTGACTTCCTCGCCCGTGTGCAAGGATTTACCCTTGATCGAAACTTCCCTCAGGATAGTGCGTTGTTTCATAGAAAGTGTGCTAATAAAAAGCGCGCGACCTCGTGGTTGCACATTAATGAAGTTATTATAGAAGGTTAAGCTTCGTAACAATTATGTAAAGCATCGGTTTTGGGTCACTAACGAAGTATATTAATATCAATCACGTCCATACCCGCATTGCGGGCTGCCTGTATACCTAGTTCGGTGTCTTCGAATGCGTGGCAACGCGTCGGGTCAACACCGATTAGCTCTGCAGCTTTTAAATAAGTATCGGGCGCCGGCTTAGGGTGCACAATATCATCGGCTCCTACGACTGCTGTAAACCATTCCCGGATACCAAGCGTTTTAAGTATTTTTTCAGCAACCCACTTTAGGCTTCCAGTGGCGACTGCCAAAGGCATAAGCCCACGGTGTAATTCAGCAATCAATTTTACCGGAACAACTGGTTGAACGTCTTTAAGTAATTCAAGAAAAAGCTCTTCTTTTGCCTCGGCTAGGACGGTAGAGTCGAGGATTTTACCCTGTTCGCTAGCTAATAGATCGATAATTACGGGTGTTGGTACCCCTCCTAGAGCATAGAAGCGGTCTTCGCTAAATTCAATGCCATGCGTGGCCATAGATTTGGACCAAGCAGCAAAGTGTGTTGGCATAGTATCAGCGAGCGTACCGTCCAAATCAAAAATAAGACCGTCATACTTATGATGTAAATTTTGCATCATTTAATATTGAGGAGCGTGAGAATGACAAGCAAGAGCAGAGACCATATTCGCTCAGCGAAAACCTTCGCTTGCGCAATCCACCAAAAAAGGCACTAATAACAAAATGATTCGCTCAATAAGAAATGCATTTATCACAGGTCTCTTAGTCGTGCTCCCATTAGGGGTTACTATGATAGTGATTAATTTTCTTCTTGAACACCTAGGCACGCCAGCGAGTCAATTCTTCTTCTGGTTTCTTGATTCTGAGTGGCGCGAGGCTCCAGCGGTTTCATTCGCACTTGAAGCAATTTCGGTGCTGGTAGTTTTCCTTCTTATTACTCTACTCGGCGTAGGTTCGCGCTTTGTGCTGGGGCGTATTATTCTAAATTGGCTGGAACGACTCTTCGATAGAGTGCCGTTTATTAACACTGTTTATCGTACTGTCAGGCAAATTGTAGACACATTCAGCGCCCAGAAAAAAGCAATTTTCCAAGAAGTAGTCTTACTGGAGTATCCACGTAAACGTTGCTACGCACTAGGTTTTTTGACTAGCACAGCACGGGGTGAACCACAAAATATGACAGGCGAACACATTGTTAATGTATTCATCCCAACTACGCCTAATCCGACTAGCGGTTTTCTTCTTATGCTCCCAGAGGAGGACATCACCCACCTAAAAATGAGTGTCGCCGATGGGATGAAACTAATCATATCAGGCGGTGCTGTCGTACCTAACCCAGCGACAGGCGAAGCCGTAGTAATTGAAAACCCACTACAGGCAGACGGTGAAGCGCCCACTACCCGTGCCTGAGCAAGAAGAGTCTCTAGTTTTAAAGACGGCGCCCTCAGGCGAGTCATTTCTCAAGCTTTATCTGCTTACAATTCAGAACGGCGTTTTTCTATGCCTGAAGAGAATTCCTAAAAAAGCACTGCACTCTTCTATACCTGATATTTTCGATCAGGCCCTCATTACACTAGAAACGTCACAACAAGGGACCATGCGTTTCGTGAAAGAGTATCAAATAACTCAACGGCGGGAGCAAATCGGGCACAATTATAGAAGTCTCTCTAGTGCCTCATTCTTCAGTCAGTTGTTAGTAAGTAATGCTGCACATTTACCAGAATCTAAAACTCTCTTCAATCTAACTGCTAGATCTTTTGACGCTTTTGCAGCAGGTAAGGTACCTGAAATCGTATTACTAAAAAGTTTGTACCTTGTTCTGACGAACGAGGGCTTCCCCGTACGAGAATCTTGGTGGCCGACTGTGCCTTCTAATCTAACCTCACTCGCCAAACGTCAACTGCAGGCGAGCGCACCCATGCAGATTGACGCAGGCGAGAAAAAACACTGCCAGGGTATCTGCGATCACTTAATTGATTGGATGCGCCTGCACACTGATCTTATTGTGCCTGATTAATTATCTTTTACGCTGTCCATTGGTAACATAAATATAATTAAGTGCTGTAAATGGAGACTAATCTTCCCTGAAGCATTGCATTATAGGACTCGCATATTAAGCAATAAAATTCTAGGTTTATAGTACTATCGAATATTGCTCGCTTATTCGTATACTTTTTCCATACGACCCTAATGGTAAACTTCATTCTAATTTGCTAAAACACACCTGTAATAGAAAGAATTGAAGGTCTCTTTGTTTTATAAGTAAATGCTTCTATTTGACAAAGTTCTCAAGCTCTACCTCCTGTAAATATATATGTCCAAAAAAGGTGTTATTCTCCTAAACCTTGGTTCGCCTGATTCGACCGAGGTCAGTGACGTTCGTAGCTATCTGCGCGAATTTCTGATGGATGGTCGCGTACTTGATGCACCATTTGCTATCCGCTGGTTTTTGGTAAATTGCCTTATTTTACCCACTCGTCCGCGCGAGTCCGCAGAGGCATACAAAGAAATCTGGGAAGAAGATGGTTCTCCTCTAATTATTACCTCACGTAAGCAAAAAATAGCTCTCGCAGCTAAACTAGACATCCCTGTAGCTCTTGGAATGCGATATGGCAATCCATCCACTCCTGACGCTCTTAAAGAACTGCTGGATCAAGGCGTCGACGATCTCTTTATCATTCCAATGTATCCACACTACGCTATGTCCAGCTACGAGACAGCCGTGGTCGCTCTGATGAACGCCGTGCGCGAGCAGAAGCCAGAGCTAAAAACGACTCTTCTTCCGCCATTTTACCAAGATCCAGGTTATATAGATGCACTAGTTGAGCGAGCCCGTCCTTCTATCGAAAGTGGCGACTTCGATAAACTAGTCTTCTCCTTTCATGGTATCCCACAGCGCCACTTAGTTAAAGGAGACCCCTCGCATAATCACTGCCTAACCGCGCATGACTGCTGCAACACTACTCACCCTGCACACGCAACCTGCTACCGTCATCAGTGTGCAATGACCGTAGAAAAATTTGTAGCTGCTACTGGACTACCAAAGGATAAATACATACTGACATTTCAGAGCCGACTCGGTCGCGAGCCTTGGCTACAGCCTTATACCGATAAGACTCTAGCACAATTGGCTAAAGACGGGCACAAACGGGTCAAAGTTATGTGCCCCGCCTTCACTGCAGACTGTTTAGAAACACTCGAGGAAATTGCCATGCAGGGCCGAGACAGTTTCCTAGAATCGGGTGGAAAAGAGTTCGAACAGATCCCTTGCCTTAATGAGACTCCTGCTTTCATCAATTTACTAACTTCGAAGGTGGAAGCTTGGCGTAGCGGCGCCTACGAGACTGCGCGCGCCACCCCTCCCGCATATGTGGAGCGTAAAGAATAAAACATGTTTCATCAAATTGCCATGACTGACCGCGACCTTTTAGTAGTCGCTTTTGCGATCTATGGCTGCGCATTTCTTTACGGCCTTAGCTTTCTGCTACTGCGTCGTCCCTATTCCCGCGTTGCTATGCTCATACAATTAAGCTGCGGTTTTCTTGTTCAGACCTTAGGACTCAACCTAAGGGGTACAACAATCAAAGCATGGCCCCTTGGTAATCCATTTGAAGTAGCGCAATTTATAGCTTGGTCACTCGTTCTACTCTTTTTAATAATCGGCCCCGCATTTCGTTTGCGGCTTCTTGGCTTCTTAACTGCAGCCCTAACTACACTAATAGCTGGAGGATCTTTAGCTATGCATTCATGGGATCATCCCTACCCGCTTGGAATCTTCGGTAGTAATCCTTGGATCGAAATACACGCAGCGCTCGCAATCTTTAGTTATAGTATCTTTGCAATTCTCTCGTTAATTTCTTTTATGTTTCTAGTCCAACAACATGGGCTTAAAAAGAAACAGTTTAGGGGAATTTATCAGATTCTTCCTTCCGTACAGCAACTTGACCTAATGGCCAAACGCCTACTTTTTACAGGGGTATTATTTTTGAGCGCGTCACTCATTTTCGGAATGGTATTCTGGGCTAATAACTTTGATTTAGTACCTGTTTTTAAGCTCACCGCCACTTGTGTCATCTGGATTGGATATCTCTGCGTTTTCACCCTGCGAATGCAAAGAAAGCTTGTTACGCGGCGGCATGCTATTGCTACTATAATCTTATTCATAATGGCGTTGCTCTCCCTTTGGCCTGTAGAGTCCGCGCGTGGCCCTGAACTGATCGATAAGACATCAGTCGCTCCACAATTTTAGGATCTCACAAACTTGCTATGCAATCCGGACTGGAATCCCTATTTGTGCTGGGCACATCGCATCATGCGACGCCGCTCGATGTACGAGAACGCTTCGCTTTAACAGTCGATCAAACCAATGACTTGCAGGCGCAGATTCATGCGCAAGAGGGAGTGCGTGAGTGTCTGGTACTTAACACCTGTAATCGCCTTGAAATATACTGTTTAGTAACAAGCTCAAGCTCTCTCGAAATAGTACGCGCTTTACTATGCAAAGCACAGGGAATTAGCGAATTACTTTTCGAACAACATGCTTATAACTACACAAACTTAGATGCACTCCAACACTTACTCGAAGTATCAAGTGGCTTAGACTCACAGATGATTGGTGAGACTGAAATTTTAGGTCAGCTAAAAAAAAGCTTCGCATCAGCTCGTAAAGATCAATGTACAGGGAAGACATTCAACCGTCTTTTTGAGAAAAGCTTTCAAGCTGCTAAAGCCGTGCGTTCAAAGACGAATATCTCTCGTGGACAAATCAGCATTGGTAACGTTACTGTCAATTTAGCAAGCCGTATATTCGGACAGCTTAATCAAAGCCGCGTCTTGCTAATAGGTTCTGGCGAGGTCGGAGAAAAAACAGCTCTAGCTCTTAAAAGCCGTGGGGTGGATGATATTTCCGTCAGTAGTCGCACTTTAGAAAACGCTCAGAAACTGGCTAGTAGTTTAGGTTGCGCCACAATTAATTTTGAAGACTGCACTAGTCATTTGAATTACTTCGATATTATTATATGCTCGGCCGCATCACCAAATTTTATATTAAATAAAACTGCGCTACGTAGCGCTATGAATCAACGCCCTGAGCGCCCCTGCTTCCTTATTGACCTTGCCCTACCACGCAATATCGATCCTACGGTAGATAGCATAGAAAATACTTATCTCTACAATTTAGATGACCTTTCTAGTATAGCTAATGAGAACCTTTGTGCTCGCAAAAATGAAATTCATAAAGCACGCGAGATTTTAAAGAAGCACGCCTGGTCGATATGGCTACAAGTAAGAAGACGTGAGCAGATACTTAGTGCGGGTGATTCGTAAACACAGCATGCCAGTCCTAGCATCGCCTTTAGAGTGTAATAACTTGATTTATTACAACGAGCTAGTGCGAGTTCCTGAATATACAAAGAGCCTTACGGTAATAATGGTGCCCCCACTGGGATTCGAACCCAGATCGACTATTTAGGAAACAGTTGTTCTATCCATTGAACTATAGGGACATACGTAGCTAAAAATAAAAGGCCACTCGATCAGATCAAGCGCATATTGGGGCTACAGATAGGGCGAGCCGCTTTTCTACAGGATAATAATATGTCTATTTCTGGATGGATAATAGGAACATAGTTGCATCATTTGATAAGTCTAGGCTATCTACATAAGAAAAAGCCCTAAAATTAATACTTGCACAAGGCTCATAGAGGCCTACTTTACGCCGCTTTATGAGTTCAAAAAATAAGAAACCTAACCGTTCCCTTAATCCCATGGATTACACTTTTCATGAAGTGGAGCAACTTTCCCGTTTTGTCACTGAAACCGGTAAGATTCTTCCGCGAAAAGATACAGGACTTTCCGCTAAGCATCAGCGACGTATTACAAATCGTATTAAGCAGGCTCGAAACATGCTTACTATGAGATAGGCTCTCTATTAGTTTAGGTAACTCTCGTCCTTCACCGCTGCGCGGCGAAGGATTTTTTATACTTTAAGGAATTAGTAATTACTCGCAGCGGCGACAGTTATGACCAAACCTATCCATTGCGAGATTTTAGATCCAACTGAATTTAATCTCAGGTGCTGCGCGGATTTCCTAAGGAGGGGTGAAGTTTTAGGTGTCCCCACTGAAACAGTCTATGGCCTAGCTGGTAATGCACTCTGCGATACAACGGTGCGTAAGATATTCGCGGTTAAAGGCAGGCCCTTCATTGACCCGCTTATTGTTCATTTCTCATCCATCGACGAGGCAGCTGTACATGTAGACTTCAATGACCGCGCCCGAGCGCTGGCTAAGCAATTTTGGCCTGGTGCCCTTACTCTTGTACTGCCTAAGAAATCTAGCATTCCCGACATCGTGACCGCTGGTCTACCAAGTGTCGCCATCCGTGTTCCCGAACATCGAATTTTTCGGAGCTTACTAGATCAGGTTGACTTCCCTCTTGCCGCACCGAGTGCGAATCCTTTTGGGTATGTCAGCCCAACTCTAGCCATACATGTGAAAGCCACACTAGGCGAACGAATTCCAGCTGTACTCGACGATGGTCCCTGCAAGTACGGTGTAGAATCAACCATTGTCGATCTACGTAATCCTAATATGCCCGCGATCCTGCGTCCAGGGCCAATAAGCGCTAGGGCACTTGGTATCAAAATCAACGTCGGCAGCGATAATGCATCAGAAGAAAATGCCCAAGTAGCTCCCGGTATGCTAACACAGCACTACAGCCCAAAAGCAAAAATAATACTATTTCCCCACAGCTCTAGTGCAGGAGTCGTTATGCCAGGGGGTGCTATTATCTACAACAAAAAGCCACCGGAAAAAGCACTCCAGGCGCACACCTATTGGCTCTCAGAAAATGGCGACTTAGAAGAAATCGCACATAATCTCTTCATGGTCATCCAAAAATTAGACCAGGCCAGCTACACACAGCTTCTCATAGAACGCACACAGGAAGCAGGTATTGGAATTGCAGTAAACGATCGCCTAAGGCGGTCCGCTACGCAACCCGAGTGACCGGCTATTCCACTGATAGAGTGAAACAAAAAGCCCCGTAGATATCTACGGGGCTTTTGAAAAATGAATTCAGTGAAGATTACTTCGTAGCTTCGTCGAGCAAATCTCCAAGACTTGTAAGATCTTCTCCTGTTGTAGCGTTATCAAAGGCTTGGCGTTCCTTAATTAGGTCGGCTTCACTGTAGTTAGCTGCCTTAATCGAGAGGCCTATACGACGTTCTTCTTTGTCGATCTTAATAACACGAGCTTCCACTTCCGAGCCTTCATCGAGAATATCTTTAATCTTCTCGATACGCTCTTCACTTACTTGAGAGATATGAACAAGCCCATCAATATCGTTGTCCAACTCAACAAAGGCACCATAACTGGTAATCTTAGAGATTTTGCCTTTTACCATATCGCCGATCTTAAAGTGAGTTTCGATCTGCTCCCAAGGGTCTGTACTGAGTTGCTTCATACCCAACGATATACGCTGGCTATCGGCATCCACCTCGAGGACTATGGCATCGACCTCATCTGATTTATTGACGACTTCGGAAGGGTGATTGACCTTCCGGGTCCAAGACATATCGGATACGTGCACCATACCGTCTATCCCTTCTTCAAGTTCTACAAAGGCCCCATAAGTAGTAAGATTGCGTACTTTTCCTCGGACACGAGCACCAACCGGATAATTATGCCGCGCCATTTCCCAAGGATTAGTTTCAAGCTGGCGAGTACCTAAGGATATCTTTTGCTCCTCCTTTTGGATGCTGAGAATAACTGCTTCAACTTCATCTCCGATATTGAGTACCTCGCTAGGCTTAGAAATTCGTTTCGTCCAAGAAAGCTCCGTGACGTGAACAAGTCCTTCGACCCCTTCCTGAATTTCTATGAATGCCCCGTACGGGACGAGGTTAACGACCTTGCCTTTAACCGTAGCGCCAATCGGGAAGCGTTCTTCAATCTTTTCCCATGGGTTGTCGGCTAACTGCTTGAGACCGAGTGAAACACGTTCGCGATCGCGGTCTATCTCAATAACCATAACTTCAATCTCTTCACCCTGCTTTACCATCTCGGATGGGTGCTGGATACGGCCCCATGACATATCTGTAATATGCAAGAGTCCATCTAAACCGTCTAGGTCCACAAAAGCACCGTAATCGGTAATATTCTTAACCTGTCCGCGACATTTGTCTCCTGGCTTGATACCTTCAAGTAGGCTTCGGCGCTTTTCGACACGTTGCTCTTCAATTAGCTCGCGGCGAGAGACTACGATATTTTTGCGGTCAAGATTGATCTTAATGACCTTGAAATCATAAGTCTGCCCAACGTATTGGTCCAGATTCTTAGGCGGCTGCACGTCAATTTGTGAAGCTGGCATAAATGAGTCGACGCCAATACTAACAATAAGGCCGCCTTTAACTTTGGAACGAACGCGACCTTGAATGATCGAACCTTCTTCGCAGTCCTCGACGATTTTTTCCCAATTCTTCTTTTGTTCCGCCTTGTCGTAAGAGATAACTGGGTTGCCCTCTTTATCTTCAAGTTTTTCAAGAAAGACTTCCAGTTCGGAGCCCACCTGCAGGTCGCTCATATCAACGAACTCACTTGCATGAACGATGCCTTCGGATTTTCCACCTATGTCGACGACGACTTCGGTGGGGCGGATTTCGACTATTGTTCCTTTAAGAATGGAACCTTCTTCGAGATTATCAATATTGCTGCCTGCAAGCAGCTCTTCCATGAGTTGACTCATATTATGTAAATGCTGCCCTCTGATGAGGCAGCGTGGTTTGTGGTTATTATTAGGTGTCTCATCCCGCAGATTGCGAGACCAGCGATCCCAATCGCCGCTTAGGAACGCGCGAAATTAGGTTGAGCCCATCACGGTGCAAGGATAAAATAACGATTAGGTCTCGTATATTTCACTCTTTTAAGCCCCAGTTATTTCCATTTGGGTACAAATTGTGTATTTATTAGGCCACCTTTAAGAGCAGTAGTGAAATAAGAGCTATTTTTCTGATTGCACCCACAGGCTCTGAGCGCTTTTTTCTCTAACTTTGCTAAATACACTTATGGCTGGGTGGCGGAATTGGCAGACGCTGGGGACTTAAAATCCCTTGTCCGAAAGGACGTGCGGGTTCGAGCCCCGCCCTAGCTACTTAACATGAAAGACGACGCATCTTTAGAATCCTTCCGCTCTTCACTTGATGCGAATTACGACTGGCCTTGCATATTTCCTTTTAAATTTATTGCGCCCAAGGCTCAGGCACAAGCAGTGCTCGAACTATTCGCGGACGACCCAGTGAAAGCAAACGAGTCTGCTAGTGGCCGTTTTATCGCTTATACAATGGAGATGCAGATGCACTCCTGCGACGAGGTCATAGCAATCTATCAAAGAGTAGCGCAAGTACCAGGGGTGATTTCATTGTAATCCTAAGAAGTCTCTATTTCGCTAAGCAAATTCTTCCGATTAGTTGCCACGCCAAAAAATAGACTTAAATTATTAGTTATGACTCAAACCAAGGATTCTTCACTCCTAAAAGCCACCTTTGGCGCTGGTTGCTTTTGGTGCGTTGAAGCAGTCTTTCAAAAGCTTAAAGGTGTACACTCTGTGGAGTCTGGATATATGGGAGGTCAGACAGATAACCCAAACTATAGTGAAGTCTGCTCAGGTATGTCCGGTCATGCAGAAGTCACACAAATCCACTTTGATTCATCAGTAATTAGCTACGAAGTTTTACTCAGCTGGTTCTGGCGCTCCCACGACCCAACAACACTCAACCGCCAAGGTGCAGACGCAGGAACGCAGTACCGTTCCGTCGTATTCTATCACGACTGGGTGCAGCGTGATTCTGCAGAAGTCTCAAAAAAGGAAGCACAAAAGCAGTTCTCTGAACCCATTGTTACTGAAATCACTTCTGCAAGCACCTTCTACCGTGCCGAAGATTATCACCAAAATTACTATAGTCTTAATCCGGAAGTAGCCTACTGCAAAATGGTGATAAATCCTAAGCTAGAAAAGCTAGGCCTCGGCTAAACCTTGGTTAAAACTTTCTAATTATTTAGCTTGATCGTAATTGCATCCAGCAAAGCTCCTCAGCCCCGAATGGGCGGCACTTATAGCTTTGCTCTGGGACGTATGATTTTACTATCTCGAAAGCATCCGTAAATAGGTCGTCACTTTGTTGCCGACTAATCGGATACGGAGGACTATCGCTTGAGGAATCTCTAACCTTGCGGAAAAATACTGCCAAATATTGCCCGTTTGGTTTGAGAGCCTTCTTCAAAGCCTTAACGTAAGTTTGTCGCTCAGAAGGTCTGATTGCACACAGACAGGTATGCTCTATCACCCAGTCATACACTCCATAATGACTCGGATCCAATTGTAAAAAGTTTTCCAACTCGTAGCACTCCTTACCTGTGGGCAAAAAAGCTTTTGCTTTGCCGATGGCGCTCGGCGCAATGTCCATCCCAACCACATCCGCACCCTGTGCAGCCAAAAGGCGAACATCATGACCAGTACCGCAACCTGGCACCAAAATACTACCAACCAAGGGATAGGACTCCAAAAATGCTTTCAATACAGGCGAGGCAAAGCCCTTATCCCAAGGTGTTTCGCCGATCTCGTAAGCTTTATTCCAATCTTTACCCATTCCTTATTAACAGATCTCAAGCGTAGAAAAAAGTGGCCAGGCACCCTACGGCACACGAAGATTAAGTGACCGCTGCTCCCTTCCGGGCCTGACGGGGTTAACCTGTCTAACGTTGCATAGGACCCGACCAACATAAGAAAAAAACCAGTCTACCCTACCCCAGCAACCCTAAAATGTTTTATTTATAATCGCCATATCAGTACACCCTCTTTAAGAATACAAATAATGCAGTCCGCTGCCACACAACAACGTAAACAATTCTTTCCCATAAACCAGCTCTTTAGGGACTACCTATCGAAATACGATCGTTCGATGGATCTGCCGGTGACTTATGAGGATATGCTTAAGTATGAAGATTCCTTTCCTCTAATTTCCACAGATGGGAAGGATACACTCTGGCAGACGCTCATTTATGAGCAGCAGTTTGGTCGAGAGCTGTACGACGGGCTAAAAAGAATTTATACTCTACTGCGTTCTGGCGGGGACGAAAGTATACTGCGCAACCTCTACATCGATCGAGTAGATTTTTGCACTTTTGGAAATACTAAACCCCTGCGTGTGCGTGTAGTTAACCAGTACAACGACAACCACGACTATTTTTACGTTAAAAAGGCAGATGCATCACGCGTCTACGGACTAGAACTAGAGGAGTTACTATCGCCCAATCACATCAACTTCGTCGTGCATGGTGACACTTTAATCGAGGAGCATATAGTAGGTGTCCCTGGCGATGACTTTATTCGTGATTATCTGGGTCGTCCAGATTTACATGAAGTGCGACTAGCAAAAGAATTCATTAAGTTTAATGAGCGTTGTTTCGTTCGTCTGCTCGGTGATATGCGTGCCTATAATTACGTGGTTGAAGTAACGCCCGACTTTGAAGAAACGCAGTATCGCGTCCGTGCAATCGACTTCGATCAGCAGACCTATGAAGGGCGCCGCTCACTTTACCTGCCACAGTTTTTTAAAAACAACCTACCGGTAGTCAGTCTCTGTACCGATTTAATCAACGTCGAAACAAGCAAACAATACCAACGCGAGGAACGCACTCTTATTAAGCGTCGACTTAACTTCGCTCTTACCCGCGTACAACAACTGCGCCTTTGTATGTGCGAAGATCAGATATCGAGTGTCGAGAAGATGCGGCAACTACGCAAAGAACTAGCCGATATGCATAACGACCACCGTTTTATGCTTTGCCAATCTATGGGTGAAATCACCTTTCTAAACATTACGCTTACACTTGAACTCGAAGGTAAATCTGCCTACTTCCCGCAAGGGTAAGGAGCTTAAGTAATCATAATAATTGATCCTGAAAGAAATACTTAACTTTTATGGAATTAAGACAAAAAATACTCAAACTTTTCAGAGATAAAGATTACGTTCCCATGCGGCGCACGGAGATAATTTCCGTTCTTAAACTCCAGAAGGACCAGTCGAATAAAGTGCATGTACTAATAGACCAAATGCTCGAACTCGGCGAAATAGCTTGTCTAAAAAAAGACCGACTCTGCATTCCAGAAGATGCGGATCTCGTGAGTGGTCGCATAATTTTTCGCCAGAGTGGATCCGCCATACTCATACCCGATACCAACCCCGCCGGCGAGGGGTACCCGATTAAATCCGAAGACACTGCCGTCGCCATACATGGTGATACTGTGCTGGCCCGTAAAATTGAAAAAAAATGGCACAAACATCGTGCTAAAGAACGCCAAATACGGCCTTCCGAAGAGCTAATTGAGAAGCCAAATGTGCGAGTAATACGCATCCTAAAGCGTAAACGAACCAATATTACTGGCACACTTGAGCGAGGTCGTCATACTACCTACATCATACCTGACGATCCCCGGATCATTCAGGACATTCTAGTACCTGATCCGAAAAATTCTGAACTGCGACCCATTCCAAAGAAGGGGGATAAAGTTGTAGCAAAAATGCTAGAATGGAAACAACGCCACCTCAACCCCGAAGGGGAGATTATTAAAGTCCTTGGCCGCACCCATGAACCAGACGCTGAGTTCAAAGCTATCCTCTATAAATACGACCTCAATCCAAAGTTTCCCTCTGATGTAGAGAAACAGACTAAAGGTATACCAGCAAAAGTCCGACCGCAAGATATCGCAAACCGTCAGGACTGCCGCCAGCTGTTTACCTTTACCATCGACCCCGATGACGCAAAGGACTTCGACGATGCCTTGTCGTTAGAATTTTTAGCCGATGGCCAAGTCCGTGTTGGTGTGCATATCGCAGATGTTAGCGCCTACGTAAAACCAGACTCTCCCCTAGACCGTACGGCTCAAGCACGTGGGAATAGTACCTACTTAGTAGGCACAGTAATTCCTATGCTTCCACACGCACTCTCAAATGGCCTATGCTCATTGGTAGAAGCAGAAGACCGCCTTACTAAGACTTGCTTTATCACTTTCAACGACAAAGCAGAGGTAATATCAGTACAATTTGCTAACACTGTCATCTGCAGCAACAAGCGTCTCACCTATAAACAAGCTTACGCTTTTATGACGCAGGACGACTTTACAGCGATCCGACAAACACCCCTACCCCCGAAACACCAGACAGGATCGACTGGTCGCTCCTTAGATAAAGTCAGTGATAAAGAGATGCAATCGCTGCAGAAATATATCAAGAAGCTCTGGCAAACTGCCTCAAAAATGCGCACACGTCGCCTGCGCAGGGGTTCTCTCGACCTTGATATGACTGAGGTTAAGATCTACGTTGACAAGGAAGGATACGCCGAGCGTATCGAGAAGCAGTATAACGACGAAAGCCATCAACTAATCGAAGAGTTTATGCTCTGCGCTAACGAGCAAGTCGCCCGCATAATGAAGAAACAGAACTTCCCATGCATTTATCGAGTACATGATGAACCAGAAGAACAGAAACTAAATGAATTGCGTGAGACGATGATCTCATTCGGCGTCCAGTGTGGGAATCTAAAAAAGCCTCTTGAGATGGCGAACTTGCTTAAGAAGCTCAAAGATCACCCTCAAGGCTATACGCTAAAAGTCCATGTCCTGCGGAGCCTCAAACAAGCCCAATATAGGGCCAGTGCGGATGGGCACTACGGCCTCGCCAAGCCCGACTATACACATTTTACCTCGCCCATACGGCGCTACGCCGATTTGATTGTGCATCGCGTGCTAGATAGCTATCTGTGTAAGATTCGGGCACCGTCTTCACTACCTAATCCAGACAGCAAGTACACGCTAAGTAAGCTAGGGTCACTTGGCGAACATATCAGCATAACGGAGCGAAACTCGATCGATGCAGAGCGTGAATCGGTGAAAACGAAACTACTTGAATTCTACGAACAAGAATTAAATAAAAAGATTAAGCAGTCATTCAAAGCGATCATAACTGACGTAAAGAATCATGGTCTTTTCGTTGAAATAACCGACACGCTTGCCTTCGGCATGGTACACATCTCAACGCTAGACGATGACTTCTACCACCCAAATCCCGAAGGCACTGCTTTAATCGGACGACGTAAACAGCGCGTGTATAAACTCGGCCAATCTATCTTGGTACAGGTAGTGCGCGTAGATCGTTTTAAGCGGCAAATTGATTTTCGTGCCGCCTTAATCAAGGACAAGGAATTAGAGAAAAGGCCTGGCAAACCTTTCAAAGGACGGCGTATCTGCGCGGGCAAGAAAGTTCAGAAAAATTTAGTCAAAAAGCGAACTAGTTCTAAAGTTTCGCAAAAACCTCTGGCAAAAGGCAAGCGCCGCAATAATTCGACAACAAACTACAGTAATCAGTAGACCTGATAAAATAAAGTCTTAGCGTACGCAATAATCCAAAACATCAGCGCATTCGCGGTTTTCACTAACATCATGAACGCGTACGAAATCGACACCAGCCTGAATCCCTAGAGCGGTCGTAGCGAGCGTTCCACTCAGGCGTGCCTTGGGGTCTTCTTGAAGAAGTAACTTGGCTATCATTGATTTGCGAGAGGCTCCAAGCAATACAGGATAACCTAAAGTACAAAGCTCGGGAAGTCGGCGCATTACTTCCCAGTTTTCCTCATAGCTTTTACCAAAGCCAAGACCTGGATCGAGCATGATAGCATCCTCACGCACACCCGCTACCTTCACTAATTCGATAGATCTATTTAAAAAAGTAATAATCGCCTCCATAACGTCACCCATGCCAGACTCGTCACTTGGGCGGTTGTGCATAAGGATACAACTAGCTCCTACTGAGCCAATAACCTCAGCCATACGCGGATCACGCTGCGCACCCCATATGTCATTAAGTATATCTGCCCCCGCAGCTAGCGCGACTTCAGCGACCTCAGCCTTGGACGTATCAATTGAAATAAGAGCATTAGTCTGAGGGCGAATTTTTTCTATAAAGGGTACTACGCGATCAATCTCCTCAGCAGCAAGAATTGGGGTATGTCCAGGGCGTGTCGACTCCCCACCTATGTCGATAATCTCCGCACCAGCCTCAACCATTTTAAAAAATTGCTCCGCAGCGACATCGTAATCTAAAAACTCTCCACCGTCCGAAAAAGAATCTGGCGTGAGATTTAGTATTCCCATAAGGTACGTATGACCTCCGAGTGGCAGCACTCTACGAGATGTGTGGTAAATGCGAGGACTAATTTCCATCCACGTAGTTCTAGTCTAGTAATCTACAAAATGACAACCGATTAAGATATGATTTTTCTAAGCGGAATCTCTACAGTCTTATCTTGCCTCATCACCTCGTAGACACCATGATTTACATTTTCACTTTGCACTTAAATATACTTTAATATGTCCGAATTAAACCGAGCCCAAAAAGATGAATTCATCGATTTTATCGCTTATTTATGCAGTGAAGCGGCCAAGGAAATACTTCCGCATTACGGACCAGATGTGGTTATTGAGCACAAATCTGATGCCACTCCAGTGACCCTAGCAGACCGCAATGCTGAAAAACGTATACGTGAAATTCTAGCTGAACGCTATCCAGAACACGGTATTATTGGAGAGGAATTTGGCCGTGAACGTGACGATGCAGATTTCGTCTGGGTACTAGATCCAGTCGATGGCACAAAGTCATTCATTTCGGGAGTGCCTCTATTCGCTACGCTGGTAGCTTTACTTTACAAAGGCCGACCAGTAATAGGTGCAATTAATCAGCCAGTGCTAAATCAATTAATCATAGGTGACTGCGAGACCACAACACTGAACGGAAAAGTGGTGAATGGTCGACAAGCCTGCTCACTTAATCAAGCTACACTTTGCACTACCGACCCAATCAGAAAAACACTCTGGCAAAACAATGCTGATTGGAGCGCCTTGCCGCCAAAGACGGCGCTCTACCGATCTTGGGGCGATGCTGGTGGCTACATTCTACTTTGCGCGGGATTTATTGACATTATGTGCGATCCGATGATGGAGATTTGGGACTGCGCTGCTATCCTCCCGTGCCTTGAAGGTGCTGGCTTTGAGGTGACTGGCTGGAAAGGGGGAGATGCTTTCGAGGAACGTTCTATTATCGCTGCGAAGGCACCACTACACAAAGAAGTTCTAAAGGTTATCTACCCTACCCAATAAAAATAAAAAATTATTTATATCAAATCTCATGACAGCTCTCATCCAATATATTCGCGAAGGACTTAGAGCTGCGAAAGATTACAACAGTCTAAACTTCTTACCTCTACCTAGATCGCTTAAGGCTTACGAAAGGAGCTACCTCAATGGCGATCTTCGAGCTGGTATTAACGTTGCGTTACTCGCCTTTCCCCAAGGTATGGCTTACGCATTAATTGCAGGATTACCGATCCAGTATGGCATATACGGCTCAGCGATCGCAGCAATGATAGCGCCTATTTTTGCTAAGAGCCACTATATCACACTCGGGCCGACCAATGCCACCTCGGTTCTGATGCTCAGTGCATTTG
>CAJWHF010000012.1 GCA_913041275.1 uncultured Opitutia bacterium
TGAATTTTTCGGGGTCGAGCTTTTGGAGTAGTTGATACGGCAACGCACCTTCAATATGAATATGCGTCTCTGTCTTTGGTAAACGATGTATAAAATCAGCAGTAGCTGAATCAATAGGAGAGTGCATGAGTAGACATAAGATAAAATTAAATGACCTTAGCGAGACTGAAAATTATGGCCGGCGCTCTTTTGGGAATGATCTATGATTAGCCGAGGTTCGCGCACTAACTAAAAGTTAGATTGATAACTTTCACTGTGCAAAAATAAGAGCCCGGTCTTTTCAGACCGGGCTCGTGGAAAGATTCAGATCATTGAGTTAAACTTCTTTAGATTCCTCGCTCGGATCTTTATCGCTGTTATCAGCACCATCATTAGATGATTTTTTAACTTCTTCCTCTGAAGAATCTGGGTCATCTTTAACGGATTTTTTTGTTTCTAGAATCTCATTTTTCGGAGTCTCAATAACATCATCTACCGCTTCTTCGACTACTTTATCTGACTCATCTTTACCTTCATCTGGCTTAGATTTAACTTCGGAGGACTCACTTTGATCTTTATCTTCAGTTTTTTTGGCAGCTTTTTTAACGGCTTTCTTAGCATTTTTTTTCTTAGGCTTCTTTACATAGCCTTCGTCATTACCGTCAATTAATTCTATCAAGGCCATTTCAGCGGCATCGCCTATACGTTGACCAAGTTTGTAAATACGCGTGTAGCCACCATTGCGCTCAGTAAACTCGCCGGCACGCTCATCAAATAACTTACCGACCGCAACTTTATCGCGAACCCGTGCTATAGCCAAACGGCGAAGATGCAACTTTCTGGCGGAGTCGTTAGATTTATCCGCTTTCTTAGAAAGCGTAATGACTTTCTCTATAAATGGGCGCAGTGCGCGAGCCTTCGATAAAGTCGTTTCAATGCGCCCATGAGTAATTAGGGCTACCGATAGGTTACCCATCATTGCAGAACGGTGCGGTCCAGAAGCTCCGAGTTTATGTTTTCTATTTTTGTGACGCATTGTCTAAATATGTTTTAAAGGTAGTGTATACTTAGAGTTCACTTCCATTATCTAGGAGGCGTTCATCTATTTTCATACCTAGAGACAGTCCGAGTTGCTCGAGTTTGTCCTTGATCTCATTGAGTGACTTCTTGCCGAAATTACGGTACTTGAGCATTTCCTGTTCAGATTTCATCGCAAGTTCACCAACAGTCGTAATGTTTGCATTGTTCAAGCAGTTAGCGGCACGAACAGAAAGTTCGATTTCGTTCACGCTCATGTTGAGTAACTTACGCAAGCGATTCTGCTCTTCACTGATCTCCTTACTTTCACTTTCGAACTCGATATCGTCCTGTGATACCTCATCAAAAACATCGAGATGGTGCTTCAATATAGCTGCGCTATGCTTAAGGGCATCGTCCGGTGTTAGGCGTCCATCAGTGGTAACCTCGAGAATGAGTTTATCGTAGTCCATCGATTGTCCCACGCGCGTGTTTTCAACAGAATATTTGACGAGACGGACCGGGCTAAAGAGTGAATCAATTGGAATAACTCCAATGGCTTGTTCTTCTTTCTTATTTTCTTCACCCGAACAGTAACCACGCCCTACTCTAACTTCAAGCTCCGCAAGGAATCGTTGTTTTTTGTCGAGTGTACAAATGATTTGTTTTGGATTAATCACCTTAAAGTTAGCATCTTCCTGAATATCCGCAGCAGTAACTTTACCTTCACGATTAACATCTATCAGGAGAGTAGCAGTTTCTCGAGACTCAGATACAATGAGCACTTTCTTAAGATTTAGGACGATGTCCGTTACATCTTCGACCACTCCGCTAATGCTTTGGAACTCATGTTGAACACCGTCGATTTTAATCGAACTGATGGAGGCACCCTCAATTGAGCTAAGTAGCACGCGGCGAAGAGAGTTACCTATAGTGTGGCCATACCCGCTCTCAAACGGTTCGGCAGTAAAAGTGGCGTACGTATCTGTTGCGGTCTCTTCGACTTTAGACAGGCGGTTTGGCAGTTCGAATTTTCCTAGTCGCTTTGGCATAATTGAATTTTCTTTAGATGGTTACTATGAATTGGATGATGCGAGAAACTTTTCCGATTTATCGGCTATAGTATTCAACGATCAATTGTACATTTATTGTTTCTTCGACTTCCTCGGCAGATGGAAGTCGATTGACGGTGGCTTTAAGTGCGTCTGCATTAAGTGTGAGCCACTCAGGCACGGTACGAGCCTGGCTCTCTTCCATACAACGAGTAGCAAGTTGACGAGATGAAGTACGTTCACGTACTTCGATTTCATCGCCTTCTTTAACGATAAAACTAGAGATGTCGGTCTTCTTTCCATTCACAGCGATGTGACCATGGCCGACAAATTGTCTTGCAGCAGCGCGCGACTTAGCAAAGCCGAGGCGGTAAATCACGCTGTCTAGACGACATTCTAGAATCTTGAGGAAAATTTCACCAGTCACACCACGTGTTGCTTTTGCTCTTTCGAAAGTAAGCCTGAACTGTTTTTCGGTCATGCCATACATGAAACGAAGCTTCTGCTTTTCATTAAGACCAATTGCATAGTCGCTTAACTTACGGCGAAGTCTTGGACCATGCTGACCAGGAGGATGCGGTTTGCGCTCAAAAGCTTTGGTTGGAGCGAAGATCGCTTGGCCAAAACGGCGATTAATACGGGTTGTGGGGCCTGTGTAACGAGCCATAGTGTTTTTTTATTTTTATCTGCTGACTAATTTATGTGTATCTATGTGGCAGAGTCACATTAGACACGACGACGTTTTGGTGCTCGGCAACCGTTATGAGGTACCGGAGTCACATCAATAATCTCAGTAACGATCATACCAAGCGATTGGAGTGCCCGCACAGCTGAGTCGCGGCCCATTCCTGGACCGTTGAGTTTTACAGTAACTTCCTTCATCCCGTGAGATACAGCAACGCGCCCAGCGTCTTGAGTGACGACTTGAGCTGCATAGGCAGTAGATTTACGTGAACCGCGGAAGTTACACTTACCAGCACTGGACCAAGAGATGACGTTGCCACGAGTATCGCAAAAAGTAACCTTCGTATTATTAAAAGTCGCGAGAACATTGACTATACCAGTAGTGATATTCTTGCTGCCCTTGGCACGACGGATTTTGGTTTTGTCGAGATCGATATTAAGGAGATCCTCAGCGGTGACTTCCTTCTTCTTCTCAGGCTCAGCACCTTGATCAGTAACAGCCACATTGGGGGTTTCTACACCTTCTTCTTCGACAGATTTATTTTCTTCTTCGCTCATAGTGAGTTTGTTTAAATTTATTTGCGAACGGGCTTAATAGCACCCTTGCGTGTGCGAGCGTTGGTTTTTGTACGTTGACCCCGCACAGGGAGTCCACGCATGTGCCGGATACCGCGAACACTGCGAATTGCAGACAGTCGCTTCAGATTGGCTGTACGCTCACGTCTGAGATCACCTTCTACAATATACTGCTTATCAGCTACGATAGAAGCCAGCTGGTTAAGTTCTTCTTCGCTAAGATCACCCGATCGGCGGTCTGCATCCAAACCAGATTCAGCAACGATGGCTTTAGCACGGGTAGGCCCAATGCCATAGATGTAACGAAGCGCGTATTCGAGCTTCTTATTAGCGGGTATGTCGACTCCTAGGATACGTGGCATGATAATAAATAGTTGATACCCCGCTAGATAGAGGGGAAAATGGTGCAAGATACTGATTTAATTTGGTTTGAAAAGTTAATTCTTCGGAATTGTTAAGATTTCTGGCTCTTCGCTTGTTACGAGGACGGTATGTTCAAAATGTGCAGATGCTTTACGATCATGAGTTACAGCGGTCCATCCATCATCGAGCATGTCAACTTTACTAGATCCGAGATTGATCATAGGCTCTATAGCTAGACACATACCTGGCTTAAGCAAAGCCCCGCTACCGCGGCGCCCAAAATTAGGGATCTGGGGAAGCTCGTGCATTGACTTACCTACTCCATGGCCCACAAATTCTCGTACAATTCCGTAGTTGTGGCGCTTTATGAAACGCTCAACAGCATTGGAAATATCGCCGACTCTGTTACCAGCTCGTGCATAACTAATTGCGTAATTAAGTGACTCGCGAGTAGCTTCAATTAAGGCAGCGTTTTCATCGGAACCCTGCGCAATAAGAACTGTGGTCGCATTATCGCCGATAAATCCGCCATAGCGAACAACGACATCAATAGAAACAACGTCGCCTGAGCGTATTACACGGCGCATTGTCCCAATACCATGAACGATTTCTTCGTTCACAGAGAGACAAGTGTAGGCAGGAAAGACATGTTTTCCATTACGATAGTTATAGCACGCACTTTCTGCTCCCAACTCTTTAATAGCTTTGCGGCCAAGTTGGTCGAGATCGTAAGTGGTCATCCCCTCTTCTACTGTATCAACGAGCTGTTTAAGCACAGTCGCAGCAACCTGGCAGGCTTCGCGAATTGATTGTATTTCTTTGTCTGAGCGAATATACTTCATCAGAAAATTAGTTAAGGAGATGGATCAAAGAACAAATATTTAAAACTGGCGTTGATGCTATCAATACCACTTTTGGAAAGTGTATAGGCTATGGACTTAACTAATATTAAGCAGCCAAGACACGATTCCCAAAATGAATAGAGCCGCACCTATAAAAAGAAGTGGCCGCCATGCGGTCCAGAAGTTTTGGAGACCCGAAGTATCTACAAGTTGCTTATTGCGGGCAGCCGATCGACCGCGGATCTTACCCTTTTTCAGGAATCCATCATAGTGTCGCTGAAGAAGGTAAGTTTCGATCTGGCGCATAAGATCAAGTAAAACCCCCACGGTAATCAACATACCAGTGCCACCGAAGAAGATGGCCACACTAAAAGGCACGTTGTAAGTAAATAGTAAAAAATCAGGAAAAACAGCAATGATAGTCAGCGAAATCGCACCGAAAAGCGTTAAGCGGGTCATTATATGATCAAGAAATTTGGCTGTCGGTTCGCCGGGTCGAACGCCAGGTATATAGCCTCCATTTTTCTTTAGGTCATCCGCAATTTGTACCGGTTTGAACATCATAGAAACCCAGAAATAACTGAATACTAATATGAGTAATCCGAAGATAATGTAGTAGGTAAGCTGTCCTTGGGCAATAGAATCGGCAAAATCATTAAAGAAACGCATGCCTGTAGCGCTCCCTAAATAGGCTAGTATCTGCGCTGGGAACATAAGGATAGCACTACCAAAGATCACTGGCATAACACCCGCGTAATTCACTTTGAGTGGTAAAAATGAGCTTTGACCACCGTATATTTTACGTCCAACGACACGCTTGGCATATTGTACTGGAATTTTGCGCTGCGCTTGCGTGATGGCCACGAGTGCTGCAGTCACCGCAAAAAGAAGTCCTAACATGAGAACACCTTCCGGCACTCCAAGGGATGCGCCTTCGGATCCGACAGGAGCAACAAACATCTGGTAAGCGGAAGCGACAGCACCAGGCAGACCAGAAATGATACTTACCGTGATCAAGAGTGATATACCGTTGCCGATCCCTTTCTGGGTAATCTGCTCACCGAGCCAAACCATGATCATCGTCCCAGCAGTTAGAAAGATTGTACCAGTTATTAAGAAAGGTATTTGCCCTGCGATAACTACATTACCGTATTCGGCTGGATTAAATCCTTGGCCAATCAAGCTAGCAGGGTTAGTGGAAAGCGCGACAAGTAATAACAAACCCTGCACGACACAAATCACCATCGTCAAATATCGCGTGTATTGGTTAATCTTCTGACGACCGACATCGCCTTCCTGTTGAAGGCGTGCGATGGCAGGAAATACCGCACCAACAAGTTGCATTATAATAGATGCACTGATGTAGGGCATGATACCAAGAGCAAATACGGCTCCGTTCAGCAATGCACCCCCTGTGAACATATTAAACATGCCGACGAGACCTCCTCCTGCATTAGCCTGATCCGCGAAGAAATCATGGATAGGGGTAATATTCATTCCTGGGAGAGGAATGTTAGCACCTACACGGGCAATAAAGAGCAGAGCTAGCGTGAAGAAAATCTTCTGTCGCAACTCTGGGATCTTCAGAGAATTAGTAAAAGCAGATAGCATCAGTATTTACCCCTTGTTCCACTCGTTAATGAGCCGAAATTACACTTCATTCTTGTCTACGGATGATTCGCTCTGATGGTCGGTAAATTTACCACCCGCGGCTTCGATCTTATTCTTAGCCGTCTCAGAAACCTTGTCTACATCCACAGTGAATGCCTGGGATATCTCACCTGCTCCGAGGAGTTTTACACCCTGATGATTGTCCCGAATCAAACCAGCGCAAATGAGAGTCTCACGGTTCACGATATCACCCTCTAGTTTATCGAGCTGTCCAACATTTACCAATTGGTAAGAAACCTTAAAGTTCTTGTTATTGAAGCCACGACGTGGAAGCTTTCGATACAGTGGCATTTGACCACCTTCAAAACCTATACGGATACCACCGCCTGAGCGTGCTTTTTGGCCCTTGTGCCCCTTGCCTGAGGTTTTACCATGCCCACTTCCTTCACCACGTCCGAGACGTTTAGTCGGGTGTGTGGCACCTTTGATGGTTGGGATATTTTCGAGATTCATATTTTTGGATCCTTAGACTTCCGCAGCGACTTCACCGAAACGGATGTTTTTGATTTCCTCGTTAGTACGAAGCTGTTGGAGCGCAGCCATAGTCGCCTTGACCATAGCCAAATGATTATTCGAACCAAGAGACTTAGAGAGAATATTTTTGATACCGACAGATTCTAGCACTGCTCGGCAACCTCCCCCAGCAATGACGCCAGTTCCATCCGATGCTGGACGAAGGAGCACTTTACCGCCATCCGCTTCACCGAGTACATGGTGAGGAATTGTATCACCGCGCAGTTTAATGGTGACAAGATTCTTCTTGGCTTGCTCTGTTCCTTTGCGGATACACTCAGGTACTTCCTTAGCTTTACCATAGCCGACACCGACTTCACCTTTTTGGTTACCGACCACAACGAGTGCTGCGAAACTGAAACGACGTCCGCCTTTTACAACTTTCGAGCAACGATTGATGTGAACAACCTTTTCGACGAATTCTGGTGCTTCTTCAGTTTCGTCTTTTTGGGAAAATGATCTGTTTTGTCTATTCATATAGAAATTCTTTAAAATTTTAGGCCGCCCTCGCGAGCCGCTTCAGCGAATGATTTAACGCAACCATGGTAACGACGACCTGAACGGTCGAAGACAACTGACTCGACCGCAGCTGCCTTTGCTTTATCCGCGATCACTTTACCGAGTGCTACGGCACCTTCTTTGTTAGCCTTTGCAGCAGCGTCTTTACCACCCACGGAAGAGGCGTATGCGACTGTGTGACCGGCGACATCGTCGATACATTGCGCATATATGTGCTTGTTGGAGAAATGCACAGCTAGACGCGGGCGTGTTGCGGTACCTTTGATCTTCTTACGGATCCTGTAGCGGCGCTTCTGTGCAAGAGAATTCTTTTTTTGAAGTTTCATAATGTGCTCTCTGCTAAAAAATTAAGCGGACTTCTTACCCTCCTTGCGTCGAACATATTGCCCGACTATATGAACTCCCTTGCCCTTATAAGGCTCTGCTGGGAAGTAAGAGTAAATAGTCGCCGCTATTTCCCCGACAACCTGCTTATCGGCACCTGCAACAGAAATTTTAGTACTCTCTGTCACAGTCACAGTAATGCCACTGGGGACCACAACTTCTACTGGGTGAGAATAACCAAGAGCGAGATCGATTACATTGCCCTTCATTACTGCACGAAAGCCTACACCTTTTATCTCAAGTTTCTTTTCGTAACCGTCGACCACACCAATAACCATATTGTTTATAATTGAGCGCGCGGTACCATACATCGCGCGGGCGTGACGACTGTTATCCGAAGGGGAAACTCGGATTTCACTATCGGCTAACTCAATCTTTACCGAATTGTCGAAAGTCTTTTCTAGTTTACCTTTTGGGCCGTCTACACGGACGATCTGTCCATCAATCACGACATTAGCCTTATCAAGGACGGGTATAGGAAGTTTACCGATTCTGCTCATTATATAATGCCTTTAAAATATAGATTACCAGACTTTGCAGAGGAGCTCGCCGCCCACGCCCGCTTCACGCGCATCACGTGCGCGCATCACGCCTTTAGAAGTAGTGAGAATAGCGACACCTAGGCCGCCTAAAACTCGAGGGATGTCCTGAGAACCATAGTAGAGACGTCGACCTGGCTTACTGTGACGCTCGATACCAGTGATCGCTGGTGTGTCCGCTGAGAATTTCAACGTGAGAGTAATAGTCTTAAAACCTTTCTCGTTTTGTCCTTCGCTAAAGTCCTTGATGTAACCCTCACTTTTAAGAATCGAAGCGATTGCTACGCGCAATTTAGAATGTTGCGTAGTACAAGAACTCTTACGAGCTGAGCTAGCGTTGCGGATTATGGTTAAATAATCGCCAATTGTATCGTGAACTGCCATAGTATTTTACTAGTGGGTTTTCAATGAATTAAGTAAACAGAGTGTTTACCAAGAAGATTTCGTTACTCCAGGAATCTTACCTTGTGTGGCAAGTTCACGGAATGTGATGCGGGAAAGACCAAATTTTCGGATGAAAGCACGGGGACGTCCGGTCACAGAACATCGGTTGCGAGCACGTATAGGAGAACTGTTCTTAGGAAGTTTAGTCAGCTTAGCTTGCGCCTTATAGAACTCCTCATCGGAGGTCTCTGGATTTGCCAAGATAGCTTTAAGCTCAGCACGCTTAGTGGCATACTTCTCGATGAGACGAAGACGTTTGAGGTTACGTTGAATTGCGGATTTTTTAGCCATGTGTAAATCTATTGAATTATTATGCGCTGGCAGCAGCAGCGGCAGCCTCTTCGGCTTCGACTTCAGCACTCGTTTTTCGGAAAGGCATACCAAAGAGCTTTAGGAGTTCACGGCCTTCCTCATCGTTTGAGGCGCTGGTATTAATACTAACATCCATACCAATGGTGGCGTTTGTACCGTCTGAACTCACTTCGGGGAAGATGCCGTGATCGTTCAATCCTAAGGTGTAGTTGCCATGACCGTCCAGGCGAGTGGGCACACCGCGGAAGTCACGAATGCAAGGAAGAGAAATGTTAATCAGGCGCAGAAGGAACTCGTACATGGATGCTCCGCGCAGAGTAACTTTACAACCAATCGGCTGACCTTCACGTAATTTGAAATTAGAAATACTGAGCTTCGCTTTTGTAGTAATGGGGCGCTGACCAGATATTTTAGCGATCTCGTCATTTACATACTGCACGTGATTCTTATCAGCAGTTGCTGAAAAACCAGAATTAATGACGATCTTTTTGATCGTGGGAACTTGGTGCGGGTTCTTGTAACCAAACTTTTTCATAAGTTCGGGCACGACCTTCTCGGTGTAATGTTTATGTAAAATGGACTGTGACATCTTTAGTGTAAGGCGGATTTCCAACCCGTCTAGTAAGTGGTGTGTGATGTTTATTGAAGAGGCGTGAAAGTGAGACTTTATCGCCCGCTGGCAAGTATTGAATTATTTCTTATTTTTAGCGTCGTATTTCTCAACGCTCATAACATTGGAGTAGTGAATCGAAGCTTCTCGCTCCACAGACCCACCCTCAGGGTTTTCCTGCGTCTTACGTTCGAACTTCGTAATTAAATTAACGCCTTCGACCAGGACACGCTCACCTCCAATAACAGAGAGAATCTTCCCCCTCTTACCTTTGTGAGCGCCAGAAATGACGACGACTTCTTCTTCGCGTTTAATTGTTTTAGCCATAATTACAGGACCTCGGGTGCCAGGGAAATAATTTTCATATACTTTGCTCTTATCTCACGAGCAACTGGGCCAAAAATACGTGTGCCCGAAGGGTTACCATCGGCATTGATTATCACTACTGCGTTGTTGTCAAAGCGGAGATAACTACCATCAGCTCGACGAATTGGAGCCTTGGTGCGCACTACTACTGCACGCACGACTTCGCCCTTCTTAACGGAAGCGTCGGTGGCAGCTTCTTTGACGGCACATACCACGATGTCGCCAACATCTGCAGTATCTTTGTTCTGCCCGATGCGGCGGATCATCTCGGCGGATTTGGCGCCAGTATTATCCGCGATCGATACACGGCTGTTCATTTGAATCATAGCTAAATCTCCTTTTTGGATTTAAAAATTATTAGTATCGGATTACTCGTCACCTAACTTAGGTGCTACTTCTATTACCTGAGTAACACGCCAACGTTTCAGTTTACTCAGCGGGCGTGTTTCCATGATTTCAACTTTATCTCCAAGGCCGCACTCGTTCTTCTCGTCGTGCGCATGTACAACGGTCTTACGCCGAATCTCTTTTTTATAGAGCGGATGCGGGACCTTATAGGAGTAAGTGACTTTTATGGTCTTATCTCCGGAACGATTAGTTACGAATCCAGTGAGTGACTTACGAGAATTGCGTGTGAGTGCTTCCATATTTCTGAGTTAGATGCTAAGAGTTGGCTGAAGCCAATTTCTTTTCTTTTAGAATGGTTTCGAGACGCGCGATTTTACGGCGCATTTCCTTAAATTCATGTGGGTGTTCAACTTGCCCTGTTTGCTTACGCATACGTAGATCTAGGCGTGAATCACGTGTGTCTCGTATCTGTTTTTCGATCTCTGCTTCGGACATCTCGCGAATTTCTTTAGTGCTCATAATAATTATCTATTAGGTAAGTTTTTAGGTCTCCTCACGTGAGACAAATCGGCAGTGAAATGGCAATTTAGTATCCGCCAGACGAAGCGCCTCACGGGCTGCAGTTGCCGAGCAACCTGCGATTTCAAAGAGCATGGTACCAGGCTTGATAACGGCAACCCAACGTTCGACGGAACCTTTTCCTTTACCCATTCTGGTTTCTGCAGGCTTTTTGGTGACAGGTTTATGAGGAAAGACCCTGATCCAGACTTTTCCCTTACGCTTAAGACTACGAGTCATAGCAACACGAGCAGCCTCGATTTGTTGTGAAGTCATACGACCCCTAGTAAGGGACTGGATGCCGAAGTCACCGAAGGCTAGCGTGTTGCAAGTCTGCGCGGTACCGTAAATACGACCTTTGTGTGCCTTGCGGTATTTTGTGCGAGATGGAAGAAGTGCCATGGTACGTTCTAGTTAAATTAGTAAAATCTATAGAGTGCTCTTTTAGAGTAAAGTGTCTATGCTTCAGTTTCGTCAGGAAGGCAAATCCAGCACTTAACACCGATAATACCATACACAGTACTTGCTTCTGAAAAGCCGTAGTCGATCTTGGCACGGAGAGTTTGTAAGGGCACACGGCCTTGGCGCTGTTGTTCCGTTCGGGCGATGTCTGCACCGCCAAGACGACCAGAGCATTGAATGCGAATACCATCTGCTCCCATTGCCATTGTAGTCTGAACCGCACGCTTCATAGCCCTACGGAATGCTATACGTCGCTCCAACTGGAGAGCCACGTTTTCAGCAACGAGTTGCCCGGAAAGGTCAGGGCGCTTTACCTCTTGGATGTCGAGCATGATGTCCTTGTCGACCTTCTTATTGAGTTCAAGCTTAAGCTTATCTAATTCCGCACCCTTACGGCCGATGACTACCCCTGGACGAGCAGTAAATATTTTAACACGGATACGGCCAGAAGCACGTTCTATAAAGATACGAGGCACGGACGCAAAACGAAGTTTCTTCGTTAGGTAGGTACGGATAGTATGATCCTCTTTGATATAAAGAGGATACTGCTCTTTGTCCGCATACCAGCGGGAGTCCCAGTCACGGGTAACTGCAAGGCGGAAGCCGGTTGGATGTACTTTTTGTCCCATATTGAGTCGGTGTCGTTAGAGTCGCGCTGAGGTTTAAGCCTCGTCAGTGAGTATGATACGAATGTGGCTGGTAGCTTTTTTATAAGGGTGAGCAGAACCACGTGCTGCAGGGCGGAATCGCTTAAAGGCAGGACCCTGCTCAACGGTAGCCGACTCAATCTTAAGAGCGTCCGAGGATAGATTATTATTATTCTCCGCATTCGCAATGGCCGACTGGAGAGTTTTGTTAACTAGACGCGCAGATTTGCGCGGTATAAAGCGAAGAACTTCTACCGCTTCGGCAGCGTTGCGGCCTTGAATGACCTTAGTGATCTCGCGTACCTTTCGGGGCGACATACGTGCGTATTTAGTATAGGCTTGGACCTGCATGAGATTCAACTATTTTGAAGTGTTTTAATTTGGGCAATGTCGCCAGTTTGTATTACAGAGCCTTTATCCAGCTTGAGGATGAGACCTGCAGCACGTTTGCTACGAGATTCGATAATTACAAGTTCACCAATGGATTTCGTACCACGAGAAACTCGGCAGACCATACCTAAGCGGAGTCCTTGCTCAAGACCACCTTTTAGTAGGACGACATCTGCAGAAAGTGTGGGCACAACCTCAGACACTAAAGCAGCGTTCGCACTATATAGCGCACCCTTAACAAAAGAAGGGATTTCTGCTTTCGCGGCACAACCCAAAAGCATGAACCCGAAGAGAAACGAGCTTACTTTTCTAAATGTGCTTGATGTGTCTGTGAATAGCATAGTTTGTCGAGTGTGGGGATTTTACCTATTTGCTTCCAGTTGGGTGCCCCTTGAATGTGCGTGTTGGCGCAAACTCGCCGAGTTTGTGACCCACCATATTTTCTGTGACGTAAACAGGAAGAAAACTTCGGCCATTATGCACATTAAAGTTCAAGCCGACGAAGTCCGGAGTGATCGTGGAGCGACGTGACCATGTTTGAATCGGCTTGCGGTCATTATCAGCCTGTGCGGCCGACACCTTTTTTGATAGGTGCGGGTCGACAAAGAAACCTTTTTTTACAGAACGGGACATAATTATTTAAATCAGATTAGCGTTTCTTCAATTGGCGACCGTTGCGACGAACAACAATCTGTGAATTGGTTGGGTTTGACTTTTTGCGAGTTGGGAAGCCCTTCGAGAGCTGACCCCAAGGCGACTGAGGATGGCCACCACCAGAGGTGCGACCTTCACCACCACCCATTGGGTGATCTACAGGGTTCATTGCAACACCACGAACACGTGGACGACGCCCGAGCCAACGACGGCGACCCGCCTTTCCAAGACTCTGATTGTGATGCTCCAAATTACCTACCTCTCCGATAGTTGCCCGGCAACGAGCATTCAGGAAGCGGATCTCCCCTGAAGGCAACTTTACTGTCGCGCGTTCGCCGTCAATTGAAACGAGTTGAGCAGATTGACCTGCCGAGCGAGCTATTTGTGCGCCACGACCTGGATGAAGCTCTACAGCATGGATCTTTGTAGTTGGTGGTATGATCGAAAGCGGAAGGCAAAAACCTGCGGTAAATTCGACGCGGTTATTTGTATTAAGAAGAACGTCGCCTTCCTTCACTCCACGAGGCGCTAAAATATAACGCTTTTCCCCGTCCGCATAGGCGAGTAGAGCTAAATTAGCCGAACGATTCGGGTCATACTCTATCGCTTGGACCTTGGCAGGAATATCGAGCTTATCGCGACGGAAGTCGATAATACGATACATACGTTTGTGACCACCACCACGGCGGCGTGAGGTGATGCGCCCGTAGCAATTACGACCCTGCTTGTCATGTACACGCGTAACGAGACGACGTTCTGGCTTCTTTTTAGATACTTCCTGCTTGTTCCGTGTAAGGAATCGCTGGCCGGGAGTCAAAGGTCTGGAGTCTACTAGTGGCATGTTATGGGAGTCCTTATTACTTAAACGAGTTCAATCTTGTCACCCTCTTTAAGGGTGACGATAGCTTTTTTGTGACCGCCTTTAGTTCCTGCTTTACCTCGACGACTGCGATCCACCTTACGCTTAGGTTTTTTGTTAAGAATGTTTACTTTAACCACCTCAACATCGAACACCTTAGCTACGGCACGAGCGACTTCTATGCGGTTTGCGTTTGGTGCCACCTCGAAAGTGTACTGATTAAAGTTAGCAGAGAGATTAGCTGCTTTCTCGGTAACTCGGTATTCAAGAAGAATTTTATCGGCAATTATCATGATTCACCTCCATTTGCGCGTGCTATTATGGTCTCAATACCCTTTACGCTGAGTAATATCTGGCGATAACGCACAACATCTAATGTGCTGAGATTACCTGCCTCAGATAGGGAAACCCCATCAATATTACGTGCCGCAAAAGCGGCATTATTTTCAAATTGGTCGTCGACAATCAAAACCTTACCGCGAGTGGGGAGAACTGCTGTGAGTAACTGATTAAATAGCTTGGTCTTAGCTTCCTTAACTTCAAGTGATTCAATTACAGATAGACCTCCATCATTCGCACGTTCATAAAGTGCACGCTGAAATGCGAGGGTCTTCATCTTACGATTTATTTTTTGGGAGTAGTCGCGTGGCTTTGGACCGTGAGCAATACCACCGTGACGCTGATGCGGCACGCGGCGCGATCCTTGGCGAGCTGTACCACTACCTTTTTGGCGAAAAAGCTTTTTGCCAGATCCGGCAACTTCGGCACGAGTTTTGGTGGAAGCATTACCCTGGCGTGCATTGGCTTGGTGTGCGAGAACAACTTGGCGTAGCGCCGCTACCCCTTTATCGCCTTCGAGGATTGGAAGAGCAAACTCCTTCTCAGAGCTTTTAGATCCGTCTGCTGTGTAAACTTTTAGTTTCATTATTTAATGTCCTTTCGTCGCTAAACTTATGCGACCGCTTTTTTATTTTTAACCGCTGTGCGGACAGTAACAAGTGAGCCACGCGAACCAGGTATACTACCCTTAACTAGTATAAGATTCTTCTCGGAGTTAACTTGGACGATTTCTAAATTTTGCACTGTCCGGCGTACATCGCCCATGTGACCTGGCATTTTCTTACCCTTGATCACATGGCCTGGCCATTGACACATGCCATAAGAACCACCACGACGGTGGAACATCGAACCGTGAGAGGCTGGACCACCAGCAAAACCATAGCGCTTAACCACACCTTGAAAACCGCGGCCTTTTGAGGTACCAATCACGTCAATTTTTTGACCAGACTCAAACTTATCAACCGTAAGTACGTCACCGACATTGACGCCTGAATCTCCGTTGGTGCGGAACTCTTGGAGCTGTGAAAGAGGCTCAATGCCTGATTTTTTAAAATGGCCCAATTCTGCCTTTGAAAGGCGATGCTCTTTTTGGGGACTAAAACCAATTTGGACGGCGCTATAACCGTCTTTCTCAGTGGACATGACCTGAGTGACCGGGCAGGGTCCTGCTTCAATGACAGTAACTGGTATCAGACGATTCTGTTCGTCAAATACCTGTGTCATTCCTATCTTTTTACCAAGTAGGGCTAAGTTCATAATGCTAATAGGCAGGGGGAGCAGATGCCCCGTTTCATAGACCTGCGTTAGAAATCTAAAAATTGTTTATTCGCTATAATATAAAGAGCGAGCGAGGGAAAAAAGAGGTAACTCAGTCCTTCGTCAACCCCTGATTTCGAAAAAGTCAAAATAATCAGAACGCTCCAATAACATAATTTCACTTACACAGTTAGATAAATAAATCTATTTTGGTCAGTCTACGCGTACAGAATAAGGTATAACCTACCCTATTCTGCACTTAATAAACGCCGCGGACTAGACGTTAATTGAGATATCTACGCCAGCTGGTAGGTTAAGCTTCTTTAACTCATCTACAGTTGCGGCGGTGGGCTCTACAATGTCAATGATGCGCTTGTGTGTGCGCACTTCAAATTGGTCCATGGACTTTTTATTTACGTGAACAGAACGGTTAACAGTCAACTTCTCGATCTTAGTCGGGAGTGGGACAGGGCCGTTAATACGGGCGCCAGAGCGCTTCGCAGTTTCGACAATTTCCATAGCGGACTGGTCGATAACACGATAATCAAAGCCTTTTAGGCGGATGCGGATACGTTGTTTACTCATGGTTTTTATTGGTTGATTGGTATTTTAGGAATGGTTAAAAGCTTATTATACATGTACTTAGGGTTGGTCTATACCTTTAAATTAGTAGCGCCCCCTTGTAGATGTCTCCAGAATGGTATTAAGCACATTCTGAGGAACGGGCTCGAAAGACTCGGGTTCCATACTGTAAGATGCCCTACCCTTGCTAAGGGAGCGTACAATGGTTGCATAGCCAAACATTTCTTGTAGTGGCACAAGGGCAGCGATGGAGACAAAAGCTGATTTACTTGTGACGTTACGAATCTGCCCTCTACGGCGGTTTAGATCCCCCATAATATCGCCCTGATATTCATCGGGTGTTTCCACTTCGACTGTCATCATTGGTTCAAGCAACAGAGGGCTAGCCTTTTCCATCGCATCACGAAAGGCATAGATTCCAGCCATTTTAAAGGACATTTCTGAGGAATCTACCTCGTGAAAACTGCCGTCAAAGAGTGTGACCTTAAAATCTACTACTGGGTAACCGCAAATAGAACCGTTGTTAGCGGCTTCGCGGATACCATCAAGCGCAGGCTTGATAAATTCTTTAGGTATTACGCCGCCCACGGTCTTGTCTATAATTTCAATGCCTTTGCCTCTTGAAGCAGGCTCCAGCTTAATACGGGCGTGACCGTATTGACCACTACCACCTGTTTGGCGAACAAAGCTACCTTCCCCTTCGGAATTAGCAGAAACCGTTTCGCGGTAGGCGATCTGCGGGCGACCCGCTTCGGCCCCTACTTTAAATTCCCGGAAGAGTCGGTCCTTAATGATTTCAAGATGTAGCTCACCCATCCCTGCAATTATAGTCTGACCCGTTTCTTCATCAGAACTGACAACAAAAGTCGGGTCTTCTTCAGAAAGGCACTGAAGACCCGTTGCCATCTTTTCTTGATCGGCCGAAGTCTTGGGTTCGATAGACATGGAAATAACAGGTTCAGGAAATGTAGGTGGCTCAAGGCGTAGATCGAGGCCCTTTGCACAAAGGGTATCGCCAGTTACTACATTGCGTGCACCTACAATGGCGCAAATATCCCCCGAATAAGCGACATCAATGTCTTCGCGAGAATTGGCCTTCATAATGAGCAAGCGTGAAATGCGCTCAGTCTTTCCAGTTCGGGGATTATACAAAGCGGCACCTTTTGATAAAGTGCCTGAATAAACTCGCATGAAAACTAGTTTACCTACGTAGCTATCATTCATCAGCTTGAATGCAAGCCCAGCGAACTTAGCATTATCATCGGCTGCGACCTCTACCTCAAGACCCCTATCGGTCTCACCTTTCATAGGGGGCAGATCGATAGGACTAGGTAGGAAATTAACAACGCAGTCGAGTAAATCTTGTACCCCTTTATTCTTAAAAGCACTCCCGGGAATAACACCGCAGAAATCGAGCGAGATAGTCGCTTTACGAATAGCAACGCGTATAATGTCAGCAGTAAGCTCTTTACCTTCAAGATAACTATTTGCCAGTTCGTCATCAAAATCAGCAAGCGCCTCAATAAGCTTCTCTCGGTATTTCTGAGCTTGATCTATATAATCTGCAGGAATCTCGGCAATCTTGAAGCTCATGCCGCTGGCGTCGGAAGCATCGTAGATGCGTGCCTGCATAGAGCAAAGATCGATCAAACCGGTAAAATCTTCTTCCTTGCCGATGGGCAAAAAGATAGGGTGTGCATTAGCACCGAGACGTTCGCGTAGCGATTCAATCGCAGCGAAATAATCCGCCCCAATGCGATCCATTTTATTAACGAAGGCGATACGAGGTACGTGATACTTAGTCATTTGACGCCAAACCGTCTCCGATTGGGGCTGCACGCCAGCCACCGCACAAAAAACACCGATTGTACCGTCGAGCACGCGTAGCGACCGCTCCACCTCCGCAGTAAAATCGACGTGCCCTGGAGTATCGATAATATTGATCTGGTTTGAGATTCCTGCACTAGGGCCAGTTTGGTTTGTCCAAGTACAGGAAATAGCTGCGGAGGTGATAGTAATACCACGCTCTCGCTCTTGAGCCATCCAGTCGGTTACAGCACTACCTTCGTGGACCTCACCCATCTTATGCACTACTCCTGCATAGAATAATATTCTTTCCGTCGTCGTCGTTTTTCCTGCGTCTATGTGAGCAGCTATACCAATATTACGCGTCTGCTTTAATGGAAGCTGACGTTTAGATATTTTAGCTGACGCTGTGCTGTTAACAGGCATTGGTAACGATTAGACTGGAAAAGAACGAGGAGATGCGGGCAGTCTCAGGACTACCAGCGAAGGTGTGCAAACGCACGATTGGACTGAGCCATACGGTGCATTTCTTCCTTCTTTTTAACAACACCGCCAGTGTTGTTGAAAGCATCGATAATTTCGTCGGCAAGCGCTTCATTCATAGGAACACCCTTGCGGCCTCGAGCGGCATTGACCATCCAACGAAAAGCTAGTGCTTGTTGCCTCTCGAAAGAAACCTCGACCGGCACTTGATAAGTGGCACCACCGACACGGCGGCTCTTAACTTCAAGTTTCGGGCGTGTATTTTCTAGAGCTCCCATAACAAGGTCCACGGGATCACCTTTTTCAAGCTTTTCGCTAACACGTTGAAAAGCAGAATAAACTATTTTTTGTGCCACAGTGCGTTTGCCACGCTCCATGATTAAATTAATCAAGTTAGCAACTAGTGTACTGTTATAACGTGGGTCCGGAATTAGAGGACGTTTGATGGCTTGGCGGCGACGAGACATATCTTATGAGTTTATATTTTAAAGTCTATTAAATAAATGCCTCGCTAAGCATCCTTAGGGCGTTTCACACCATACTTAGAACGACTACGGCGACGCTTCTCTACACCTACACAGTCGAGAGTGCCACGTACAATGTGATAGCGCACACCAGGAAGGTCCTTAACTCGACCTCCGCGTACAAGTACAATACTGTGCTCTTGGAGATTGTGGCCCTCATCTGGGATGTAAGCGATCACTTCAATGCCATTGGTCAATCGGACTTTAGCCACTTTGCGAATCGCAGAATTAGGCTTCTTAGGAGTTCGAGTCATTACTTGAACACAAACCCCACGACGAAAGGGGTTCCTGTTAAGAGCACGGGACTTGGACTTTTCCTTCTGGACGACACGCGGATTGCGGACGAGTTGATTAATAGTAGGCATTTAAATTGGATGGCTGGATACTGAGAAAGTCGGCAAAAGTAGCGTTCGCTACATTGTGTGCAAGTATTTTGTGAGTTTTTTTTACAGAGGCTTAAATATGTTCTTACCCCTGTAAAAGGAACCTTTTACACTATCAGTGAAGACTTGCCAAAGATTTATTGGGTGCTCAGCCTAAATTTATGTGGATTAGTCTTATTGGTTATAGCCTATTGATATTCCTAGCATGGTTCTGCTCAAGCGCTAGAACAAGTATAAGATGGCGTACGGTAATTGGGGCGGTCGCCTTGCAGTTTGGCTTTGGTGCACTTGTACTCTATGTGCCACAAGGAAAAGTAGCACTGCAAGAATTGTCTACCTTAGTAGCCACAGTGATCGCTTATGGCGACGAAGGGATTCGCTTTCTATTTGGAGACGACCTAAGTAGCGATTCGGGAAGCCTAGGCTTCATATTTGCCTTCAAGGTGTTGCCTGTAATCATCTTTTTCTCCTCCCTAATATCGGTCCTATATTACATCAAGGTAATGCCACTCATAGTGCAGTTTCTAGGGGGAGGCACTAGCAAGCTGCTCGGTACTAGCCGAGCAGAGTCACTCAGCGCTACCGCAAATATCTTTGTCGGGCAAACTGAGGCCCCACTTGCGATAAAGCCATATTTAAATCGAATGACACAGTCGGAATTCTTCGCAGTTATGGTCGGTGGAATGGCCTCTATCGCTGGGAGCATACTCGCTGGCCTAGTTTTTGTGGGAATCGAACTACGCTTTTTGCTAGCCGCCTGTTTTATGGCAGCACCAGCAGGCTTACTCTTCGCTAAGTTGCTAATGCCCGAAACAAAGACACCAGACAATAGCACACTTGAAGAAGATTCAGCTGATGGTCCTGCTAATATTTTTGATGCTGCAGCAGGAGGTGCCTCAGACGGTTTGAAGCTAGCACTTAATGTAGGCGCCATGCTACTCGCCTTTATTGGTCTAATCGCTCTGCTCAATGGTACGCTTGGCTACCTTGGAGGATTGGTTGGATGCGAAGATTTCAGCCTACAATTAATACTCGGCTGGCTGTTTAGTCCAGTCGCTTGGCTTCTGGGTATTCCATGGGAGCATGCCAGACTTGGCGGCTCCTTCATCGGTCAAAAAATTGTAATTAATGAATTTTACGCATTCATAGCTTTCGAAGACATAAAAGATATTTTCAGTACACGCTCTCAGGCCATCATAACTTTTGCCCTCTGCGGCTTTGCGAATTTATCTTCTATCGCCATTCTACTCGGCGGGTTAGGCAGCCTTGTCCCCAAGCGCAGGCAAGAAATTGCTCAGCTCGGACTTAAGGCTGTTTTGGCAGGCACCCTTGCTAACCTATCTAGCGCCGCTATAGCAGGAATTTTGATACAATAGGGCAATTCTAGCGTTGCCTTACCAGATAGTCATAGAGTTCTTTATTTGGATGAAAATTATCGATGGAAACGCAATTGCAGAATCAATCATAGAGGAACTAGCGAGCGAAGTCGGGCAACTTTCTGATACTAAGCCAGTGGTCGCCTTTATTCGGGTAGGAGACGACCCTGCATCTGTGTCTTACGTTCGTAAAAAGCAAAAGATAGCTGAACGTATCGGCATTGAAAGCCGCCTTATTTTGCTCCCTTATGATGTAAGCGAGAAAGAGCTCTTTGCACAAATTGATGAGTTAAATATGGATCCTGTTATCAATGGAATACTCATACAAGCTCCTTTACCCGAGCATATTAACGAAACAGACACTTTTAATCGCGTCTCACCCAATAAAGACGTAGACGGCTTTCATACACTCAATATCGGTAAGCTCTGCCAAGAAGACGAAAGTGGCTTTATAGCCTGCACTCCTGCTGGTATTGTCGAACTAATCAAACGCAGCAACATAGAGACTCAAGGCAAACACGTCGTCGTGCTTGGGCGCAGTCAAATAGTAGGTAAGCCCGCTGCTCTGTTGATGGTTCGTAAGGCGCTACCCGGGAACGCCACTGTAACGCTCTGCCACTCCAAGACAAAAAACCTCGCAAGCATAACTAGCCAAGCCGACGTGCTCATCGCAGCTATTGGCCGACCTAATTTCGTTACTGCCGATATGGTCAAAGAAGGTGTCTGTGTAATCGACGTGGGCATTAACCGTGTCAACGATGACTCTCGCAAGAGCGGTTATCGATTAGTCGGCGACGTCGATTTTGATGCTGTCGCTTCTAAAGCCTCGCACATGACTCCTGTCCCAGGAGGCGTTGGTCCTATGACTGTAGCTATGCTCATGCATAACACCCTGCGCGCCTTTAAAGCCGCTCAAATTGGATGAGTCATTTTTATACTCAGCCTGAGCCTAGGCCCGGATTGAAAGAACAGCCCGTCAATTCCAGTGAGCGGACACTATTGGACTCAGTATTTAGTAAAAATGGTCCTATGCCACCAACTAACATTGGCTTGAGGGCCTTGGCTTTCATTTTGGATTTCATACTCGTAACTGCCGTAGGCTCGGTCATCATTTGGAAGATTGCTCTACCCCAGTCGCATCCAGCCGCATTTAGCGAGCTCGCACAGTGGTCAGAGGCTCTAATCGACTGGTACGCAGATAAAGAGAATCGCCCAGAAGCCACCCTTCCCGATCCTAGTAAAAGTCTACGCCGAGCGCTCGCCGTGGCGAACGAGATACAATTGTTGAGCTTCTGGATCTATTTTGCGATCGGCGAAGCATTCTTTGCGGGCAGTTCTTTAGGTAAGCGTATATGTCGCATTCGTAGTGTGAGCACTGTGAATCTGAGCTCTCCTCCCATCATGGCGGGCGTCGTTCGCGGCGGGCTCAAGACACTTACAATCTACTTATTCTTTCCTCTCGGTCTGCTCGCAACACTTGCTACGTTATTTTTTAATAAACGCAGCCAAATGGGGCATGATCTCATGAGCCGCACAGTCGTCATTGATGAAAAATACCTAGACCTAACAAAAACGAAGTAGAGGAATTACGCCTCGACTAAAAATCCTTTCAATTTAGATACATCCAGTCACTTTGAGTAACAAATGAGCATACGAATCGTATTTATAGGAGCCGGACGCATGGCCTCGGCAATAGTCCGAGGCCTGCTGGAGAAAAATCACTACTCGCCCAGGGAAATAGCATGTACCTGCGGCGACGATCCCACGGGGCCTGCACTAGCCCAGAGCACTGGCATTCAATACCACGAAGATATTACCGCTGCACTTCATGAGGCGGAAGCTGTAGTACTGGCATGCAAGCCGCAACAGTTTACTGTTATTAGCTCGGACTTAGTAGATGCAGCCGAAGGCAATCTTGTACTTTCAATTCTGGCAGGTACCCCTTTGGAACGACTCAACAATAAATTCAGTGATGTCCGTAATATAGTTAGGACTATGCCCAACACGCCAGGTCAAATCGGTGCTGGGGTCACAGCATTTACCCCGCTGCATAAATTAACGAGTAACGATCAAAAAATCGTTGAGAATACACTCAGTTCTTTGGGAAATTATCATCAAGTCGATGAAGTCGATCTTGATGCGGTCACTGCACTCAGCGGCAGCGGTCCTGCTTATCTTTTTGAATTCGCAGCCGCTCTACGCGAAGCGGGTGTTAACGCTGGTTTAGAAGAAGACCTTGCCGACTCCCTGACTATCGATACACTCTTAGGTGCGGCCATGCTCCTCGCAGAAAGTGAGTCTACACCCGAGGAACTACGTGACGCCGTCACGTCTGCCGGCGGTACCACAGCTGCTGCACTAAAGGTGATGGAAGAAGGGAAATTTCGAGAACTCGTCAAGAAGGCAATCTGCGCAGCGAAAGACCGTTCGCTCGAATTAGCTCAAGAGTAATTTCTAATACTTAATTCCACAACCGTAGGCAGTGGTCTTAGTGTTCTTTATTGGTTCACCCGATACAGCGCTTTCGTAGGCATCCAGCAAATAATTATTTGCTTTCGCTATATCCGAAGTACGAGTCGACCGAATACTATCAATTGCTCCTTGGTATAATAGCACACCTTCAGGGCCGATTAAGTACATATGAGGAGTAACACGTGCATCATACGTACGACCCACTTCTCCGGTAGTATCGAGTAGCATAGCAGTAGAGTGAATTTGGGCACGTGCACGAAGCTGCTGCGCTTCAGCCTCAGTGAGATAACCAGACTTTCCTTCGCTCGAAGAGACGATCTGCAACCAAATGACACCCTTGTTCGTCATTGCTTGTTGCTGCGCTTGCATATGTCCTTCTTTATAATGCTTAACCACGAAAGGGCACGAATGGTTAGTCCATTCAAGCACCACATACTTTCCATAAAAATCTGATAAGCTATGCTCGGTGCCATTCGAGTCAGTGAGCGTAAAGGCAGGCGCAGGCTGGCCGCTATTGACAGCTGCATCTAGTGTAAAGCACGCATCACATGCCAATAAAGCGATAAGTACTAATATGTTTTTCATAATTATATTTAATATACCTAAAATATGAATAATCCAAATACAGAACTCCTTACAAGCTTTGAGAAGCATTATTTTTGAACCCCCACCCTTACTCGAGCCTTGCTCGCTAACGTAAGATCAAACAGCTTCTGCTTGCCATGCACATGAGGCCATCCAATCTGTAGTATCCATGCCCACAAAAGACAGCGAATTTGTCCACCTGCACGTTCACACAGACCACAGTCTGTTGGATGGCTGTAGCCGAACGGACAAGCTCTGCGAACGAGCTTCGGAGCTCGGTATGAAGGCTCTTTCCATAACTGATCATGGTGTGCTCTATGGTCTTACAAGTTTTTTTAAGCAGGCGGAAAAACATAATATAAAACCGCTTCTTGGGTGTGAAATCTACCTCGTATTCGAGGACGATCTAGCCACTACAAACGAAGAGAGAGCAAAACAAAGCTCTCGACATATGGGGCTTTTAGCACGCAATTTTGTCGGCTACCAAAACCTCTGCAAGATCGTCTCCAAAGCGCATACCCAAGGCTTCTACCGCAACCCACGTACTGATCTTAAAACACTCGCTGCACACAGTGAAGGTTTAATCGGGTTTTCCGGTTGCCTTGCAGCTGTCATACCAAAATTTCTTCTCGCTGGGGAATTTGAAAAAGCGCGTGCTGCTGCCGCCAAATTTGTCGACATTTTTGGGAAGGAATTTTTCATTATCGAAATTATGGATCACGGCATTGAGGAGCAGCGCCGGATCATACCTGAATTGCTAAAAATTGCCACTGAGTTTGAACTTAAAGTAGTCGCTACAAACGATGTACACTATGTAAAGAAAACTGATTGGGAACCCCACGACTCGCTACTTTGTATACAAACCGGCGCCAAGGTTGCCGATCCAAAGCGTATGCGCTACGACGCTCAACAATTTTATCTAAAATCTCGCCAGGAGATGGATCTTGCTTTCGCAGAGGTGCCAGAATCGATTACTAACACCTCAGCCGTAGCAGAGATGTGCGATGTGAAGCTTCCTTTTGGAGAAAATCACTACCCTGTCTATGAGCGCAGTATTGAAATTAACAGCGTTGAAGATCACGCAAACTTTGATCGGATCCTCGATTTATACGTTGATGAAAAAAATGAGATTCTTTCACGCTCAGGCGAAGAGACAATAGAGTTAGACAAAAAAGCCCGTGATCTGCACAAGGCCAACGGCCTTTACCTATTCGAGCTCTGCAAGCAGGGCCTGAAAGAACGCTATGGTACAGAATACGACGCCTGCCGCGATAAATGGAATAAGGCCTCGGCCGAAGAAAAGCTCCAATGTGAACGATTAGATTACGAACTTGCTATCATCACTGGCACGGGCTTCGTTGACTACTTTCTTATAGTATGGGACTTTATAGCCTGGGCTCGCGAGCAAGGCATTCCAGTCGGACCTGGTCGTGGTTCCGGCGCTGGTTGTATAGTCGCTTATGTCCTGAAAATTACCGATATTGAGCCACTGAGCTTCGGCCTACTATTTGAGCGGATGCTTAATTTAGAACGAGTCTCCCCTCCTGACTTTGACGTGGATTTTTGTATGCGTCGCCGAGATGAAGTAGTTAACTATGTACGCAAAAAATACGGCGAGGACCGTGTAGCAAATATTATTACTTTTGGCACCTTTGGATCAAAAATGATTGTTCGCGACCTAGCTCGAATCAATGACCTAGAGTACTCAGAAGGTAACCGGTTAGCTAAAATGATCCCCGACGAACTTAGTATAACGCTAGATCAATCGGTGAAAAAGTCGCCCGAACTAGCGAGCGAAGTAAAACGCAACCCCATTGCGCGTTCGATTATCGATCAAGGTCGTGTTATAGAGGGAATGATCCGAAATACAGGTAAGCATGCTTGTGGTCTGATTATAGCAGATCGGAACATCACTGATCTAGTACCTGTCACTCTACAAGAAGGCGACCTCACTACTCAATACCCTAAGGGACCTTCCGAAGACCTAGGCCTTCTCAAAATGGACTTTCTTGGCCTGAAAACCCTGACTGTTATTTACGATACTGAGAAAAATGTCCAATCCACACGCGACCAACCGGATTTTGAGGTCGTAAAAGCGCCACTCGATGACAAGGAGACCTTCGATTTACTCAATTCAGGCCGCACCACTGGAGTCTTCCAGTTAGAATCAGGTGGTATGCAACAACTATGCCGACAAATCGGTTTGAGCTCATTTAAAGAAATAATCGCACTCATTGCTCTTTATCGTCCGGGTCCGATGGAATTTATTCCACAGTTTATTAAAGGAAAGAAGGACCCTTCTACTGTAGTTGTCCCCCACCCACTGCTTAAGGAACTTGTAGAAGAAACCTATGGTGTACTCGTCTACCAAGAGCAAGTCATGGAGTCGGCACGAATTATCGCGGGGTACACACTCGGCGGCGCTGATGTACTTCGTCGCGCGATGGGTAAGAAGATTCAGTCCGAGATGGAAGCGCAAAAAGAAATCTTTATTAATGGCGCGAAAAAAACAAATAACATTAATCGACGCACGGCCGAGACCATCTTTTCATTACTGGAGAAGTTCGCTGAATACGGATTTAATAAATCGCACTCGGCTGCCTATGCAATGCTCAGTTACCGCACAGCCTACCTAAAAGCAAATTACCCTGTCGAATTCATGGCAGCGGTGCTCACTTCAGAACAGGGGAATGCCGATAAAATTTCTCATTTTCTAGCCGAATGCAACGAAATGAACGTACCCGTACTTAGCCCTGATGTGAATGAATCAGGCGCTAATTTTACTCCAGTTATTGAAGACAAGCGCGCTTGTATACGTTTTGGCATGGCATCCATTAAAGGGGTAGGCGAAGGTGCCGCGCTGGCAATTATCACAGAGAGAGAGGAGAACGGTCCTTATATAAGTTTTACAGATTTTATCATTCGTAATGCTGATAAATCTGTTAACCGCAGGGTCATAGAACCACTGGTTAAGACTGGAGCTCTAGAGTCCTTAGGCGATGACCGTGCTAGCCTTCTCGGAGAACTAGACGCTAAACTGGCAGAGGCAGAAACAGCTCGCAGGGATCATGATGAAGGTCAGATACCACTCTTTGACATGCTAGGCGATGAGGTAGGCGTAGCCGACGAAGACAAATCTAGCAGTAATACCCGATCCATCGAGGCGATGAGTGTGACACAAAAGCTTTCTTATGAAAAAGAGCTGCTTGGTTTTTACATTTCCGGTCATCCAATGGACGCTTACTCAGGCATAGACTACGCAGTAGATAGCTTCGCAAACCACGATGAGTTGGTTAAAATTGAAGACCGAAAGAGCTTCCGCCTGTGCGGTATCATAAGTAATCTACAGATTAAATACACACGCAAAGAGGGTAAGCAGATGGCAGTCTTCCATCTTGCCACACGTAGCCATAGTTACGAAATGGTAATGTTTCCTGAAACTTATGCGAAAGAAGGAGCACGCCTGGTAGAGGACAAGGTCGCATTAATACAAGGGATAGTAGGCCGCCGTGATGGGGAAATGAGTCTTGCCGCGCATAATGTCTACGATTTGGAAAGCTCGATACCCAAAATAATAAAACGGATTAACTTTATTTTGCATCCAAATGATAAGGCAGCTGATTTCATCAAATGCCTGCGCGATACGATCGACGAGCAGTATGGAGAGACACGTATTAATTTAAGCTTCATAGTGGAGGGGCAAATTCTCGAGACTCAGACCGCTCAGTCGCTCACTTTCAAAATATCCGGAACAAACTTTAAGGAATTACGGCGCCATCCTGCCCTCGCTGGCGTTCGCATCGAGGCAATAGACATGAAACCCCTTCATGATCGCCGGTATCCACAGAAAGGTCATAAAAAAGGTTAAAATTATGCTCCCTATTCAAGAACAGTTTTATACTTTTCAGGGCGAAGGCACGCATTCAGGGCAATCAGCGTACTTTATCCGAACCTTTGGTTGCCCAATTCATTGCCCTTGGTGTGACTCTTCTGGCACCTGGCACCCAGACTATAAGCCAGATAAAATCGAACGTATAAGCCCTGAATCTTTGGTTGCTGAAGTGGAAAAAACAGCTGCCGAATTTGTGGTAGTAACCGGTGGTGAACCTGCTATTCACGATTTGAGATTACTTGTCGATGGTCTCCACAATATAGGTCAGAAAGTGCACTTAGAGACAAGTGGGGCATTTCCCATAAAAGGCGATTTTGATTGGATCACGCTTAGCCCTAAAAGATGGAAATGGCCACTGCTGGAAAATATCAAACGAGCAGATGAGTTCAAAATCATCGTCGACCAAGACCGCGCAATCGAAGAGTATACATCGGTAATTGGCGTGACCGGCAAAGCTATCTGGTTACATCCGGAGTGGTCGCTTCACAATGACGAATCAGTTCTCGATACGATCACAGAATGGGTGAAAAGGCATGGTGCGCCCTATCGTGCGGGCTGGCAAATGCACAAACACTACGCAGCGGACTTAAAAGATATAAGAAGCGCTAAGCCTGCACCACTTGGGGGAGATCCAGCGAAAGGTTTTTAGGTGCTTAAGAATATGTATTAAACGACGCGGCAATATCTGACCTTGATTCCTCATACCCTTAAAGAGGCTAGATTTTGTATAGTCATAAAATCTATTAATTCGTTCCTTATGAAACATTACATTCGTATATTTACCTCTTTTTTACTCTTATCGATTTGCTCATTTCTTTCAGCTAAATCAACAAAACCTAATATTCTTTGGATCACCAGCGAGGATAACAGCATCGAATGGGTTAGTTCTTACGGGAGCAAAAATTCCAAGACTCCTCATATTGATCAGCTCGCTATGGAGGGATTTCGTTACCTCTACTGCTTTGACAATGGAGCCGTATGTGCCCCGACACGAGCTTCATGGATTACGGGCATGCATTCGATTTCTAACGGAACTCAGCCTATGCGGAGTAATTTTAGGATTCCCCACTTTATAAGCTTCTATAACGAGCTTTTGCAAAAAGCCGGGTACTTTACCAGTAATTGTTCAAAGACGGACTACAACATAAACGCTACAAAGGACAGGAATCCTATGAATTTCTGGAATTATTCTGGTG
>CAJWHF010000013.1 GCA_913041275.1 uncultured Opitutia bacterium
GTGACTGCAATGCTTATTACTTTAATTACTTTAATATCATCTTCACTCATTATTTCTAATTTTTTACATACCAAATAGAGCTCCTAAGCCAACTAGGCCTGCAACCTTCGCAACTTTTATCACTTTATTTTTTAACTGTTGGCTGCCTACCTCAGTATTAAGTTCTTTTACTGCAATGTCAGTTTTAGCAGTCATAGCAGATAATTCAGAAGTATTGGGGAGGCGGTCCTCAAAATAGTATCCAGCTACTTGCTTCATGAAAGCGTGCGCTTCAATTTCCCATGGCTGTAGTTGGTAAGGGAATTGGGAATAGTCCTGATTCTTCCAGTTCGTCCCTTGCATATCTCCTCTGTTAACTTGCCATGCATGAATCATTTCGTGTGCAAGTGATATGATCATACTTTTAAGCGATTCCTCAGGATCGACAAAGACGCAAACGATGTGGTTATCACGGTTGTACTGAGGGGGTGCATGCCAAGCGAGTGCATTGGCACCGCCAACTTTATGAAGAACAGACTTTTTTGAGATGTAGACGTCCACTTCATCGTCGATATCGAAACACTCGATAAAGTGGGCTGCTGCGGAGGAAAGTGTTTCTTTTTGGTCCCTGTTTAGGGCTGTTTCTGCGCCGTCTACAAAGAAGATCTCGCTTACATTGTTGTCACTGAAATCCATTACATTTTAGAGAACACTACGTATGGAAGCATTCAAGATCATTTTGGTGCAAAAATGTGAACGCAATTATCATAGTGGGAATCGCTGTGAAAACCCCCCATAGAGTCAGCTAATAATTGTCTTCCCAACTTTTTCCCAAGAAAAGTGCTTATTATTGTGTAAATAATGCTAAAAAAGGATAAATAATTAAATTAAAACTACTTACAATCAACGACTTATGTTTAGGATTAGGATTTGCAGTCCTCGGCCTTACCACTTGGCGACCGCGCCCTTAAAGAATCATAAGTAGACGCGGGTCGTCGTTGAGATCAAGTGAATTTTACCCTTATTTTTATCAAACGATACATTCTTTTCAGTACATACTTGCCAAAGTAGAAAGTACCCAGTTTCTCTAGAATATTGGAGAAGTGGCAGAGTGGCCGAATGTGACTGACTCGAAATCAGTTGTACCTGAAAGGGTACCGGGGGTTCGAATCCCTCCTTCTCCGCCATTTCGGCCTCCATGAGTAATTTATATTATCTATTGATTAGTTATTAGAGATTTTGAACTTCTAAATTCTCTACTTACACTAACCTTTAAAAGTATACTGAGATCTAAATAGCTATCCATCGAATTAGCAGAGAAAAATTTTGAACTTCAGCTTTCACTATTAGTTCTAATTATGCATAATATCATAATTAATACTTCACTTTATTTTGCATGATACGCTCATTAGGACACTCTACACTGACCATAGTTTTTGAACTAGGAGAGATTTCCACCTTCGGGTGGGGTGCTATTCGTGGCTTTTTCGGGCAGCGCAAACGGTTAAGTAAGCTGACGCAAGCCATCCACGAGACTGGACTGCGCTGCTTTCCGATTGTTGCTACAGTAGGACTATTTACTGGTTTGGTTATGGGCTTACAGCTCTACTATACCTTAGTTAAATTTGGTGCAGAATCTGCCTTGGGTGCCGCAGTTTCGCTTTCACTTATACGTGAACTTGGCCCAGTGCTCACGGCTTTGATGATTGTAGGGCAATCTGGTTCGGCTATGGCATCCGAACTTGGAATCCAACGTAACGACGAACAAATTGACGCTCTGCAGACAATGAGTGTCGACCCACTTGGCTTTTTAGTTGGCCCTCGCCTCGTGGCGAGTTTGGTTTGTTTCCCTATTTTAACTGCAATCTTTGATTTGATAGGTATATTCGGTGGTTATTTATCTGGGTCGGTATTACTTAATGTAGACTCTGGCGTGTATTGGAATCGTGTATACGAAACCGTTGCATGGGCAGATGTACAAGGAGGGTACATTAAGGCTGCCATCTTTGGGGTAATTACCATGACTATTTGTGCCTATCGTGGTTATAATACGCACCGTAAGGCATCTTATCCAGGAGTGAGGGGTGTCAGCGAGTCGTCAACACGTGCAGTTGTCTGGTCTAGTGTTTCGGTACTAGTTGCAGATTACCTAATTACTTCTTTTTTGATCTAGTATGGATTCTTTTCTCAAAATTCGTGGACTTAAAAAGCACTTCGCCCAAAACTATGTATTAGACGGCGTAGATCTAGACGTTTCTGCTGGGAGCGTTACTACAATTATCGGTAAGAGCGGAATAGGTAAGTCGGTACTCTTAAAGTGTATCGCTAATCTTCTAGATGCAGATGCTGGTACAATTGAGCTAAATAATGAATTAATCTCGAGGACAGTTAATGTAACTCAGGGAAGTGGAGCGGATTTTAGTTACATGTTTCAAAATAATGCACTCTTTGATTCCTTAACTGCATTCGATAATATAGCCTTGCCACTACGTGAAGCGTCTAATTTGAGTGAGGCCGAGGTCAGAGAGCGCACAAATAATATGCTCTCTAATTTAGAATTAAGCGATTCTGCAAAAAACTTTCCTGGTGAACTCTCTGGCGGCATGAAAAAACGCGTAGCGCTTGGGCGAGCGCTTATCACTGAGCCCCGTATTGTTCTTTTTGACGAACCCACTACTGGCTTAGACCCAGAGCGTAAATTCAGCGTATTTGAAATGATAGCCGATTATCGTAAGCGGTTCGATTTTACAGCTCTTCTTGTTAGTCACGATATACCAGAGGTTTTTGAAATTAGTGATCAAGTGGCTTGGCTAGACGGTGGTAAGATCAAATTTTTTGGTAGCCCTAGAGAACTTAATTTAGATACTAATTCTGCACTTTCAGAGTTTTTAAATAAGGCTAATTATGGTCGTAGTAATTCACTAATAAATGGGACTGTGAAATAAATTATGAATAATCGAAGTATTGAATTCCTTGTAGGCTGCTTTGTCCTTCTTGGGCTGTGCGCTGTACTTTATCTTGCTATTGAGGTGGGTAGTGCTCGCTTTTCGAAAAGTGATACTTATACCTTAGAGGCGCGTTTTAGTAGTGTTAGTGGTGTTAATTCGGGTAGTCGTGTCGAAATTGGGGGTGTGCGCATCGGCACGGTTAAGGATATCGTCCTAAGTGATAATTTCTTCGCGATTGTGACTATGGAAATACCAAATAGAATCGAGTTAGATGATGATACTATTGCTTCGGTAAAAACTGCAGGACTTATTGGGGATCGATTTATTGAGCTTTCACCAGGCGGATCAGGGTTTCTTCTCGAACCGGGTGATCTGATTGTTGATACCGAATCTGCTCTTGATGTAGAAAGTATGATTCGGCGGTTTGCAATCGGTGGTATTGACGCAGCGAGCGAATAGTTCTAATGATTCATTATGTTTAATCAGTTGCATCGAATGTGTTTTGTGATGGCTCTTCTTGCTGTTCCTGTTCTATCTGCTGAGGAACTTGAGCGTCAAAGACTTCAGGGTACTATAGATGCAACTTTAGATGTACTCTACGGGGCCGCGGATATATCGTTCGATGAAAAACAGGGTAAAGTACGTGAGATCTTGGAGGAGAACTATGATTTAGATGTCATGATTCGTAGGGCCATTGGTCGGAACTGGCGACTTATGTCCGAATTAGAGCAAGTTAGAGTTTTAGAATTGGTCAGGAAACTCGTTCTCAAGGCTTACATTAAAGCACTCGAAGGTAAGGATCGCCCTGTAGTGAATCTAGGGGAAGAAATTCTAATTTCAGATAAGCGTATGGAGATTGAATCTACAGTTCTTCTAGGAGAACAAAACTTTTATATCCTCTATCGCCTTGGCCGTATGCGATCAGGTTGGCAAATCTACGATATTGTGGCGGAGAGTTCTATCAGCGTGGTTTCTAATTACCGCCAACAATTTGATGACCATTTTCGTAAGGGAAGTGGCGCTGAACTAATCACTCGACTCGAAGATTTACTCCAACAGGATGTTATCAATGAAGAGACCAAAATTTAAATTGTTAGTTCTTTACGCATTTCTTGGCCTAAATTCTGCCTTAAATGTATTTGCGCAGGAAACGTTTCTTTCGGAAGAAGACTTCTATGAGCAAGAGGTTGATCAATGTGGTCATATTTCCGACCCGTTTGAATCTGTGAATCGTTACACCTTCCAGTTCAATGACTTTGTTTATCATAATATTCTCCAGCCACTGGCAGACAGCTACAAAGCAGTCACTCCAGATAGAATAGAGGAGGGTGCGAGCAAATTTTTTCTCAATCTGAATTACCCCGTACGCTTAAGTAGTAATCTTATTCAGGGTCGTTTGAGAGTGATGTGGGTAGAAACTGCTCGTTTTGCTATAAATTCTACAATTGGGTTCGGCGGTCTTGCGAGCCCCGCCGATAATATTGAGGGGCTTTCACCTATCAAAGCAGAAGATTTGGGGCAGGCTTTTGGAGCAATTGGAATTGGTGAAGGTCCTTACTTAGTCATACCTTTACTAGGGCCATCGAATTTACGTGATTTAGGTGGATTGATTGGTAATCGTGCAGTTAATCCTGTCAAAGAACCCTTTAGTCTAATTGATAAATGGGACTGGGAGTATCGCCTGTCTGTGAGCGGTCTTGATTTTATCAATAGTAGCTCTGACTTTCTGCAGCAATACAATCAGCTCAAGGGGGGTGCTATTGACCCCTATAGTTCACTTAAAAATGGATACACGCAGTACCGACGCGCTGCAATTACTGAGTAGATAGCTAGTGACCCTAGCGTCGCTAGTTTGCTAAGTAGAATTAGTTAACTAGCTATTCGATATTCTGTACCTGTTCTCGAATACGTTCTAACGCATTCTTGGCTTCGATCACAATACGGGTGATCTCTATGTCATTTGATTTGCTACCTGTGGTGTTCAGCTCACGGTGAATTTCTTGGCAGAGGAAGTCCATTTTCCGGCCAGTTGCTTCCTCCGCTTTAATGAAAGTCAAAAACTGTTCAAAGTGTGAAGACAATCGTGTGATTTCTTCACTAATATCAGATCGGTCCACGAATAAAGCAATTTCCTTGAGCACGCGTTCATCGGATGGGTCAAGGTCAAGGTTTAGTTGCTTTAGGCGTTCGAGTAAGCTATCTCGATATTTCTCAGAACTTCCTAGTGCATATTTGGAAATTTCTTCACGATAACCATTTAGCTCGTTGATTCGTTTTCTTAAATCGGCAGCTAGTGCAGTGCCTTCTTTGCTTCGCATTACCTCGATCTCGCTAAGAGCAGATACGAAGGCTTCTTTTAATGGTTTTATGAGTTCCTTCCAATCGGGTAGCTCACTGCTGTCTTTTACTGAGCGAGCTAGGTCGATTAGAAAACTAGCATCAGGGTTAAATTCTAAGCCTTGATTAGAGGCGAAACTGCGGAGATCTTCAAGGCTCTCCTGCATAGCTTGGTTATTGAACTTCAGTGAATTCTTTGACCCATCTACAGATTCGATTATGATTTGAATGTTAACTCGGCCACGCTGAAATGCACCTTTGAGCCATTCATTGCAAGTAGCCTCAAAGCCGCTCCATTCACGAGGAGCGCTGATTTGAGTATCTAATGTCTTTCGGTTGACTGAGTTAATTTCTACCTGAATATTCACGCCAGCTGTATCCGCTTGGACGCAGCCGCGTCCGAATCCTGTCATACTTCTCATAACACTAACATAGTAAGACTTTTAAATGTGAAAAGCGGAAACTCTCATTTTGGCGTATTTAATTGCAATTCTCTAAGCTGTAAATTTACTGCATTTTATAAATGAAAATACTCATAGCAGACCGCATATCATCTATTGGAATTGATCTATTTAAAGCCCAATCGGGTTTTGAAGTGGTAGAAGCCTACGGATCTTCTCCAGAGCAAATTCTTAAACTTGTAAAAGATGTCGATGCCATAGCAGTGCGCTCCGATACTAGAATTACTGCTGAGGTAATCTCTGCTGCTTCGAAATTAAAAGTCGTAGGACGTGCTGGTGTCGGCGTGGACAATATAGACATTGAAGCAGCTACCGATCGTGGAGTGATTGTTATGAATACTCCGACTGGAAACACTATTGCCACAGCTGAGCTTACATTCACTCATATGCTGGCCGGTACTCGTCCCATTGTTCAAGCTTGCGCTGGGATGAAGGCTGGGCGCTGGGATCGGAAAAAATTTACAGGATCGGAGTTAAATCAAAAGTCACTAGGTATTCTTGGTATGGGGCGTATTGGTGCAGAAGTTGCTAAACGTGCCATGGCTTTCCAGATGGAGGTGCTCGCATACGACCCATATCTTACCGAGTCACGCGCAAAGTCCTTGGGGGTAAAGCAATCCACCCTCGAGCAAGTGATAGAAAATGCAGATTATATTACTGTGCACATGCCTATGACAAAGGATACTAAGCATATGCTTAACGCAGATGCGTTTGCTAGAATGAAAGACGGTGTACGTGTATTTAACTGCGCTCGTGGCGGTATTATTGACGAAGATGCACTTATCGAAGCACTTAATTCTGGCAAAGTGGCTGCCGCTGGACTTGACGTCTATGAAGACGAACCGCCAGCAGAAGACAGTCCCCTACGAAGTATCGATAATTTGGTACTTACTCCGCACCTCGGCGCTTCTACTGTAGAAGCTCAAGAAAATGTCGGTATTGATGTGGCTAAGCAGATGATAGAAGCCCTCACTGGGGGCATGGTGATCAATGCGTTAAATATGCCCTCAGTTGATCCTAAGGTGCTTGAAAAACTTGGTCCTTATATGACCTTGGGCGAAAAAATTGGCACATTCTCTCAGCAACTGGCTCCGGACGGAGTAGAGAAGATAACTATTCGTTATTACGGAAAAATTACTGAGCTCGACACACTGCCACTGACTAACGCCATACATCGTGGATTCCTTCGCGAGATTTCTGATAATGTAAATAATGTAAATGCCCCTAAGAAAATAGAACTTCTAGGTATTGCTTGTGACCAAGTCGTGAGTAGTGAACATGCTGATTTTAATGAGTTAATTGAAGTCCAAGTCTCTTGCAAAGGCGATAAGACGCGCACTATCGGCGGCACGCTAGTAGGTAAAAACCAGACTCCCCGTATCGTAGGAATCGATAGTCATAGCGTTGAAGTTAGCACCAACGCTACACTCCTTATTTTAAAGAATAAAGATGTGCCAGGCATCGTCGGTTTTATAGGAGTTTCACTTGGTGAGGATCAAGTTAACATAGCAAATATGTCACTCAGCCGTGATCGAGGCGAAGGCTATGCCGTATCTGTTTTTGAATTAGATACGATTCCGTCTGAGTCAGCAGCAAGAAAAATAGCGGAACACGAGGCTATTGAGAAATATAGGGTAATAAAGCTATAGTTATCTAATTGCTATTGTCCTTCCAAAATGATGGATATCATAACGGATTAAATGACACTTATCTCCATCTTCATCGTGACCTTAATCGGTTACTTGATCGGTTCCATTAGTTTCGCTTCCATCATAGCGAGTAGCCAAGGAGTTGATATTTTTAAAGAGGGTAGCGGCAATCCAGGTGCGACAAATGTTAAGCGAGTTTTGGGAGCTAAGTGGGGTAATCTGGCTTTCGTTTTAGATGCACTTAAAGGATTTATAGCAGCAGGTTTACCATTAATTGCTTACGAGGGCGACAATCGACTCGCAGTTATCGCCCTGATAGCAGCCATAATGGGTCACAGCTTTTCGATTTTCCTTAAATTTCGCGGAGGTAAGGGTGTGGCAACTACAATGGGTGGCCTTTTAGCGCTAATGTGGATGGTTCTTTTAATAGGCATTAGCATTTGGCTAATCTTATTTTTTGCTACAAAGATTGTAGCCTTAGCTTCTATTATTTTTGCACTTAGCCTCCCTGTAACAGCTTATTTTGTTTTTGGACATCAAGATCCTCGTTTCTATCTGAGTATTATCCTCATGGTTTTCATCGTCTTGCGTCACCGATCGAATATTTCCCGTATTTTTACAGGTAAAGAGAATACTTTTTAAACAGATATATCTATAGGTATCTTATTTGGGCAAGTAACAGCTAGGACTGGCACTTTTGTTTTGATCCAAATGTTTTGTTCTTTAAAGAGTTTAGCGGTCACGACTTCGCAGGCTTCTCCCACTGTTTTTACGGGTGTTCGTAGCCCCTTTGGTGTTGAATTATATTGGTATGCGGCGCTGATGATACGCTCAGGTGCGCATGTCACGCTGTCGTCTTCCGGAATCTGTACAACCCAACCGGTTAGGTCTTTGTTCCTTAGCTGTCCATCGCAGTCCGATAAGAGGATGGAAAATTGCTTCTTTACAGCTGGGGGTCTGTTAGCTCTTTCTTCCTCTTCGGCTTTGATCTCCATTTGAACCTCTTGCATAATTTCGTTTACTTTTCTTATATCAGGTTCGTTGCGTTGAAGAATAAATTTAAGTGTTTCAATATCTATCTTTGCCATATTTTTGATTATGTTAAGTGGATTTAGAAAGTCTTTGTAGTGAATAAGTAATAGGCTGGCTATTTTTCTTTAGAATAGAGTAATACCGCGCCGTTCAAATTATCAATTTGATCGATAGATTCTACGAATTTATATTCACCGGTGTCGCCCCAATCCCAAGACTTTCCAATTATATAGTTTTGCACGGTGCACTGGGCATGGCTTTGATCAATCTCAATAGTATCAGTCACTGTACTGATTATTTGAGATGCTACTGCGTGCGGGTCACGACTTAGTTCGGAAATAACCACAATATTTTCACCTATTCGATATATTTTTTGAATATTAATGCGCCATGCCGAATCTGGGCTATCTAATCGAACATCGATAGGGATAGCTTTTTGGTCTAATAAGGGTCTAGATTCACTAGTCTTATCCAATGAACCTGCAATCACTTCAGTAAGCTTGTTTGGATTGAAATATTGTTTTATAGAGCTTCCGACTTTGTCACTCGAAAGCGAAGCAATAAGCAGAGGGTATTCATCGATATATTCTGGTGGTAATCCACGTTGCATAAAACTATGAACCTGCGCAGCTACTCTTCCTGTAGTAGATAAGCCCACAAGGTAGGACCCAGTCAAAGTGGCGATCGCCGATTGGACTTCAGCCTCGGTAACCCCTTGGTCGTGCCATTGGTTAATGACTTGATGGGTAGCTCTGAGTCCCTCTTCTAATATACTGGGAGAAAAACTGGCTGCTAAGATCCAATTGCCCGTGGTAAGAATGTCACCTTGATGCCGCGTGCGGATATCATAAGTGAGTCCTTGGTTCTTGCGGATTTCCGACATGAGTCGAGAATGGAAACTGCCACCTAGAATATAATTACCTACCATGAAGGGCAGGTAGTCATCATCCGTACGTCGTAAGCCCGTATTGTAGCCAATTCGCACAGCAACACTGGCTTTGTCCTTTAAATGGATACGCTCGCTGCGTACGTTGTTATCTAATTGGGCTGTATCGGATTGATGGTATTCACTTCCTGTATTCCATCCGTCGAAAGCATTTCCTACAGCTGCTTTTAGTTGATCAAAGTCGATATCGCCAGCGAATACAAGACGCATAGACTTCGACCCATAGTGAGTTTTATGGAAATTTATGAGATCATCGACTGTCGTGTTTCTCATGTCTGCAACTAGTGCATCAATCGGTGTACTGTAGTTTATATGATTCGAAGGGTAGAGTAGGCGGCTCAGTTGGGCATCGGATCGGTAGTCAGGGCTATCAATTGATTGGAGTAAGGCCGCTTCTTGGCGACTTTTAAAAGTTTCTAGCACATCTGGGTCAAAGGCTGGATTACGGAGCTGATCGGCTAGCAGTTCCAAAACAGACCCCGCATCTGCCCGTAGGAACTTACCAGAAAATCTTAAGCTATGATCGCCTGCTATGAACCCTATATCTGCGCCTAGGGTGTCCAGTCTTTCTGCCACTTTAAAGCGATCTTGATTTGTAGTACCTTTATCGAGCATAGCTGCAGTTAGGCTAGAACGCATCGGAGCACCAGTTGGGTTTGCACTTTGTCCAGCAGCTATGCTACCCACAAAAGAGACTACATTATCGATAGGCATATCGATGGTAATGAGTTCGATATTTCCTATCTTTGCGCTTCGCATTTGGCTACTAAAATTAACTACCGAATGAGGCGAAATCTCTTTGTTGCCTTGAATCCCACCATTAATTGTCTCTAGAACATCTGGGTCACGCAAGTAGTTCGGCCCCGGCGCAGAATTAGGAAGTGTGCTAAGTGTGTTGATAACTTTGGGTACGAACCATCCTGTTGTGCTGTTTTTTTTAATAAAGTATTTGGACGCGGCAGCTTGCAGCGATTTAGCTGAGACTTCCTGAATGGCTTTCGGATGTTGTATATATCCAGTCCAATCTCCCATAGCAATAGCCTCATTGATTTGATCAGCTACTGCATAAGAACCATCACGACCATAGACGGTACTGGCTTTAATGACAGATTTAGCTCTTTGAAGCTCAGTTTCATCAACCCCAGCACTGATTAATGCTTCAATCTCTTTCCATAAAATGGATTCGACCTCCTTGTGACTAGAGTCTGGTGTTAGAAAGGCGCCGAAGATGAAGAGACCAGGATCATGGAGTTGCGGTCCAAATGTGAACGTAGCACTAGCCTTACCCTTATCTTCAAGAGCGCGATATAACCTGCCAGTCTTGTCAGCTCCTAGTACTTGCTCTAATAAACTAATGCTCGCCCAATCTTCATGGGAACCTTCAGGTACTTTAAATCCTACCATGACGACACCAACTTGTCCTGCGCGTTCGATTGTTAAGCGACGGGGACCAAGTTGTTCAGGTTCTGTAGTATCTATAGATGGAATCTTATAGGGTGACTTAGGAATGATACTGCAGTGAGTAGCAATAGCCTGGAGTGTTTCTACTTTATTAAATCCACCTATAACTGTAAGTACCGCATTTTCAGGCCAGTAGTAGGTGTTATAAAACTTTCTAAGTTTTTCGACGGATGTGCTCTTAATGTCTGATTCCCAGCCTATGGTGGGATGACTGTAAGGGTGTGCTACAAAAGCCGTAGCGAACAGTTCTTTGACTAAAGTGCGAACAGGGCTATTCTCACCTCGCTCGTACTCATTGCGGACGACAGTCAGTTCGGAGTCTAAATCATTATCTCTTATTAAGAGATTACGCATCCTGTCTGCCTCTAGTTCAATAGCCATTGGCACATGTTTGCTGGGCATCGTCGCGTAGTAATTAGTGCGGTCAAACCAAGTAGTAGCATTAGATCGCGCGCCGATACGTTCCATTTGACTGGAGTAGTCGCTCTGGTCATTACTACTAAATCGCTCAGTACCCTTGAACATCATATGCTCTAGTATGTGAGCAGCGCCAGTAGTACCTGTTAGTTCATTGCGTGATCCTACCTGATAGGTGACCATGACTGTAGCGACTGGCATTCCCTCGCTCGGCATAAGTAGAATTCGTAGTCCATTTGATTCGATGTAGTATTCTTCGATGCCGTTAAGGGTACGCACTGGTTGAATCCCATCAGGAAGAACAGTGCCCCATGCTTGGAGTGCAAACAGGCTGATAAGCGAATAGATTTTCAAAAATTTCATAACGTATTTGATGTCAGCAAATGTGCAGTCAATGTTTCATGGGCAGGAAGGCAAGCTATTGGCAATTTTTGTTACTTTTTAATGTCTTGCCTCCAATTTCAGGAAATTTGAGTATAGGTTCTTAAGTCAGTTACCTTATTTTATCTCTGTTACCTCAGTTTGTTCAAAATATGCAAGATAAAGACCCATTAGCACATCGACTCTCTTGTCTTAAAATAACATTAAGCTTATTGGCTATTTGGTTTATGGTCAGTTTTGGTGCGGGCATCTTGCTCCGAGATTGGTTAGATGTAAATTTTCCATCGGTCGGTAGTGCCCCTTTTGGCTTTTGGATGGCACAACAGGGCTCTATCATTGGTTTTATACTAATCTTGATTAGCTACGTCTATCTGATGAACCGATTAGATCGTAAGCATGGCTACTCCGAAGAACGATAATTTCGAACTCCTATGTCTCAAGACACCATTAATTTTATCTTCATTGGATTAAGCTTTGCTCTGTACATTGGTATAGCAGTGCGATCGCGAGCCGAATCTACCAAGGAATATTACACAGCAGGAGGGGGCGTATCTCCATTCGCTAATGGAATGGCTACCGCAGCGGATTGGATGTCGGCTGCTACATTTATTTCTATGGCAGGCACAGTCGCGATTAGTGGTTACGATGCTTCGCGCTTTCTGATGGGATGGACGGGCGGCTTTGTATTGCTCACAGTTTTAATGGTCCCTTATTTACGTAAATTTGGAAAGGCGACGGTTCCTGATTTTGTGGGCGACCGTTATTACTCAAAGTTCGCGCGTTTTGTAGCTGTAATCTGTGCTATCTTCATTTGCATGACCTATATTATGGGACAGATGCGTGGAGTAGGGGTCGTATTTTCGCAACTCTTTGGCATCAGTATCCCTTTTGGTGTAATAATTGGTGCTAGCATTGTTTTTGTCTATGCAGGTCTTGGAGGAATGAAGGGTATTACTTATACTCAGGTGGCACAGTATTGCGTGATGGCGTTTGCTTATACTATCCCTGCAATTTTCATAGCGATGGCTATGACCGGTAACGTTATTCCTCAATTAGGGTTAATTGGTGATTATACAGTCGGTGAGCAAACGGTTCCCTTTTTGCAGAAGCTGAATAATATTAATATCGAGCTAGGCTTTCAGGAGTACACTTCTGGTAAAATGTCTACTATAAATATGTTTTGTATAACCGCTGCACTGATGTGCGGTACAGCTGGTCTACCTCATGTCATTGTCCGGTTCTTTACAGTTAAAGACGTCCGCTCTGTTCGCTGCTCCGCAGCATGGACGCTAAGTTTTATAGCGGTAATATATCTCACTGCTCCTACTATAGGTGCTTTTTCAAGAGTTAATTTGATCGAGAAGCTTCACGAGACAAATTATACTGAAGCACCCACATGGTTTATTGACTTTGAGGCAACAGGCCAGATGGCATGGGTGGATAAGAATAATGATGGTAAGATACAATATTTTGGCCCTACTAAGTCGCAGGCAGGGACTAATTCTGTCTTTAAAGGAAAAAGTCCGGTATATCCTCCGAGTGATGCACCTAACTCTCAGCTTATTGGCTCAAATGGAGAGCGTCTTTTAGCTAGTAAGGCGGACTTCTCTAATCCCAATGAGCTTTGGTTTGGTACCGATATTATGGTTATGGCCAATCCCTATATGGCTGGACTCCCGATGTGGGTGATAGCTCTTCTTATGGCTGGCTGTATAGCCGCTGCACTATCCACGGCAGCTGGTCTACTTCTTGTCTTATCAACTTCTATTTCACATGACTTAATTAAGAAGATCATTAAGCCTGCTCTAAGTGACCGTGAAGAGGTAAACTACGCGCGTATTGCATCTTTTGTAGCGCTTGTTGTGGCCGCTTATTTTGGGATTAATCCACCTTCAGCTTTTATTGCTAAGACGGTAGCTTTCGCATTTGGCCTTGCTGCCTCATCCTTCTTTCCAACGCTCTTGATGGGAATTTTTTCCAGTAAAATGAATAAATATGGTGCGATTGCTGGAATGCTCTCCGGTATAAGTTTTACCGTATCTTATATAGTTTATTTTCAATTTTTAGGCGGGCAGCCTGATCAATATTTATTTGGTATCACCCCTGAGGGTATCGGTTTTGTGGGTATGTTATTGAACTTCTCGGTCGCCTTATTCGTCAAATTATTCACCGGAGATGCACCGGAATATGTTCAAAAAATGGTCGCAGAAATTCATATACCCAGTAAATCAACGCAGTCTCAAAAGTAGACCTGATATTTTAAAGTACGCGTAATATTGACTACCTGCTAGAACTGACGTTTAAAGCCAGCCCTACCTTTTCTACATCTGCACCACTAGGTGCTTGATAGGCGCTGAGGCCGAATTCTGGAAGCACAGATAAAAAGTGATCGAATAAATCCCCTTGTATATCTTCATAGTTCGCCCACTCGGTGTCGTTAGAGAAAACATATATTTCAAGTGGTAAGCCCTGCGGACCAGGCGCGAGTTGGCGCACGAGTAGCGTCATTTCTTGCTCTACTTTTGGGTGAGAACGTAAATAGGCGACGCAGTAAGCTCGAAAGGTACCAATATTAGTCAAGCGGCGGCTATTAATTAGCTCCGATAGATCCTTGTCCATTTCAGAATTATATACCTCTATCTGCTCTAGCTTAGTTTCAAGGTAGGGCCTTATAAGTTGAATTCCTTTAAAGCGATCTAACAGTATATCATCTGCAAATCGTATAGTTCTCAAATCTATATAAAGGGAGCGTTTAATTCGTCGTCCACCAGCTTCATTCATACCACGCCAGTTTTTGAATGAGTCGGAAATTAGTGCATAAGTTGGAACTGTTGTTATAGTCTTATCCCAATTTTGGATTTTTACTGTAGTTAACGATACGTCAATTACATCACCATCTGCACCGCGAGCAGGCATTTCAATCCAATCGCCGACCATTACCATATTGTTGATCGATAATTGAAAGCCCGCAACCAAGCCCAGTATGGCATCCTTGAAAATTAAGAGAAGTATAGCTGTAATAGCGCCTAGGCCTGAAAAGAACACGAGAGGGGACTTCTCTAGAAGGGCAGAGAGTATAAAAATAAATCCAACGATATTGACGACCAGCTTTGCTGCTTGAGCAAAACTCTTGGCTGGGTAGCGTTTTCCCACTGAACCGTTTTCCCACCAGGCTCTAGCTACATTTATCAATGAATTAATCACTAGTAGTGCGATGACTACTAGATAAGTATTCACTAGTACTTGAAAAAAGCTTAATAACTCAGGAGCATTATTAAAAAAGCTTGGAGCTAGAAAGTGAATAATAGCAAGAGGTACAATATGGGAGCAGCGTGTAATAACGCCTTTCTCAATAAGTAGGTCGTCCCACTTAATAGAAGTTTTTGCTATGATTGGATGAATTACATGAGTGATACATCGCTTAGCAAAGAAGTTCGCTAAAAGTGCTAATAATGCGAGCAGTAAGCATGCAGTTAGGAGGCTAAGAATAGTCGCAACATCGGGAGTGAATTGATATTCTTGTAACCATAAACTGATTGTTTCGGTAGTCATGGTTGTAATAAGTAGAAACTTTTGCCTTCATGCAATGTTTCGTTATTTCTCGTAAATCTTATTGAGGGTACATCATCGTAGCCCCAAATTACTCTATATTTAATTATCGCTTATTCCATGATCGTTCAGCCCACCTTTGAGCTTATGCTCAATTTTTAAACGCTCTATTTGAGCGCGCAGTACACGCTGAAATTTTTCAAAACGCTCCAATATACCTCGTGTTTCGAGGAGTTCTTGTTTGAAGGGGCCGGGGGGACAGAGTGTGTAAATAGCAATATCTAGCATATTCTCTGCTTCTTCTACTTTTGATAGAAATTGTAATACATCGAGGGGTATGTTGGCGCCAAGGCGCATCTGTGTTTGCAAGAGCGCTAGTAACGTTGATTTGATAGCATTTAGTGTTTTCTCGCTACCATCGGGCACGCTTAATACTTTTTGGATATAAGCACGCCTGTAAGGCTCTTCGCAGATTATTTTGTTAAATTCGACTCGTGCTAGACCCTGAAGTATCAAGTTTGATGTACCATCCTTGTTTTGTTTGCAGGCGCGAACGACACCAACACCAGCGATGGAGTAGGGAGTCTCTAAGGCTTGCGCATCATCTTTTTCTTCGTCTAGGGCAGCTACTGCAAAAATTCGATTTTCTTCGAGTACATCTTGCAGCATCTCCCGATAACGTGGTTCGAAAATAAAGAGCGGCATCATAGCCTGCGGAAAGAGTACAGTTTGACTCATTGTCATAACTGGTACCTCGGAGGGTATCTCAATTTCCTGAATCTTCATTTTTAAAAATATAGATAGTTGGTTGTGGTTGTATTTCTTTTTTGCAGATTATCTCCAAGCGTCTGGGTGCAGCTTAGAAGTTTTAGGCGAATCACTTTCAGCATAATAAACAGCCATACGAAAATAGCGAATAAACTCGATAGGTATCTCGGCATTTTTGTGTCTGCTTTCTTCGAATAAGACTTCAGGTGCTCTGCCTTGAAGCTGATAAATCTCATTAATACCAAGATCGATCAAATTTCGGGCAACAATTACATTCATTCTCGGTATTCTCATAAGTGCCGAATTTAGCGCCTCATAGTCGACTTTCTTTTTTTTATTTTTGGGAAGCATATTTACTATTACTACACTATCATTTGATTGGCGCAATGGATACTTGAAAAATGTGTCATGATTTGCGGTCCATATTTAATGTGAATTGTTTATAAATATAAAGTAGTTCTTTTAATATATCCTATACATCTAAACTGATATAACTATCTAAGTTGTAACTTGCGGTGTGTGACCTAGTAAGAGTAGAATATACATTCACTTATTACATTTATGTCGAATTCTGCCTCGATTACTCGCACTCCCATTCAAAGCTCAGAAAGAAATCCTGGGATCGAGTTCGATATCGAATGGGCACTTTCAGTTCAGGCTAATACCTCTGCCATTGAACGACGTTGTAATGCCCTTCCTGGTAGGCGTTCGATTAAAAAACATCATCAAGCTGCTTGGTTACTAAAAGCTATTTCTTGCATCGATTTAACCACTCTTTCTGGTGATGATACTGAGAATCGAGTCCGACGCCTTTGCCAGAAAGCCAAGCATCCTGTGCGTAAAGAGACTTTAATAGGCCTAGGAATAGACCCATCAACCATTAGAACAGGTGCTATCTGTGTATATCATGAGATGGTAGAAGTCGCAGTTTCGAGCTTAATTGGTAGCGGTATTCCAGTAGCTGCTGTCTCCACAGGTTTTCCAGCCGGCCTTTCTCCTTTTTCCCTGCGATTGAGAGAGATATATGAATCGGTCAAAGCTGGCGCGAAAGAAATTGATATAGTGATTTCTCGCAGGCATGTACTATCGCAGGATTGGAAAGCCCTCTACGAGGAAATGAAAGCTTTTCGTGAAGCATGCGGTACAGCTCATATTAAAGCTATACTGGCAACCGGTGAGTTGGGGACTCTTCGTAACGTTGCACGCGCATCTAGAATATGTATGATGGCTGGAGCGGACTTCATTAAAACCTCAACAGGGAAAGAAGGTACCAACGCAACTCTGCCTGTGACACTAACTATGATCCGTCAGATTAGAGATTATTATGATCTGACTGGTTTCAAGGTTGGATATAAGCCAGCAGGAGGTATATCTAAAGCAAAAGATGCTATTACCTATCTAGTTTTAATGAAAGAAGAGCTAGGGAATCGTTGGCTCGAACCAGACCTCTTTCGTTTCGGAGCATCTAGTCTTCTCGGAGATATTGAACGCCAGCTAGAACACTATCTTACAGGTCACTATTCGGCTTCCCATCGTCATGCTATAGGATAAATTATGAAAATTACAGAAGTTTTAGAAACAATGGATTACGGAAAAGCTCCCGAATCTGCTGAAATAGCCAAAGCTTGGATTGAGAAAAATAACGCTCGGTTTGGTCTCTTTATTGATGGGGGTTTTCAATTCCCAGAAGACCGAGAATATTTTGAAACTAGTAATCCAGCTACCGAGCAAGTGCTTGCATCTATTTGCCAAGCGCAAAGTCAGGATGTTGAAAAGGCTATGCAGAGTGCACGTGCGAGCCAACCTCAATGGGAGGATATAGGCGGACCTGCTCGTGCAAAATATCTCTATGCGCTTGCTAGGCTAATGCAAAAGCATGCTCGCTTATTTAGCGTGGTTGAGACCTTAGATAACGGCAAACCTATCAGGGAGAGTAGAGACATTGATATTCCTTTAGTCATACGTCACTATTACTTTCATGCAGGCGCTGCTCAACTCAAGGATAGTGAGATGCCAGATCAACGGGCTCATGGGGTAGTGGCGCAGGTTATACCTTGGAACTTCCCTCTTTTAATGATGGCCTGGAAAATTGCCCCTGCTTTAGCTATGGGCAACACTGTTGTGATCAAGCCAGCTGAGTATACATCGCTGTCTGCTCTTCTTTTTGCAGAGATTTGCATGGAGGCCGGCTTGCCGAAAGGAGTCGTTAATATTTTGACTGGCGATGGGCGCGTGGGTGAGATGATTATTTCTCACAAGGAAGCAGATAAAGTCGCTTTTACAGGATCCACAAACATTGGTCGAAGAATTCGAGAAGCTACTGCTGGCCAGGGAAAAGAGCTCACTTTGGAACTAGGAGGAAAGTCCCCTTATATAGTTTTTGATGATGCAGATTTAGACAGTGCTGTTGAGGGCTTAGTGGACGCAATTTGGTTCAACCAAGGGGAGGTTTGTTGCGCTGGCTCTCGTCTTTTTGTCCATGAGGGTATTGCAGATGTTTTTCATGAAAAACTTCGTGCAAGAATGGATAAACTGCGCATAGGGGACCCTCTTGATAAGTCTGTTGATTTAGGTTCTATTATTGATTCTAAACAACTTAAATCAATTACGGAGCGCGTAGAAGAAGGATTAAAAGAAGGTGGTAATCTTTACGTTGGGAACTGCCAGTTACCTGATTCTGGGTATTACTACCCACCTACACTCATTACAGAGGTCGATCCTTCTTGTCAGTTGATGCAAGAAGAAATATTCGGACCAGTACTAGTAGGTAGTACCTTTCGCACACCAGATGAAGCAGTTGCTTTGGCCAATAATACGCAGTATGGTTTAGCTACTTCTATATGGACTGAAAATATCAATCTCGCGCTTGATATAGCTCCTAAAATTAAGTGTGGCGTAGCTTGGATTAACACAACTAACCAATTTGACGCGTCCGCAGGTTTTGGGGGCACCCGAGAGAGTGGTTTCGGGCGTGAGGGTGGTTGGGAAGGACTCTATAGTTATACTCGCCCTGCTAACGGAATGACTGATTCAATTGTGCAGATAAAGCCTAAGCACGGGGAATCGATACCTGCTGATATAGGTATTGATCGCACTGCAAAGCAATTTATCGGAGGTAAGCAGGTAAGACCTGACAGTGGATACTCCTATCCAATTTTCTCTTCAAAAGGCACTCAAATAGGTTTAGTCGGACAAGGTAACCGAAAAGATATACGCAACGCGGTTGAAGCAGCAAATCTCGCTAAGACGTGGGGTCAATCGACAGCTCATTTACGGGCTCAGATTCTTTACTATTTAGGGGAGAATTTATCAATACGGGCAACTGAATTTGCGGAGCGTATAGTAGATATGACCGGAGAAGGCATCACTTCTGCTCGGAAGGAAGTAGAGCTCTCTATTGAGCGCATATTTACCTACGCAGCTTGGGCAGATAAATTTGATGGAGCTACTCATAGTGCTCCTATTCGTGGACTCGCCCTGGCTATGAATGAACCAGTTGGAACAATTGGTATAATCTGCTCAGATGATTTCCCGTTGTTAGGATTAGTTTCCGCTATCGCGCCCGCGCTGGCCATGGGCAATACCTGCGTAGTTATTCCGTCGGAGCCTTATCCACTTTCTGCGACAGATTTCTATCAAGTATTCGATACCTCTGACATTCCTGCGGGAGTGATTAATTTAGTGACAGCAAAACATGATGAAATCGTCGAGGCTATTTCTGGCCATATGGACTTAGACGCCCTCTGGTATTTTGGCTCATCTGGACTTACTGCTACAGTTGAAAAACTCTCTGCCACAAACCTAAAAAGGACTTGGGTCAACCATGGTAAATTTCGCAATTGGACAGACTCTTCTCAAGCAGAGGGTAAAGAATTTCTTCGTCAATCTACTGAGATCAAAAACATCTGGATTCCTTATGGGGAGTAGAGAATCCTTAATTATGTATCTGCCCGGTTTAAACCGATTCACAGCTTCTCATTGCTAACAAATATATGGCGGAGAAGGCGGGATTCGAACCCGCGGAACCCTTTTGAGGTTCACTTCTTTAGCAAAGAAGCGCTTTCGGCCACTCAGCCACTTCTCCTTACCATAGCAAACTGTAAATGAGGTCATGCACTCAATGACAACCTTTTTCTCTGTTTATCGTAGCCTATTTACAGCTATTTTTCTATTCAGTATTATAAATGCTGCGCTTCGATGAAATCCTGCAGAATTAGAGCAGCTGCGCGCGAGTCGATTTCGCCACTTTGGCGACTAGGTTTCTTCTTTTTCCCTTTTAGCCCCTGTTCGACTGAATGACTAGAAAGTCGCTCATCTACTCGGTGGATAGGTAAGCGGAATCGCTTTTCTAGTTCTGCAATAAATTCATCGACTTCATTTGCCTTGAAGCCGACGGTGCCATTCATATTAAGTGGGTAGCCCACGACTAGCTCTTGCACTTTACGCTGGGTTAGCATCGTTTCGATATGGCGCATACGCTCTTTCTTGGAGACGGCAACAGCTGCAGATAGGGGCATGGCGACACCAATATCGTCTGCGAATGCTAGGCCAATGCGTTTTTCCCCCCAATCGATACCAAGATAGTTCATTTAAAAGACTTATGTCAGGTGCTTGTAGCTTGCTTTCGCTCCGATCTTTTTGACTAGGTCCTTGATTTCTTGTGCTTTATCTTTGTGGCAGACGAGGGTGGCGTCATCGGTTCTGACCACAATTAAGTCTTGTACACCGAGCAGGGCGACCAGGTGCTTGTCATCGCGGGAGTAGACGATGTTGCCACTTGCGTCCGCGAGTTCTGCGGAGCCGCGGACAACATTATCCGCTTCGTCGGAGGGATAATGCCGTGAGAGCGCTGGCCATTCGCCAACGTCGTCCCAATCAAAGCCTGACTCGACCATAACTACATTATTTGCTTTTTCTAAAATTGCATAGTCAACTGAGATTTTTTCTAGCTTTGGATAGTGCTTTGCTAGGAGTATATCGATACTTTGACCCGCTTCGAGACCTTGATCGATAGCTTGCAGAGCTTGCCAGAGCGAGGGAGTGTTTTTCTCGAGTTCCGCTACGATGGCTGGAACCGACCAAATGAACATGCCCGCGTTCCAGAAATAGTTCCCGGCATCTAGGTAATTTTGCGCAGTAGCTAGGTCAGGCTTTTCGACGAAACGTTTAACTTGGTAGACGGCTTGACCGGCATAATCACCACTGCTGTTACCTTGCTGGATATAGCCATAGCCTGTCGCTGGGAAGGTCGCAGTGATGCCGATCGTGGCGAGTACGGGATCGGCTTCGGCTGCGGCGAAGGCACTTTCGAGTGTTGCGCATAAACCTGCTGTATTGTGGATCACGGCATCTGCGGGCAGCATTGCAAATACAGCATCGGAATCTTCGCGGCGAACTAGCACTGTTGCTAAGCCTACGGCCGCCGCAGTATCGCGCCCGACGGGTTCGCCGATAACTTTATTAGGATCGAGCTCGGGGCAGACTTCCAGTACAGCATCGCGTTGTTCTGTGTTTGTGATGACAAACACGTCCTTTACGCTCACAAGGCCTGCTAAGCGGTCGATTGTTTGTGCGAGCATTGCCTTTTCGCCGACAATCGGGAGCAGTTGCTTGGGACGAGTGGTACGGCTCTCTGGCCAAAAGCGTTCGCCTCTGCCTCCAGCCATGATGACTACATATCGTTTAGACATATCTTTTAGGATCAGATTATACAATAAAATGGCAAGTTTCGAGTTCGTGACTTGATTCCGAGCGTTCAATCCTATGTTTTAATTTTAAAATATTATAGATGCCGAAAAAGAAATCCAAGCCCACCGAAGACGAAGGTCCTAAAAAGAAGGTGATGTATACCATCGAGCTTGATGATGAGAAGATGGATAAGCTCGCTGACTTATTGGAAAAGAAGACTTTGGGCGGTGTATGGTTCCCTTATGATGTCGCTTACTCGCTTTTCGCCTTCAAAGGAGAAAGGGTCAATGTAGTTGGCTACCAAAGTGGTAAGCTGGTCGTATCTGGCAAAAATATGGAAGAATTTGTTCGCGATATACTCGAAGCCGAGATCACGGGCGAACCGCGCCTGGGCTATGAAGAGGTGCACAATCCGGAATGGTTCACACTCCACGCAGGAGCTGACGAAAGTGGGAAAGGCGATCTTTTTGGTCCCCTAGTCACAGCTTGTGTCGTGGCGGATGGTGACATGGTACGCCAGTGGCTCGAGCTAGGTGTGGCCGATAGTAAGAAGCTGACCGATAGTAGTATCCTAAAGCTCGATAAGGAAATTCGCAAAACAAAGGGCGTCGTCATCCAGACTGCTTTTGCGCGGATGCCTAAATATAATGAGCTCTACCACAAGTTTGATCGTAATTTGAATAAGTTATTGGCGTGGTATCACGGCAAGTCACTCAACCAAGCGCTAGATCAGCGCTCCGCTCCGTGGGGATTACTCGATCAATTTACCAAACAAAAGCTTGTCGATGCTTACATTGAAGACCGTAAAGATTTCAAACTTGTTAGCCGAACGAAAGCTGAGTCTGATCCTGTAGTGGCGGCGGCTTCGATCATTGCCCGTGCCGTCTACGTGCGCGAGATGAAACGGCTCTCAGAGGAGTTCGGCGAGACCTTGGTCAAAGGGGCCAGTGGTCGAGTGCTTGCGCAGGCTAAGAAGATTTTTAAGGAAAAGGGTGCCAAAGGTTTAAAGGGCTTTGCTAAGATGCACTTTAAGACTGCTTACGAAGCGCAGGGGCTGGAGCCTCCCGCAAAGCCGAGCTGGTATAAGTATTGAATTCATTACAAACATACGATCGTGATTGGCTTTCAAAATATCACAGACTCATTGGTATCGATGAAGCTGGACGTGGCTGTCTAGCTGGTCCCGTAGTGGCCGCAGCCTGCGTTTTAAGCCGAAAGCTTTTCGAGTCCCCTGATGCGCTTGTGCAGAGCGCACTCATCAACGACTCCAAGCAATTGTCCTCCGCATCGCGTGAGTCCCAGTTCACAGTGCTCGAATCGCTCCGGGCTGATGGTTTGATCGACTTCGCCGTGGCATCTGGATCAGTAGCTGAGATCTCTAAGCACAACATCCTTGGGGCGACTCGTCTGGCCATGGAGCGCGCAATCGAGCAATTGGCGCAGTATACCGATGAATGGTCGCTACCTCAGATGGCTGCCGCTGAGCCGCTCTTTGAGTCAGCCTCCGATGTGAAGGTCATAGTGGATGGTCGCCCCTTGAAGCCCTTTCCATATGCTCACGAGGGCGTGATCAAAGGCGATGGAAAATCGCTCTCTATTGCGATGGCTAGTATCGCCGCGAAGGTCACTCGTGATCGTGAGATGTTGCTACTTGGGGAAAGCTACCCAAATTATGGTTTTGAACAGCATAAAGGCTATGGAACAGCTAGTCATCGTACTGCTATTAGAGTATTTGGTCCAACTGTGGCCCATAGAAAGTTATTTTTACGTAAAACGCTCAATTCTGAGTAAGCTATTAAAACTTATGCATTTTGAACTAGCCGAACTTTAAGCTTTAAGGCAAAATAAAATAGTGAATGTACCTAATTTACTGACGTTTTCTCGAATACCTATAATGTTTGGTATTCTTATACTTCTTTACGCGCCATTCTCAGGTGCTACTACCGTAGCCCTTGTTCTTTTCATAATCGGCGCAATCACCGATTGGGCTGACGGCTATTTTGCCCGTAAGCAGGGCTTAATCTCTGATTTTGGAAAACTTATGGACGCTTTGACGGACAAGGTATTCATAGTGGGTACTTTTATTATTTTACTAGTTCAAGGCGTCTTACCGACATGGACTCTGACCTTACTTTTGTTAATTCTTAGTCGTGAATTCCTAATTACTGGTTTGCGATTAGTCGCCGCTACTTCTGGTGTAGTTCTAGCAGCGGAGAAGTCTGGTAAGTACAAGACGGCTTTACAAATCGTGGCTGCGACCATGCTCTTATTATCGATAGCAATTGAAAAAGACTTTCCCATCCTATTACCATATTTAGGAGGAGAATTTTTACGTTCTTGTGGTGTGGTATTCTTTTGTATGTCTACTTTATTAACGATTTCTTCTGGCACTCAGTATTTGATTAAATACTGGTCTATTTTTACGGGTCAAAATCAGGACAAATAGTGAAGCCAATAGAACCATATATTTTTTGGACTCGTTTTCTATCCACACCCGTAGTCGTCAATTTAGCTACAATAGGCCCAGTTGGACGTATAAAAAAGGCACCTGGAACTCTGGGCAGTGTTGTTGGGGTAGTATTTTATTCAGTTTTCTTTTACTACGCATCTCCCTTTACTTTTATTATTCTAGCAGCATTTAGCGCTTATTTCTCAGTAGCAATTTGTGATGCTGCTGAGAAACGCTTACAGATGCGTGATCCTGGTATGATAGTTTTGGACGAAGTTGTTGCGGTACCATTAATCTTCATCGGTATGGGTGGGGACTCTGGTTTAATCGCTCAAAACGATGGATGGCCGATTTTACTGGCTGGATTCGTCCTTTTCAGAGCCTTCGATATTATCAAACCTTTCGGTATATCACGCCTACAAAATCTGCCCGGTGGTCTCGGTTGCGTAGCCGATGATATTGCTGCAGCACTCGCTGCATGTGTTAGCCTTCAGCTTATTTTACATTTCATATTCTAGGAATTTTACTTGTCAATAGATAGTGCCTACAGCATTTTTTTTACGACTTAAACTATGGAAGAAACACTTATAATTCTAAAACCTGATTGCATGCAGAATCGTATCGCTGGTAAAGTTATTACTCGTTTCGAAGAAGCAGGTTTCCAAATCGTAGCCTCTAAAGTCATCCAGTTAGATGGACAGATACTTCGTGAGCATTACGCACATGTAGCTGAGGAACCCTTCTTTCCTCGTATAGAGGAATTTATGAGCAGTTGCCCGGTTATGCCGATGATTTTAAGAGGTGAAGACGTAATAGCGAAAGTTCGTGAGTTGCTCGGCCCGACAAATTCCAATGAAGCACCCAAGGGAACTATTCGCGGAGATTTAGGTACAGACATGATGCGTAATGTTGTCCACGCCTCCGATAGTACTGCTTCAGCTGCTGCAGAAATAAAGCGTTTCTTTCCTGAGCTTTGAATTGTGAAAATTAAGACAGGTATCGGTCTGGACAGTCATAGATTCGTAGAGGGCAATACAGATCGTTCTCTAGTTCTAGGAGGAGTAATCTTCGAGGATGCTCCAGCTCTCAGTGGTAATAGCGATGCAGATGTTATTCTTCACGCTGTGACAGATGCGGTAAGCGGTGTGACGGGGTGCACGGTGATAGGCGCTGTTGCTGATGCCTTGTGCAAACAAGGTATCGCAGAGAGCAAAGCCTATCTTAGACTTGCTCTTGAAAGCCTCGGCGATTGGCGTATTAGCCACCTTTCTGTAGCACTCGAATGCTCTCGCCCTATGATTGATCCGAAGGTGCCTGCTTTGAGGAATTCGCTCGCCTCATTACTAGGCGTTCAAATTGAGGACGTATGTATAACTGCAACTAGTGGCGAAGGGCTCACTGACTGTGGTCGCGGAAAGGGTATTCACGTTTCGGCTTTGATAACTGTAATCAAGGATTGAGCGAAGATGCATTCCGCATTTCATTTAAATATAACCAAAATTTATTCAACTTCACTAGTTAGGGCCTTTGCAAATTCGAATACTATGATAATCCGTACATTAATACTACTACCTATTGTTTTTTTGACTACTAGCTCTTCGGCTAAAGTTAGTCTTCCTAATATCTTCGGTGACCATATGGTGTTGCAGCGTGATCAAGATAACCCAATTTGGGGTACTGCTAGCCCCGGGGAAGTAGTTTCTGTATCCATAGGTGAACAAAATCATACAACAGTAGCAGACCGACAAGGGAAGTGGAGACTACTACTTTCCCCTTTGCAAGCAGGTGGGCCGCACACACTAAAAATTAAAGGACAAAACACCCTATACTTCGAAGATGTACTCATAGGCGAGGTTTGGTTCTGTTCGGGTCAATCGAACATGGAATGGGCAGTGAGTAATATCAATCATTCTGAAGTGGAATTAGCGACTGCTAGTAACCCTCAGATTCGTTTGATAACAATTGCTAAGAACGGGACACAAATACCTCAGGATAATATCGAAGGGCAGTGGACCGCAGCAACGCCTCAAAGTGTAAGTAATTTTTCTGCGGTTGGCTTTCTTTTTGGAAAAAGACTACAGAGTGCTTTAAACGTACCAATAGGTCTAATCGATAATGCTTGGGGCGGATCTGCTGCGGAGGCATGGGTACCGCGTGAAGTTTTGCAGCAAAATGGGGCATTTGATGATTACATAAAGACGATGGACGAGCGTTGCTCTGAATATACAGATGAGATTCATGCAAAAAAAATGTCTGATTTTAAGGCTTGGGAAGCAGCGGGCAAGCCAGAGCCTAGGCTGAGATGGCCGAATGATGTCCGTAACGGCCAACATCGACCCGCTAATATTTATAATGGTATGCTACATCCACTAATCGGGTACGGTATAAAAGGAGTTATTTGGTATCAGGGTGAATCTAACACAAGCCGATCCGAGGAATATCGTGAACTTTTTCCTTTGATGATATCCACTTGGAGGGATCTCTGGAAACAAGGAGATTTTTCTTTCTATTGGGCACAATTAACTTATTTTCACAAAGAGGTGATAGATCCTAATGCCGATAGTTGGTGGGCAAGACTACGAGAAGCGCAAACTATGACACGCTCACTGCCTAACACTGGTGAGGCTGTAATTATAGATGTAGGAGAAGGACGAGACATTCATCCGC
>CAJWHF010000014.1 GCA_913041275.1 uncultured Opitutia bacterium
GTGTCCGGACTTTCCTCTCAATCTTACGACCAAGCGAACGCCCACACTCCGAAATTGACACTTATAGGATGCATAATCCTCGGTCTTAGAGCAAGCGGCAATTTTCGATCTAAATTCGACGCCAACGACTCGCCTTGGCTATACTGTACTGAAATTTACGCGTATGCTCACGAATAATAAAAGGCATATCCCAATCTGCATCTAAATTGAAGGCAGGTTCGAGGCCCCTACGTAGTCCGTCAAAGGAATCCTCTGATCCGTTACCAAGCCAATTAGCTTTTGGGGTGTACGACTCCATCCACGTAAAAGGTGTTGTCAGAAATAAACACCCACCAGGCTTCACCAAATCAGCAAGGCGGCGAATCAGGTGTAATGGTTCTTTGAGGCGACAAATCAAGTTACAAGCCAACACTAAGTCGAACTGCCCGATATCATCACGTATTGACAGCGCATCTCCCTGCTCAAATGAAACACGGGTACGATCGATAGAAGTATCAACCTGTAGTTCTAGATTTGTTGTAACTGAACCCTCATCTTGGCGTGAGGCCATACAAGAACCATCACGCTTTAAAGAATTGGCAGCCTTAATGAAAATATGTGAATAATCGATGCCTATTACCTCTTGGTAATCCCGAGCTAATTCAAAGGTGGAGCGCCCTACAGCGCAACCCAGATCAAGTGCTCGGCCTTGCCTCAAACCAGCCTGTTGAGCGGGCCCCTCTAAAGCACAACGTTTTGGAAAATCAAGTGCATCTGAACCGCCAAATGTGTACGGGAACTGATCCTCAGCAGTACCATAGTGAAAGACTAAATACTGATGTAGCAACTCATCGGTTTCGTAAGTGTTCTCAGACATTACTAATTGCTATAATCTTGATAATAACGGGTGCTAGCAGTCGAGCGACAGAGGCATGAAAAACGAGCAAGTACCAAGACTTTAAGCTTCAACTAGTGAATGCGCCCCTAGAAGACCAACTATGTACTCGGAAGGTTTGTAGTGCTCGATTAATATCTCTACTTGTTCCCCGCGATACATTCGGGCCTGTTGAAGACGTATTTCTGGAGTCTTGTGTGGTGCATATAGAACATCGTCGTGTGAAGCATTGGCGTGTTCCTTAAACAAATCGGGAGTTATTTTACCGCCTAAATGGTCGTCGCGACCAGTAGCCACATGAATAGTGCCTAGGATCTTTTCGTCCTGTATGTCGCGGCCGGAGAAAGGCAGGACTTGAGTACCGAAGCCGAGCTCTCCAATCGCGCCAATCATTGGGTCATCCTTAAGGCGTCGGTTGTGCTCTTCAATCTCAGTGTAGTCACCATAAACAAACTGAGACTTATATATCATACCCTCTTTAACATGGAGCAAGCCGATCGTACTTTCATCGTATTTAAAGGGGAAAACTCCATCTGCACTTTCAGGTACAAAATATACCTCTCCAGCTGGTAAATTAGCTACATCTGGCTTCCCAGGAGGACAGAGGCCATGACTTTTTTGTGCTTTTTGACCGTTAGTGTGGAGAGCTAAGGTGTAGACCTTACTCTCTACCTCAAAATCAATCTCAAAGCGGTCTGCCTGAGTGAGCCCTAAGCGCAGCTTTTCTGCCTCATCGCTAACAAGTTCATAATCCACGGATAGCCCCGTATCGAGAATAATTTGATTCAAACCGTGAAGCGTAGCGCCTCGAAAGCCGAATTCTTTGCACTTAGCAGTTAGAGGTGCAGTCGCAGAGAAGGTGGACACAGTAAGTATGATATCATATTTTGAATAAATATCATTATCAAGACTTAGATGGTTACCCTGTGGATCGTAACAGTCATCGTCCATATCAAGGTTACTACCACCAGTTTCTTTGTAAGCGTAGATATCACCATCTTTCCAATTCATACCCTCTAAAGCACCAGACTTAAAACCTTTGTAAAAAACTTCATGTCCGTAATTCTGAATAGAAAGCGTTTCGTCTTCGAGGAATTTAAAATCTTCTATATCAGAAGGATCCGGCAAATCTATTAAAATACAGACTTTTTCACCATTTCCGTGGCCAAAGCAAGTAGTAAGCAGACGAGTAAGATTAAATGAAGAAAATTTGCGTAAGTTAGCGTCTAGAATCATTTTTTGAGAGAATTAGTTATAGATATATTAAAGTAAATACACATATTAATTAAGTGAAAGCTGTCAAAGCCGGTTTGACTATTTATTTAACGTTTATGAAAACACTATTATGCCAAGTTTTTTACTTCCATGAAGAGAGCTTTTGATATTATCGCCTCAGTGAGCCTCTTATTGATGCTAATTCCCCTGCTTTTTATTTTAACAGTGATCCAATTGTTGAATTTTGGGCCGCCCCTATTTTTTTCGCAAGCTAGAGCAGGTAAAAATGGCCATTCTTTTCTAATTTTTAAATATCGTACCATGCTCCAAGGACAAGGTAGCGATAGCGAGCGACTAACTCATTGGGGCAAATTTCTGCGCTCCTCTAGTCTAGATGAGCTACCCGAGCTTTGGAATGTGCTCAAAGGTGAAATGAGCTTAGTCGGTCCGCGACCCTTACCAACGGTATACCTTGGACGCTACAATACAGAGCAAGCACGCCGTCATACAATACGCCCAGGTATTACGGGTTGGGCGCAGGTCAATGGCAGAAACGGTTTAAGCTGGAAGAAACAGTTTGAGTTAGACCTATGGTATATCGATAACCGTTCCTTCTTGCTCGATCTGAAAATTATTGGTTTAACCATATTTACAGTCTTAGGTCGTAAAAATATTAACCAGCAAGGACATTCTACACGCAGCGAGTTCTTAGGAAAAGAAGAGTAAAATACCCACCCCTACCTCACCCATACATCCATGTCTGAAAAAAAAGTAATAGAAGCACTTGTTATTGATTCGGTTAAATTATTAGCTGAAGACTTTCAAATAGATTCACTAATGAAACCAAATGCTGCGACTCTCCTTTACGGCATCGATGGCCCTCTAGATAGTATGGCTCTAGTAAACCTGGTCGCCGATATTGAAGATGCCATATCAGAAAAATTTTCCGTATCTATTTCCCTTGCAGATGAAAAAGCGATGAGCGCGCGTCACTCTCCCTATCGAAGCGTCACAAGTCTAGCCGATGCAGTATTAGAAAGAATGCCTTCATGAAAACCATAGTGATTACTGGTAGTCGAAAAGGTATCGGCAAAACACTTGCCGAGAACTACCTTAATGATGGCTGGCGCGTGGCTGGATGCTCACGCGGCGATGCCAGCATTAAACATTCGCACTACTTGCACTTCTCTTTAGATGTCAGCGACGAAGATGCTGTTATTGCTATGGCGCGTAAGTTAAAAACCGACTTCGGTCAAGTCAACGCCCTGCTTAACAATGCCGGTATCGCCTCAATGAATCACGCGTTGCTCACCCCCGCTAAAACCGTCAACCAAATCCTACAGACAAACGTAGTTGGGACCTTTATTTTCTGTAGAGAAATGGCGAAACTAATGCGGAGCACTGATAATGCTCGTATCGTCAATTTCACAACTATCGCCCATCCACTTAACCTCGAAGGTGAAGCGATATATGCTGCCAGTAAGGCGGCAGTCGAAAGCCTTACCCGTATACTCTCTCGTGAATTGGCAGCGCTCAAGATTACCGTTAATGCAGTTGGTCCCACTCCGATCGATACCGACCTAATACGCGGAGTGCCTGAAGAAAAAATGAAAGCCTTACTCTCTCGTCAAAGTATTCAGCGTATGGGCAAAGTCACAGACGTCATTAATGCGATAGATTTCTATCTTAGCGAGGAAAGCGATTTTATCACTGGCCAAGTACTTTATCTTGGCGGAGTATCCTAAAATGTCGTGGGTCCGCAAAAAGCTCGAGGCCTTCTCCGAGCGCGTCGCAGCTCACGAAGCAGGACGGACCTACTCATATTCAGACTTTCTTGAGCTAATCAATCAAGCCACTGTTAATCTTCCCAGTGGCGAAAAACAAATTATTGAAGTAGACTGTGAAACGACACTAGAAGGACTTGCTACCCTACTTGCTATTGTCGAAAGTCGACACATTGCCCTGCCCCTACCAAGCGAACTCCCCGCTAATGAGTGCCGAAGGATGCGAGAAGTCGCTGCTAAATCTAGCATTTACGAAAAACTCGAGGGCAGTGGGCTTATCCTCTTCAGTAGCGGAACTAGCAACAGACCAAAAGGTATGCTGCATAATTTCGAAGTACTGGTAAATCGTTATAAAAATACTAGCCTACGAAATGACCGATGCCTACAGCTTCTTTTAATCGACCATATCGGCGGGTTAGACACTGCTTTTCGCTGCCTATTCGCTGGATCTACACTTGTTATTCCCGATCGCAGAACCCCAGAAGCAGTAGGTAAAGCGATTGAGTCAAAAAAAGTGAACGTACTGCCGGCATCACCTACATTCTTTAATCTCCTGCTGCTGTCCAAAATTCCAGAGAAGCACGACCTAAGCTCCGTCCAAATACTAGCCTATGGCGCCGAATCAATGCCACAGAAGCTACTAAAAAGGTTAGCCAAAACTTTTCCTAAAGCGAGGCTACAACAGAAGTTTGGCACAAGTGAAACAGGAGCTATTCGCATTAAAAGTACTAAGGATGATAGCTTATATTTTAGTATCAATGATCCAGAGACTGAATGGAAAATTATCGATAATGAACTTTGGCTCAAAACACCCTCAAGAATAATAGGCTACCTCAATCCTGAACAAGGCAAACTAGACGCGGATGGTTGGTATGCCACCGGAGACCTAGTCGAAGACGATAAACAAGGAAACTTACGAATTGCAGGACGCACTAGCGCAATCATCAACGTAGGTGGTCAAAAAGTAAATCCACGTGAGATAGAATCCGTATTGATTGAACTCGAAGGGGTCGAAAGCGTCCGTGTTTACAGCAGAGAAAACCCCATAACTGGTAGTGATATAGCCTGCGAAATTGTCAGCAGTCAATGCAAGTCCTTGAGCACATGGAAGCGAGACATGCGCCGGCACTGCCGAAAAGAACTATCCTTGTGGAAAATTCCCTCTAGCCTCGTCGTTATTGATGAAATTGGTATAAATTCTCGAATGAAACGTAAAAATTAATCCCTGAATATCTACTTAAATTCGCAGATACATTCTATGAATTATAGAACCAAAACCATTGAGGGAAAGCTGCATTAATGCTAGCTATACTGGTATTAATTATAAAAAAAGTATGTTAATCGTCCGCTCGTTTCCGCGCGTCGGCTTCAATGTCAGTGAGTAGACTTTGCATAACCTCGGAGGCGGCAGCCTTAACTTCATCAAGCTTTTCAAGATCATCCAGTTCAGAGCGCCCGAAGACGTAGAACTTGATCTTTGGTTCGGTACCTGAAGCACGAAGCGCGAAACTGTAGCCGTTATTTAACTCGAGAAAGTAAAATTCTTGAGGCGGTATACGCTCACCATCAGCATCGAATATTTCATCTTTACCAAAATCAGTAAGGCTCCTTACTCCAATTCCACCGAAGGATTTTGGGACGTTGTTACGGTAAGAATCTATAATGTTTTTGATCTTTCGGGATCCAGCGGCTCCTTCATAGTAGATGTTAATCGTCTTCTCTTCATAGTAACCGTGCTGCAGGTAAAGTGCATTGAGATAGTCCGAAAAGCTCATCTCTTGCGACTTCAGGTAAGCAGCTAATTCACAGAACATTACAACGGCGGCATTCGCATCCTTATCGCGCACTCTATCAGATGCCAAATATCCGTAACTCTCTTCACTACCAAAAACAAAGAAATTAGAGTAATCGAGCATGAGTTCAGCCTTCGTCCAGACATCGCAGGCATCGTAATCAATGGCCATACCTTCCTTTTCGAATAACTGAACTTTCATATTTGCCTCATAACTTGCGAGCTTTGCACCCATCCATTTAAATCCTGTCAACGTGTTGATGGTCCTCAAACCATGCCAAGTCGCGACAGCTTCCTGCATCGGTGTCGTGACAAACGTCTTAATTAAAACCGCATTTTCAGAGCCTTCCTCGGGGAGAATTCCCGCTTCTTTGAGCGTTGTGATTCGGTACTCCGAAAGAATAGTACCAGTTTGGTTACCACTTAGTAGGACCATTTCTCCACAGCCGTCACGAACAGCAACACCCATGCGGTCAGCATCAGGATCGGTAGCGATGACGACATCTGCTCCGACTTCGTTAGCCTTTGCGATTGCCACTTTTAGAGCTTCTGCGTTCTCGGGGTTTGGCGACTGAACTGTCGGAAATCGACCATCTAATTTCATTTGCTCAGGAACTTCGATCACTTCGACACCTAAGCTCTTTAAAAGAGGTACGGTACTGATCGCACCGCAGCCATGAATTGGTGAAAAGACGACTTTTGGGGAATGCTCTTTGATTAAATCGGAGTCTACTACGATCTCACTTAACATGCTGATATAGGCCTTATCTGCGTCATCTCCTAATAGAATAACCCCCGATAGGTCAGCATCAAGATACTCTGTGAGCTCTTCGAGCACCACATCGTTAACCAGATCAACAATCCCTTCGGCATGCGGCGAAATTACCTGTGCACCATCCTGGAAATATGCCTTAAACCCATTGTCATGGGGAGGATTGTGGCTAGCTGTGATGACTGCACCACAGGTCGCTTTAAACTGGCGTACTGCAAAACTCAGTTGAGGCGTAGATCTAGGACCATCAAAGATCAATGCTTGCCCGCCCAGTTTTGTCCATGTCGAAGCTGCTAGCTCGCAGAAATGACGAGAAAAGTGGCGCACATCGTGCGCGATAACAATGCGTGGCTGATCAATAGATTCGCACGTTTCTAAATGAAACTTAGCATAGCGATATAGACCAATGATTACTTTGATTAGATTAAAGTCGTTTAAAACGTTCGTGCCCACCGCAGCATGCTCTGGTGTACCCATGGCAGAGAGTGAACCGTGCTCAACCGAAGTAGAGAATTTTCCTATCGTACGGCCTCGAATCCCTCCTGTGCCGAAGGTCATATTTTGATAGAACCGGTCATTCAGTTCTTCCCATTGCTCTTTTTGCACAAGCTCGTTAATACTGGCTACCACCCATTCAGGTAAAAAATCGGAGCTAGCCCAAATCTTCAAGTTTGAGACAGCGCTATCTAAGAGGAAGCCTTCTGCTCCCGCGGATTCAATTGTTTCGATCAAGTTCATGGTGACTTAAAGATTAAGTGCTAAGTAATATTAAAAATACCTATTAAGACTTATTAAAATTATGAAATCCTAGTGTACGTACAAGCTTACTCGATGATTAATCCATCTGTTATCTCTGGTTTGGAATCGAGTGCACCCCATTGAAGAATAAAGTCAGACTCATCTGCAGCAAAGAGGTGACTAATTTCAAAAGTGATCATTGGCAGACCGCTGTCATCGGTCTGAATGTACTCTCCCGCTGCTTTAAGCCAACGCGCAAACATGCGCAGTTGATCCTCTTTGCAAGTCTTCGGAGAGTCGATGCCTGTTGCATTTTTGACTGGGCTAAAGTCATCCTCTCTCGCAGCTTCTATAATGACTGGATTTCTAGCCATAGGCAGTGCATCAAATACAAACATCTCAAACTTCACTCCGTTAGGTACTTCCGGATGAATTATAGCTCCCGACTCATTTACAAAGGGGATTTTTTTATCCGCACGGTGAAAAGGTAATTTAGACCCTTCGTTGCTACCACCTATGCGCTCAATATAGTCGCGGTCGAATATATGTATAGCAACGCTGCCTGCGTTGAAACGGATAGAGCCGTCAGCGTTGACTTCCTCCTGCATAGCTTTTGGCATATCACTATATTCAACCACAACGTTATTTCCATTTTGTACACAGAAATGCCCAACTTTTTCCAAGGCATATGCTTTCGGAACCATCTTGCTGGAGAGCTCTGAATTACCTATCAGATGGAAGCCAATAAAAGCTGGGTCAATACACTGTACGATAGGATTATCTACTTGAAAATAGCTAACGACATCGATGCCTTTTTCACGCATGATTTCTGTGGCTCCACTACGAACGAGCGCGCGCAGTGAGCCACCATGTCCATCAGGGGTCATGGCAATCTTTCCTTTTTCACTGAGGATCATCTTTCCCTCGTAGTCGACAGCAGGGACAAGCCCTTGCACAATAAAGTGAACCGAATCACGGCTTAGGCCAAAAAAATTGGATTCTTCAAAGGCAGAGATTGTAGCATCGTTGTTAATTTCACTGGTAAGAATAAACCAAGGAATAGTCACCTTAAAGCGCTCGCTTGAACGCGCAATTTTCTCAGCAAAGACCTGAAATAATGATTTCCCAGTTAGGGGTGTCACAGGATAGGTTCCTTTCGGACCATTATAACCTAATCGAGTGCCTTGACCACCAGCTACAGAAAAGGCAGCAACGCGTCCGGCGCGGATCGCGGCAGCTCCAGTAGCACTAGCCACCTCCCATTCCAAGACCTCACCACCATTTTCAGGTCGCGCTTGATATGGAGCAGGCTCTAGGCCTGTTAGATTACCTGAACCCGAGTGATCTCCAAAAACATGCTCCTCGACCAATGAGCTCACCTCCGCTAAGTCGATAGTCTCTGCTTGTGATAATAAACGCTCTTGGTCGGATACATCCAGCTGATCGAAAAATTGGAAAATATTTCTTTGTCCAGCCAAAGTAAAAGATTCTACTAGTGCGATTTGAGTCTTTTCCATAAGATCGCAGATTGGAAAAAGTGCAAAAAAATGCAACCCTCTAAAGCGCGCTTTAGAATGAAGCTAAATTCTACAACGGCTGAAACCTAGGGCTCGTCTGCGAATCGAAAAATTAGTTCGTCTGGTCGTGCGTAGCCAAGCCTTTCGCGCGCGACCCGTTCGAGAAACTCAGGATCTTCCAATAGTCGCGTTAGGTAAGCTTCCTTCTGAGTAAATTCTTTTCTAGCTTGTGTGAGCTTAGTCTCGACTCTATTTTCACGAGCTTGAAAATTTTTGAACTCTCGGTGGGTTTTAAGCACAAGACTTCCGAAAAATACTACTAGTATACTTAACATGCCTATTAGCATAAGCATTATAACACGTTCTTTTTTTTGCGCAGAATCTTTAGGCATATATACTATAAAAAATGCCATTTTTAGCTCATTGGAAAGCGAATTCTATATTATTAAAAACTAGGTTAAATTCTAATGTGCTACCTAATTGCGAAGAAAATAAGCTCATATGTACTGCCATTCTCATTGGCCGTATCGATTTTTATAGCCTCTGGTTCCCAGCATCTTGCCACGCCAAATATATATATTCCTTATTCGCCCGATAAGCTGCTTCACTTTCTAATATTCGGGCTACTGGCTACTGTCCTCTTGCGCACTAGAAAGCTAAAGCAACTTCGCTTTCGTGATTTAATCATTAGTATAGTTATCGTTTCAGTATACGGTTTTATTGATGAAATCCATCAATCATTTACACCTGGGCGATGTGTAGAAATTGGAGACTGGTTAGCGGATACATTCGGTGCGATAGTAGCAGTTATACTCTACGCTCAGTGGAAAGAATATCGGCATCTGCTTGAGCGACGAGTCAAAATTAAAGCGACAAAAATAACAGCTAGTTAGAATTCCTTATAAGTACATCTTGCTACCGTTAAAGACGCGGATTGATTTAATGAAATAATGGACATGGCTCAATTTTCCATCCCACTAGGCGTAAACAAAAGTCCCACCAGAGGTAACACCGCTCTTTGCAGGGAAAGATCAAATTGTACCTGAGTTTCAGCCATATCCATTTGCTTTAATACGCCCTCTAGCATCGAAATTAGGGCAATTAACCGTGGCTTATTCTTAGCTAACTCTTCAGGGTTAATTGCTTCTAGCTTTTCCTTGAATTCAGCCATGGTTTTCACCCACTCATTAGAAATATTAGTGGGTATCCAGCGACCTTGTAAGTTTGTAAACTCCATTCTCTGAACTGTACCGCTAGTTGATGTTAATCCTAGAATAGTCCTCTTATTGTTACTTTCCAAAAGATCAATAGAGCTATATTCAAATGGCTTTTTCCCGCCACTAGATAAGGTAATGTCTGTAGTATATCTGATAAGGCTGGATACTGTGCTATCAAAAAAGCTCTGCCCATCAAAGGACTTTAAGCCGTCTGCATCTCCGATTGAGCTTCGCGAAAGACACTTAGATAAAGCGATGATCGATGACCAAGCCGCCTCAACTTTAACAAGATTATCTTCAGATATTTTGCCTCCGAAGTTAGTATTAAAAATAAATTTTTTTTGCTTAGTCGCTACATCAATTATGCGCAGAATGAGGTAGAAACTCTTGTTATAAAGTTCCGCATCTACCTTTTCTGCTAATAGGTGCGCGACAGAGTTAATGTCGCTTTGATAACTCGCAGGCATAGCATCCCAGATAACTCCACCATTACCATCGGCTAGTTCTCGAGTTATCAACTCTAACGCTAGAACGGGGTCGTCAGGAAAAATTAAGACCCCTTTTTCTCTACCACTTGCGCAAGAGGCAATCAATAGCCCGCTTAGAACTACAAATAAATGGATATTTTTAAAACTAAGATTTATAATCAAATAGTTTTAAAATGTACTTAATTTAGGGCCTACTTGGCGCTTGCACCCATCATCTCCTCGCGCGCTTTCTCTGCAAGTGGAGTTGATAAGTAACGCTCGCCGAAGCTACAACCAATAGTCACTATTGATTTACCAGCCATTTCTGGGCGCTTGGCTAACTGCATCGAAGCCCAAACATTAGCACCAGTAGAAATGCCGCCAAGAATACCGTCTTTTTCTGCTAGTGTCTGCGCGGTCTGAAAAGCATCTTCGTTAGAGACCTTAATGATATCGTCAATTACATCCACGTTGCAGTTTTTAGGGATAAAGCCTGCACCTATACCTTGAATCTTGTGCGGGCCTGGCTGACCACCCGAAATCACTGGACTGGCTTCAGGTTCGACCGCCACGGTGAGCAAGTCTTTACGTGATTTGATGACTTCAGAGACACCAGTAATTGTACCACCGGTACCGACACCTGAGACAAAAGCATCTATCTTACCATTCGTAGCTGCCCAGATTTCTTCAGCCGTTGTTTGGCGGTGTACTTCGGGATTGGCAGGATTTTCAAATTGTTGTGGCATGTAGGCATTTTCTCCGTACTCCTCAACTAGTTCACCAGCTCGAGCTATCGCGCCAGGCATACCCTTTGGCCCCGGGGTGAGTACGATTTCGGCGCCTAGCATGCGAAGTAATACACGCCGCTCGACCGACATTGTTTCGGGCATTGTTAGTATTAGCTTGTAACCTTTAGCAGCGCAAACAAAAGCAAGCGCAATTCCGGTATTACCCGAAGTAGGTTCTATCACGACGCTGTTTGCATTGAGCTTACCGTCACGCTCTGCAGCCTCGATCATAGCTCTACCGATACGGTCTTTAACACTCGCTAACGGATTGAAAAATTCACATTTCAGATAAATATCTGCTAGGAGGCCAGCAGTAGTGTTATTGATCTTAACAAGTGGTGTACTACCAACAGTGTCAGTAATTGATGTATATAATTTACTCATAATATAAATTCCTTAGTATATAATAAATAACAAAGCTAGCTTAATTTAAGGATGAATCAAGCATTCTTCATATAAACGCAATTCTCAGAGTAACCAACTTAAGGAACTACAATAAATAATTTTACTCGTTCTGCGAAAATCTTATCATTCTATTGAACAATAAAATAGGTTCTATTAATTTACGGAAACTGACCAACCTCCCCTAAAATTAGCTACTTACCCAGTAGCTACCTACGGCGAGGACCATAGCTACGCTTGGGCGCATTTCTCTGTACATGAGCATTGCGTAAACGGTAGACAATACGTGCCTTGTCTAAATCATAGGGGCTCATTTCCATCTTAACAGTATCCCCTGTGGTGATCTTAATGAAGTGTTTGCGAAGCTTTCCAGAAATATGGGCAAGAACTTGATGACCATTGGCAAGCTCTACTCTGAACATAGTACTCGGAAGAACAGCAACAATTTTGCCTTCGACTTCAACATATTCTTCGCTTTGTGCTTTTGACATATATAATTATAAAATCGACGAAACAATCGCTTGATGGCAAAAAGTCAAGATTGGTTCTATAGCTGTTTTTAAGATTTAATCTCCTGTAATGAAATGCCCATTCGAAAAACTCTATCCCTCAGAAATGAAGCGTGATGCCGACTACTTCATGTCCCATGCATACAATGAATCTATTGAGGCTTGGAAAAAAGACGAAGTACCAATCGGTGCAGTAATTGAGCACCAAGGGCGCATAATCGCTTCCGCACATAATCAATCTCGTACAGCTAACGACCCAACCGCACACGCAGAAATACTAGCCATCTCACAAGCAGCCAACACACTTGGAGATTGGCGCCTAAATGAATGCACGCTATATGTGACGAAGGAGCCTTGCCCTATGTGCTCGGGTGCACTTGTCATTGCTAGAATAAATATGGTTTATTACGGTCTGCCTGACCCTAAGATGGGCTGCGTGGGTGGAGCAACTGATTTAGGAGCACTTCCCGATAGTAACCATAAATTTAAATCTATTGGCGGCATACTCGAAAGCCTCAACCACGAAATATTAAAAGCATTTTTTGAGAAGAAACGATCTTCTAACTAAAATAGATTTGCCTACTAAGAGTTAGGCAAGCACTCGTTTGACAGATGCGACCAAAGAGTCATACTTATAACTTCACATATATTCATAATAAACATTACTTCTAAGATTATGCCACACGAATTACCCGAACTATCACACGCATACGATGCGCTTGAACCACACTTTGATGCTCGTACGATGGAAATCCATCACAGCAAACATCACAATACATACATTACTAAACTAAATGCAGCAATCCAAGGTAGCGAGTTAGAGAACAAAACTATCTGTGAACTTGTAAGCGATCTTTCAACTGTCCCTGCAGAAAAGCGTGGCGCTGTGCGTAATAACGGCGGCGGTCATGCCAACCACAGCTTTTTCTGGACGATCTTAAGCCCGAATGGTGGCGGGGAACCTAGTGGCACACTAGCAGAAGCTATCGATAACGAACTCGGCGGTTTCGACACATTTAAGTCTGCATTTGCTGAGGCAGGAGCTACGCGCTTTGGTTCAGGCTGGGCGTGGCTTATAGTCAAGAAGGACGGCTCCCTTGCTGTAACTTCGACGCCCAATCAAGATTCTCCAACGATGAATGGTATCGCAGAGGTTGAAGGCAAACCTGTGATTGGACTCGATGTATGGGAGCACGCTTACTATTTGAAATATCAAAATCTGCGCCCACAATACATTGAGGCTTTCTGGAATATAGTGGATTGGAACAAAGCGGAAGAAAATTATAAAAATGCTAAGGCTTAGTCTCTACAAAAAGCAGTACATTTAATTCTACATCTAGCATTCACTCTTAAAGTAAAGTCGCCCCTATTGGGGGCGACTTTTTTATAGAACGTCTTCTTTTATTAATTTAGTACAATATTATATTAGATTAGATTAAAAGTAGAAAAGTGCGACTTGAAATTAGAGTTAAGCTTGGGCACTTTGAAATAAATCATGGACAAACTATTTGAGATTATGGCCGCCAAACGTCACGCTTTGCGTGATCAAGTCCGACCTGTCCGCGATCAAGAATTAGAGAGGCTTGGTCGTATAAAAGTCCAGGGCGACAGCTTTCTAAAAACCCTTGCCCAGAAAGAGCATCTCTCGGTAATTGCAGAAATCAAACGTAAATCGCCCTCAGCGGGAGAACTTGCACCAAGTCATCTCGATGCTGTCGAACAAGCCCGTGAATACATCAATGCCGAAGCTGACTGCCTGTCAATTTTGACCGATACCGATTACTTCGGTGGAAGCTTGCAGGATCTTTGGGATGTAGTCGATTTTCTCGAACGCCACGAACGCAGTACTCCTTGTCTGCGCAAAGACTTCATGGTACACCCCATTCAGGTACTTGAAGCCACTGAAGCAGGTGCACGCTGTATTCTTATTATTGTTCGAGCTCTCGAGCCTGACGAAATAAAATCCCTCCGTGATGCTGCAGATGTCGCTGGACTAGATGTGCTCTACGAAATTCACGAAGAACGCGAACTAGAAAAAGCACTCAAATTTGATCCAAAAATAATTGGTGTTAACAACCGCGACCTCAAGCGCTTCGAGACCGACCTCGCTGTATCTGAATTACTCATCCCTCAAATACCTGATGGAATCATCAAAATTAGCGAGAGCGGGATTTTCGACATTGAAGGAGCCGAACGCGCTCGCAATTGCGGAGCTGATGCTATTCTCGTCGGCGAAGCTCTTATGCGATCAGAACAGACCGAAGCACTAATTGAAGCTTTTCACAACGCTTGAATGAATCCTAGGCATTACCCCACATGGTGACTTGGATCTTCAACTCCTAAAGTTACATTCTAGATCAATGCCCTTGAGCCCCACATTCACCCGAGAACTTCTCCAGCAGTTAGAACACATACCTAATAAAAGGTTAGGGCAAAATTTCCTTGTGGACGGCAATATAGTTCGTAAATCGGTTAAACTAGCGGAGGTATCCGAGAGCGATTGCGTCGTTGAAGTCGGCCCTGGCCTCGGCACACTTACCAAAGCAATTCTCGAGACCGGAGCACGGGTATGGGCAGTCGAGCGCGATGCTAGACTTGCAAAGCATATTCGCGATCAATTGCTTTGCCACCAAAGCAACCTACGATTAATTGAAGGCGACTGTCTTAATTATCCACTTGCGGGACTCCCAATCGCTAATGCCAAGGATCGATACAAGATCGTGGCCAACTTACCCTACGCTGTCTCCACGCCTTGGATGGACGCAGTTATATCCGGTCCACTACCCGATCGCATGGTACTTATGTTGCAAAAAGAAACGGCCGATCGTTACGGCGCATTACACTGCAGTAAAACCTTCGGAGCCATTTCAATCTTTCTTCAATCTGCATTTGATATCTCTAGTAAACACCCAGTTTCAGCTAAATGTTTCCACCCGTCGCCTAAAGTCGATTCTGTCCTCCTGTGTCTTGATCGCAAGACGGACTGCGTCCGATTTAGTCCCGTCGCCCGCGATTGCGTTCGTCGCATTTTTACTCGTCGTAGAAAACAACTTGGCGCTCTCTGCAAGAGCGACAAACAAACAGGCGCAATCGAGTGGTTCAAAGACTTAATAAAACGTGGGATCTCACCTACCATTCGTGCGGAAGAGCTAGCCCTCGCGCATTGGCATAGATTAGCAAATTATTTAGAGTAGAAAGTACCAGCAGAAGACTCTACAAATTTCTCAGCGTAGTGTTTTAGTATATATAGTATAGGTAAATGAGTAATTAATAATTGCTAAGCTTTGAATGTTTTTTTAGGACGTTTTCGCATCGGATAAATCGTGCGGCAGATTTGACAAACCATACCATCACAAGCACGCGCTGTACAAAACTCGCGCCCATAGAAGATAATCTGCAGATGTAAGTCATTCCAAGAAGACTCAGGAAATAAGCGTTTTAAATCGCGCTCTGTTTGAACAACATTTTTTCCGTTAGTTAAGCCCCATCGCTGGGCCAATCGGTGGATATGCGTATCGACAGGAAAAGCTGCGACACCGAATGCCTGCGCCATAACTACCGAGGCCGTTTTATGCCCCACCGATGGAAGTTTTTCTAATGCCGATATATCGGCAGGCACCTCGCCCTTGTACTCATCCAAAAGGATTCGAGACAAACCGTAGATGCCTTTTGACTTCATAGGTGAAAGCCCACAGGGGCGGATAATATCCTGTATTTCTTCCACAGGTATTTTTACCATCTCCTTAGGTGTATCGGCGCGTGCGAATAGCAGAGGCGTAATCTTGTTTACACGCACATCTGTGCATTGCGCAGAGAGTAATACAGCTATGAGTAGCGTATATGCGTCCTTATGATCTAAGGGAACGTCCGGACTTGGGTATAGCTCCTGTAGGCGTTTATTTATATAACTTGCGCGTTCTTTTTTAGTCATAACTTCGATTAATATGTTGCTACTTGCAGAATCTATTAAATTTACACAAAATAGTATATACAGATGTGTGCAAAAAATAATTTTTCTAAATCTTCAACCTTATGTAATGTATTACCTGATACGCTGAGCTCTTGCCGTGCTGTACAAGTGCTTGATCGCTCACTCTCACAAAACAGGCTCGCACATGGAATACTCTTACATGGGGAAAGCTTATCGAGCCTCGAAAAAATTGTCCGATCCATCACCGCCCACTTACTTGAATCTAACGGAGATCCCTTTGAGCACCCTGACTGTTTTATTCTTCGTCCTAGCGGTAAGGCTCGCATAATTAAAGTTGGAAAAAGCGATGAGGCCAACTCGATGCGCAAGCTAGTCGTCGACATGGCGAAAAGTTCTAATCAAGGCGGTCGTAAAGTCGGCATATTACTCGATGCCGACCGAATGAACCCCGCCTCAGCTAATGCATTTTTAAAAACGCTTGAAGAGCCGCCAGTAGGCACCACGCTCTTTTTACTTTCAACACGTCCCTACGACCTACTTGATACTATTCGTAGTCGTTGTCTGAACTTCCGTATTCCCGCTAAGATGGAAAGCAAAGAAAATCCCAAATGGATAAAATGGGTAGCCGACTACCGAGAATGGCTAGGATTGCTTATTAATGGAGTAAATAAAGAAAGTATTCCTCACATAATGATGGGAGCTTATGGACTCAATGCCCGCTTCCAAAATATTCTCAAAGAAATGACCGAGCAAGAGTGGGAATTTCAAAAGAAGAGTCTTCATCAGAGCATAAGTGCTGAAGAAAAAGATGCGATGGAAGCAGGCCTAAGCAAAGGCTATCGCAAAGAACTATTCGCGCAGATACAGGGTGCTACCGCGCAATTTGCAAGGGACGTCGAATCTCTTAATAATGGCCAGCTTCCCACAACCGCGCTCCACCGCGCCACCGAGATACTCGAGAAATCAGTAGGCCTTATGGAGATAAATTTTAATCAAGTCGCAGCACTGGAGCTATTTTTTCTATCCTCATTACGTGTCTGGAGCAGTAAACGATAGATAATTTTTCAGGGCTGTAATGGGTCCTTAATTGGCTTTATTACATAAACAAAAAGATTTTATAATGTGCGGCCGATACACACTCCACGCCCAAAAAAAGCAGTTAGCGAAGTCCATTGCACTTACTCTACCCGATGACTACGAGCCAGATTATAACATTAGTCCAGGTAAGAACGCTTTAAGTATAGCATCTAAAGATAAAAATTTCGTAGTGGCCTCTATTATGAATTGGGGCCTACGTACGCCGCAAAATTTCCATATTAATGCACGTATTGAATCAGCAAATACTAATCCACGATTCAGAGAGAGTTGGCAGGAGCACCGATGCCTGCTGCCATCTAATGGATTTTACGAATGGTACCAAGATGGCGTTAGCAAGAAGCCCTACTACATCTACGAACAGGGCGAGACTTTACAATTTTATGCAGGAATTTATTTCCCAAATAAGGAAAATAATCAAATATCCTCCTTTGTAGTATTAACAACTCAGGCGCAGGCTCCTGTGAGCAGGATCCACAAACGAATGCCAGTCATAATTAGAGAAGATACACATTCCTCTTGGTTAAGCGGTGATATAAATAAGTCTGACCTACAGGCTATATCTAGAGAAATAAATCTATCTACGCATACTGTATCTAGCCGTGTGAACCGTGTGCAAAACAATGATATGAGTCTTATCCAAGCCACATCTTACTTGAGCGATGAGCAGATGATGCTCTTTTAAAATTTCATTTCACGACATCAGAAACAAAAACTAATTCATAGGATGCGTTGCAGTAATGGATGCTACTATCAATGCTTAGTGCTTATTAAAATACTTTCGCATATGCCAGATTCAAAAGATAAACCTAATGTAGAAAAAAGAAGTATCAGTAAAGAAGCTATCAATGACCTACCAATGATTTGCTGGGATGGTGAGGTCTGTGTTCTTGACTCGCTTGAGGCTATGCAGTCCTGCGTCTCAAAACTACTAAATGAAAGCCACCTTGGTTTCGACACAGAAACGCGCCCTTCTTTTAAGAAGGGTGAATACTACCCTCCCGCATTGGTACAACTTGCGAGTGAAAACTGCGTCTATCTCTTTCGCATTTGCAAGGTTAATACAATTGCCCCGCTGCTACCAATTCTAGAATCCTCAAAGATATTGAAGACTGGTGTGGCGATTAAGGATGACGTCAAAGAACTCCGCGCCATGGAAGATTTTGTACCACATGGTTTTGTAGATCTCGCAGAGATTACAGTTTCACTCGGATACGAAAATCGCGGTCTTCGGGCACTGGCAGGACTTTTACTAGGTGGGCGTATAAGTAAAGCAGCCCAAGTCTCTAATTGGGCACGTCCTGATCTTGATCGAAAGCAAATTCAATATGCGGCTACGGACGCATGGATCAGCCGGGAAATCTACCAAAGAGCTCTAGAAGAAAAGTGTAGCGAATCAGCAATATCCGATTAGAGAATACAGAATCTGTGACCTAAGCTCCTCCTCGCTGATAAAATATTTACTCAAAAGCAGGAACCACGTAGCTGCTAAAGCGAACAACAATAGTAGCGTACCTATTACTAGTAAACTACGCGCGAAACTAGCGTAAGGGATTGCATTTCTTACCCCAAAAAGTTTGCTACATAAAACGTTACGCAAGTCACGTTTCTTTTCCTCCGGAGCTGCGAACAAAAAGATACCTATCGCAAAGGGTAATACGCATATTGTAATCTTTATGATTAGTATAGCGAAACCTAGATTTAGTAATGCCATTGTTCTGTATCTATCTAAATAAAAAGAGGTTATTAAATAAGCGTGTTACATAGCACTTACTAGTAGCTTAAATCAAGGCTTTTTAAAAACAGCTGAATTATGATAATATTAAGTATTATTATTTTTCTGTTAATATTTGATTTTATTACAGGAGTATCTTTATACGAGTGTATGTTTCAATCAAAAACTACCTCACTCTCACACATGTTATTATGTTTGCTGCCATTACTTCTTACCGCAGAAAACACACTGACCTTACCTACACTGTACGTGGGAGCGCAGCAAACTGCTAATATTAGTCCAGTCTCTACCTACGAGTCGCCTATATCAAATTTAGAATTTGAGCCGCGCGTTGATTTGCAGTCTCGCAATATGGCAGAGGCACAGGGGGATGTAAGCATAAGGGGCGGGATTTTCGAAGGTACTGGTTTTCGCATTGGTAGTGCTACACTTATCGACCCTCAGACTGGTCACTACTCCACAGAATTGCCTATCGCTCCAGAAATGCTGACACTCCCTGAAATTTTGACTGGAAGCGAAAACGCCCTATTCGGATTCAACAGTACAGCGGGCACTATCAGCTATGGGTGGAGCCAAATTCAAGACGGAGGGAAGCTAACGATCGGTGGCGGTGACCACGGCCTAAACTTTCAGCGAATCCATCATGGTCAAACCGGCGCGCTAGGCGAAAGTGGAGATTGGTCTTGGGGTCTCGAAGCCGAAATTTCTAGTTCAGAAAGTGACGGGGCTATAAATAATGGCGAACACGACTTCGACCGTAGCACGACTCGTTTCCAAATTTTAAGCCTAGATTCACAAACTGACTTTTTCGCCGGCTATCAGGAAAAATTCTTCGCCTGGCCTGGAATGTATACCGCTTCCAGATTTGCTAATCCTGTTGCTCTAACTCTATCTCCAGAATACGAGAGTCTAAAGACACGGTTATTTATACTCAATCATCGCCAAAATTATGGAATCGAAAGTTTTTTGGAGCTTACAGCGACGCATAGGCGGCACACTGATAATTATTATTTAGATGCTAGAGATTTCACACCATTCCCATTTGAGTTTATTGCAGACCATAAAACAGAAGCAACATCACTTGCTTTTAGTGGTTTCCACAAGGTCAACGAAACTATTGGATTAAACTACGGGGCTCAATTTATGGAAGACGAAATTGAATCCTCATCACTAGAGCAAGGTGAGTTTCAATCTAGGAAATATAACAAAATTAGCGTACTCCCCGAGTATCTTATCGCATTGAATAATGATGAGACCCTTACGATACGTGCCGGAGCTAATTATGGCCACAGCAACCGAGATAGCTCCAACTTTTCATTTTTAGGAGACATTGGCTGGAAACGGGTACAAAACGATAAAACAGAGCAGATATATCTTTCTTACTCTGAAGCTACTCAAGTACCTGGATACTCCGCGATTGGAGGCAGCGAAACGAGTGGCATATTTAGGAGTAATCATAACCTAGGCAGGGAAACTAGTCAAAATCTTGAGCTAGGTGCTAGCTCAAGACACACTAACTGGAGCCTGAGAGGTGCTATTTTCCATCGACGAGATAACGACCTTACTGACTGGACCTACTCTAACAACGACGCTTACGCAAGATCCGCAACTGGTGTAGATATTGAAACTTTCGGCGTCGAACTGATAGCCTCTAAGCGCTGGAATACTATCGAAGCAATTGCTAGCTATACTCACTTAAGTAAGAAAGAGGACTACGGTGACGATTCTATCGACGCTAGCTTCTACGCGCTAAACTATGCCAAGCACCGTTTCACACTAGGCGCGATCTGGAGCCCTTCTGATACGATTGAAGTGCGAATTGATAACGAGTGGCGGCAGAACCAAGAAAATTCACTTCGCCTCGGTAGCGACTCTGCTCTTTTCACTCATATTGGTCTAAGTATCTATCCACCCCAATTCGAAAACTTGGAACTATTCTTTGCTATCGATAACGCATGGGACGATGACTTTCAGGACGTTCCAGGCACGCCCGGCCGCGGCGACCAGTACTCGGTTGGTTCAACCCTACGTTGGTAAAATCTTTATACAAAAATTATACTGGCTAAGTCGCGGACTGATTTATCGCCATTCGTGCTTCGGGTAGCGACCAGCTAAATCCTTACGTACCTGTAAATAGGCACCATCCCAAAAGCCATCTAAGTCTTCGGTCAGATGAGCAGGCCTTTGGTTCGGTGCAAGTAGCTCGATAAGTAAAGGTACCTTCCCATTAGCCACTGTAAGAAGGGAACCTGGTACGTCATAGAAATCCTGTAATTTCGAAGCGATAATCGCACGGCCATCCGCCTCATATCTTATCCGTACAGGGCGACTGCGCCCCGGTAATGTAATTTCAGGCGGAGCATAAATCTCTATGTAATAATGCTGCTCAGAACGAATCCACTCTCTGACCACACCAATAACTAAACGATCCTTTATTTCCTTATAACTAAGCGCACCGTGACAAATTTGCTCAATAATTAAGGACCGCGCTTCTGTGTCTATGAGTGCTACTTCGGCATCTGGGCAGTTATTAGCTACGAAATTAACCCGGTTTATCCAGTTTTCTACCTCAGAATTCCAATGCTTCAATTTAAGATTCCCAGCCTTGACCTCAGCGGCCAAAAGTTTTGCTGCTTGATCGGTATCGGGTTCTCCGTGCTCTTTCGTTTCTAGTGTGAGGTCTCGAAAGCGTAATTCACGGCTACTGTGTACCCGTCGTGTATCGGGGTCATAATACGTCTTAAATCGGTCGCTAAAATCATCAGGGAAAGTTTTCTTTAACCAAGATAAATCCACTGCGGTGACTAATGAGAGTAGTACTGTGACGTCCCCCCTGAGTTCACGCTCTTCGATTTCGCCAGCGACAAAGAGTTTGCTCTCTACTACGCTCTCTCGGCGCAGTTCGCCGTTCCTGCCCTGCGTCATTGAGCAGCGCCTCGTGCCACGATCTTTGCGCAGGCAGAGCTGGTCGCTAAAAGCGACGAGTATACATCTGCAAATGCGATCTTCCAAGTCAGGTAATGCGGCGGCACGCGTGTCGAGTCCTGCACGCTTCGCAAGTTTTAATAACTGTTCGTAGACAGCATGTGCCTGCCGAGCTGCACCACCGTGAATACCTAGTTTCCTACATTCCAGAGCCTTAAAATTGGCGGCCTGTGCTAGTTCGAAAGCGCGAATTTGAACAAAGAAGTCAGACCGATCATCTGTATGATCGTTGATCTGTCTTAGCTGTTCGGTACGGATATTACTATCCCTTGCTACTCGATAAATGCTACGACCTTGGCTAAGTGCAGCGATTAGAGCCACATCAGGAAGTACTCCAAGAGCATCCCCTTCGATCAAGAGACGGGTATATCGGGGATGAAGGGGAAAGTCTGCCATCTTTTGACCAAGGTCGGTTAGCTGACTATTTACATCTATTGCACCTAAATTATACAGTAAGGTTTCTGCGCGAGCTAAGGAAGCACTAGATGGCGACTCGTACCATGGGAATTCATGCCATTTTTGAATTCCACCTTTTAATAAAATCAATAATATCTCGGAAAGATCCACACGCGTGACTTCGGCTTCATCGCGATCCGATCTAGCTTGATGCTCCGCCTCACTCCAGAGTCGAATACATAGTCCCGGGCCCGTGCGCCCTGCTCGGCCAGCGCGCTGCTCAGCCGAGGCACGGCTAATTACCTCCACTAGTATAGAATTAATTCCTCGCGCCGGGTCGTAACGGACTACACGGGCCAAGCCTCCATCAATTACCGTGCGTACACCTTCGATCGTAATCGAGGTCTCAGATACATTGGTAGAAACGATTACTTTAGGTTGCTCCATTGTTTTGATAGCGCGTTCCTGCGCTTCGACCGGCAACTCCCCGTGGAGGGGTAATACCTCGTAAGCTTTTGCCTCAGGCAAACTCTGGATCGCGGCGATTGTTTTGCTGATCTCATAGGCGCCCGGCATAAAAATAAGGATGTCTCCTTGCTTGCCACTAACAGATTTTTTGAATGCCTGCGCCGCTCGTTCCCAAATCGGAGCAGAATTACGCCCAAGGCCTGCTCCAGCATAATCAACTTGTACCGGATACATCCGCCCAGAAGCCTGGATGCAGACACAAGGCTCTAAAAATTTTTTTAAAGCTTCAATATCAAGGGTAGCAGACATCACGATCAGCTTCATATCAGTTCGTATTCTCAGCACTGATTGCAAGGCACATGCCAAACTCAAATCGCTAGTCAAATGGCGTTCGTGAAATTCATCAAATATAAGTGCACCAACCCCCTTTAGCGAAGGATCTTGTAGAATCTGTCTAAATAAAATCGCCTCGGTCACAAAACGAATTCGTGTCTTATTACTAACGACATTTTCAAAGCGTATTTGGTAGCCGACCTCATCGCCTAGTAGTACACCAAGCTCAGAAGCCACTCGTTTGGCAAGAAGTCGTGTCGCCAAGCGGCGCGGTTGCAACACAACGATCTCCCCCTTAATACCACTATGGTTGAGCAATATCTGAGGCACTTGAGTCGACTTCCCCGAACCTGTAGGTGCAGAAAGTATGACTCGCCCCGTCTGCTCAAGGCCAGCGATCAGTTCGTCGGAAACGTCGTGTATCGGAAGCTTGGAGAAACTATTGTTCATAAAAAAGAAAAATAAAAACTAAGGCTTTATTAAGGAGTTAAAAGGATTAAGCATAGGATTTAAGCGAATTCAAATAGGTACCCTTCTACCTTGAGCTAAAGCAAAAAATTGTGTGTACTCATATAATGGACACCAAAAACCTTCATTACAGGCTTCAGCAAGGCATCCTAGAAGCAAGCAAGCGTGTTTATGAGGTGGGCGGAGCAACCCCTCTAGATCACATTACCTTGTCCAAACCAAGCGTAGAACTTTTCGTTAAGCGCGAAGATATTTCTCCCATACACGCTTACAAGTGGCGTGGAGCTTATAATCGCATGGCGCAACTAACTACCGAAGAGTTGAATGGCGGCGTAGTCACTTCATCTGCTGGTAACCACGCTCAAGGCGTTGCGCTTGCTGCCTGTAAGCTAGGCACTCGTGCAATCATCTATATGCCTCTGTCGACTCCACGGATGAAGCAAGTTGCAGTAAAGCGGCACGGTGGCGACCATGTTGAAATACGACTCCACGGCGATAGCTACGACAATGCGAGTGCAGCTGCACATAAATGTGCAGCAGAAAGCGGACTTACTTATATTCACCCCTACGACGAGCTAGCGGTAATGTCAGGACAAGGCACTTTAGCAGATGAGATTGTCACATCAGGGCAAGGCCCCTTTGATGTCGCCTATCTTCAAGTTGGTGGCGGTGGCATGGCTGCGGCCGTTGCGAGTTACTTAAAAAATCAGTTTCCTAGTATTCGCATCGTAGGAGTCGAGGGCGAAGGTCAAGCTTCTATGGCCGCTGCCATCAAGGCAGGAGAACCAGTTACTCTAGATCAAATTGATGTCTTTTGTGATGGAACTGCCGTGCGAAAAGTCGGCACGCTCACCCATCAAATCTGCGCTGAAGTAGTCGACGAATGGATGGTAGTGAGTAATGACGAAGTCTCTGCGGCTATACAATTTCTTTGGGAAGAGCTGCGCTGCATCCCTGAGCCCTCGGGAGCAATGGGAGTAGCAGCCGTGCTAAAACATCGTAGTAAGCTGGCGAATCAAAGCGTGCTGACCGTACTCTGTGGCGCTAATATGGACTTTGAGCAACTAGCCACAATCGCTGGTCGCTCCGCGGTGGGAGCAGCCCGGCGGCGCTATCTCAAGATCCAGATACCTGAAAAACCTGGAGCTATGTATCGACTGTTGGAATCTCTACCTGAAACGATAAGTATCATGGACTTCCAGTATGGAAAGACCGATACTCAAGGGGCTAGCCCAGTAATTGGCTTCGATCTATTGCCCACAGATTTTAAAGTGCTCTGTCAGGCACTCGAGCTAAGTAATTTTGCTTTTAGTGAGGTCACTTCTGAATCAGACGTAAGCTTTCGCCTTATTCACTATGAGCCAAAATTATTAGTGTACCCAATTTTTATTACTTTAGAATTTCATGAACGCCCTGGTGTCCTCGCAGAATTTCTTCGCGTACTGAGCCCTCACAGTAATCTATGCTATTTCAATTACGTTTATTCCGGGGAGCGCGTTGGCCGCGCCCTACTCGGATTCGAATTTGAAGATCGTGAACAGTACGGTAAATTTGATCAAGTACTCGACTCTGCTAAACATGCCTTCCGTGACTGCAGGCGCGTTTCTGAAGATACCATGAAACGGATCGTATCCTAGTACGAGTGGTGCACCGCCCACTAATAGAACTACCCCTGTTCCATAGCTTATTAATAAAACAAAAATCTTGGACTTAGAAAAAAATCTAAATTTTCAATGAGATATCCAACTAAGATAGGTGTATGCATATTTTCATTATTTAGCCTGATATTACAGGCAAATGTAGAAACACATCATCCCCCTCAAGAATGGGGTAATCAACTAGCCTACAACGTGT